>JASGGF010000236.1:0-8389 GCA_047605145.1 Thermomicrobiales bacterium | reverse complement strand
CGTGGAAGGCATCGACGGCGTGACCAGCAGGTCATAGTCGCGCATGAACTCGCGCATACCCGTGTAGTAGCCGTTGCGGCGCTGCTGCGCGCTGGCCAACTCACCGGCGCTCAGGCTCCCGGTGCGCAGCACTGTGGCCAGCAGCCCCTGGTCGATGAGCTCCCCGACCTCGTCCAGCCGGCCAAGGAAATAACCGGCCATCGCGCCCGCCCAGAGCTTGTCGAGGATTTCCGCCGGGTCAGGCAATCCCGGATCAACGGTGACAACCTCCGCGCCGAGCCCCTCCAACGTGCGCACCGCCGCTTCGGTCGCGGCCAGCACGTCGTCGTCAACATCGACGTAGCCCAACGTCGGCGACCAGGCGATCCGCAGTCCGGCGATGCCATCATCAAGGCCAGCGGTGTAATCGACCCCACTGGACCACGACAGCCGGTCCCGCGCGTCTTCGCGAGCGATCGCGTTCAGCATCAGCGCGGCATCGGTTACGGTGCGCGTCATCGGCCCAAGGTGCGAAAGATCGCCGACCGCGCTGGGCGGATACTGCGGCACGAGGCCAAACGACTGCTTGAGCCCGTAAATGCCGCAGAACGCGGCCGGGATGCGGATCGAACCTGCGCCATCGCTGCCCTGCGCAATCGGCCCCAGACCCGTCGCCACGGCCGCAGCGGCGCCGCCGCTGGAGCCACCGGCGGTGCGGTCAAGCTTCCACGGGTTGAACGTGGGGCCGAACACCCGGTTGCCGGAATCCCCTTTCCAGCCGAGTTCGGGGGTATTGGTCTTGCCCAGAATCACGCCACCCGCCGCGTACAGCCGCTCCACGACGGGCGGGTCCTCGTCCGGCACCCAGTCAGGATCAACCAGTGAACCGCGGGCAGTGCGAATCCCCTTCGTCGGGGTGAGATCCTTGATGGAAAAGGGCACTCCAGCCAGCGCAGCTGCATCGCCGCGCGCGTAGGCCGCCTCGGCCGCGCGGGCGCCCGCCAGCGCTTCCTCGGCGCTGACGGTGGTATAGGCATTGACCACCGGGTTGACCTGCTCGATCCGCTCCAAGAGCGCGGTCGTCACCTCCACCGGCGACAACCTCCGCGCGGTGTACGCGGCAACAAGCTCCGCAGCTGGTGTAAACGCGATTTCCTCAGACATCGACACTCCCAGTTGGCGGCGCACCACGGCGCCCATCGCGACTCCGACCTCTCCCCGCGATGATATCGCTTGCCCTTGAAACGCGCTCAGGATCGCGGTCCGTCGTCTTGAACATAAGGGATATGTCGCTTTGGTCGTCGGGCAATCATGCTACCCTCTTGGTCTTGGATCCAGCGGTCAATGCCAGTGGCGGGTGGCGCCACCGGGGGGCGTTGCTCGTGCTCAGGCGGAAGCTGCTGCAACTCATGGCGGCGGCGCCATTTGGCGCTGCGGCGCTCCGTCAACACGCCGCGCTCAGCGCTGCGAGCCCGCACATCATCGTCGTCCTCATCGATGATCTGGATGCCAATTCTGTCGAGTTCATGCCGATCACGCAGGAACGGGTTTTCGGTCAGGGGGCGCGGTGCACCCAGTTCTTCGCGACGACCCCGCTGTGCGCCCCATCCCGCGCCACGCTGCTGACCGGGAAGTACGCCCACAATCACGGCGTGCTGCGGAATACCGGCGAGCAGGCGGGGTACCGGGCGTTTCGTGATTCGGGCGCGGTCCAGGCGACGATCGCCACCACGCTGCAGGGGGCCGGGTACGCCACCGCCCTGATCGGTAAGTTCCTCAATGGCTACCCGCTCTCCGACGCCGAGGAAACCGACGTCCCGCCCGGGTGGTCCCACTGGGTGGTGGGCGCCGACCGCGAGGCCTACGCCGGCGAGAATTACCTGCTGAATGAGGATGGCGTCGTTTCTGGCTACGGGCAGTCCAGCGCGGATTACCTGACGAATGTGCTTGCGGACCGCGCCGTCTCGTTTCTATCGTCGGCGCTCCCGGCCGGGCCGACCTTCCTCCTGTTTGCGCCGTACGCGCCGCATCAACCGGCCAACCCCGCGCCAGAAGATCGGGGCGCCTTTCAGGGCGCACAGGCCCCACGCGGCGGTTCATTCAACGAGCGGCGGACGCCCGCCAAGCCTCACTGGGTCAGCAAGACGCCTCGCTTCACGAGTTCGCGCATTGCCAAAATCGACCAGAACTACCAGAACCGGCTGGAGTCCCTACAAGCGGTTGACCGCGCTATCGGCCGCGTGCTCGACACGATCGATGCGGCCGGCGCCCGGGAAAACTCGTACATCGTCTTTCTCTCGGACAACGGGTACTTTCTCGGAGAGCACCGGCAGCCCCACGGCAAGGATGCGCCCTACGACGCCGCCAGCCTTGTGCCAGCCGCCATCACCGGTCCGGGGATCCCGGCGGGTTCCCAACTTGGGGACGTGGTGGCCAATATCGATCTGGCCCCAACCTTCCTCGCGATGGCCGGGCTCAGCTCGCAGCCGGACATGGATGGCCGGTCCCTGCTGCCAGCGCTGCAGGGGGCCGGTAGCGTGTCGCGTCGCTACGTGCTGCTGGAAGGGTTCGGCAAGGAGACCGAGGGGCAGGAAAGCGGCGAATTGACGACGCCGCCATTCAACGCCCTGCGCTCCACCAAAATCCTGTACACCACCTACGACACCGGCGAGAAGGAGCTCTACGACAAGCAGAAGGATGTCGCGGAACTCAAGAACCGCGCGCGCGACCTCAAGCCCGAACTCCGGAAGCGCTATCAGGGCCGGCTGGGCGACCTCACCACATGCGCCGGACCCACCTGCCGGGAACTGGAAGATGCACCTATCGCGGACAAGAAGCGTCGCCGCAGAAAACCACGGCGACGCAACCGCCACGTCAATGGCTAGGCGGGCGCTATTCGGGGCGAGACGACTTGTTCGGGTCGATCACTGTCTTCACCCACGCGCCGGTTGAGGACGCAACGTCTTCCAGCGTGCGGATAGCGGATTTCAGTTCCGGTTCCGATTGCGCGTAGGTGGCCTGCGCGCCGGTCTTGACGTCGCTGGCGACATTCTTCGCCATCCCAAGCAGCTCCTGCAGGGAATCTTTCAGCTGGCTGGCCGTGGCTTCCGCCTTGTCGCGGTCACCGGTCTCGAACCCGGCCTTCTGGGCGTCCAGCGACGTCGTCAAAGAGGCGCGCAGCCTTGAGGCGGTCTCTTCCAGTCTGGAGAGGTTCGCCTTGAGGTGCGCAGCGGCGGCAGCCTCGTCGGCGTTATCTGGCGCGGGCCGGCCAGCAGCAGAGCGTAGATCCGAAACCGCCCCCCGCAACCGATCCACAAGGTCGTCCCAGCCTGCATCCTTCTCGCTCATGAGCCATCCTCTCCCGGGTCCAGCTGGCTGCTGGCGCCCCGCTAGGCCGCCTGAGGCGGCGCCTGTTACAAGAAGAACGCGCCACCGCGCGAGTGTGATCCAGTGTTGTCAGGAGAGGCCGCCTCATACGCTAGGCTTACGCCCTACTCGGCCTCTGGTCGCCACGAAAGGTCCACGGATGCGCGCGTTCGCGACTCGCTGCGTTCACTCGGGGGAATCACCCGATCCCTCCACCGGCGCTCACGGCGTTCCACTTTACCAGAATGTCACGTACGCTTTTGACCGATACGATGACCTGCTGGCGATGCGCGCGGGAGACCTCACGCACCTCTCGTATCACCCGCGCGGGAATCCCACCGTTCGTGCGCTGGAGGCGAAGGTCGCCGATCTGGAGGGGGCAGAGTCGTGCATCGCGCTGAACAGCGGCATGGCGGCCATTAGCGGGGCCATCATGGCGCTGGTTGGCCGCGGAGGCCATCTCGTGGCCTCCAGCCAGATCTATGATCTCACCCGGGAATTCGTGCAGGAAATCCTGCCGCAGTTCGGGTGTTCCGTCTCTCTCGTCGATATCAATGACCCGGACGCCATTGCGGACGCCATCACGCCGGAAACGCGCGCCATCTACGCCGAGCCAGTCTCGAATCCGTGCCTGCAAATGACCGACCTCGCCATGGTGGCGCGGGTTGCGAATGCGCACGACGTCCCACTCGCCGTCGATAACACGTTCCTGTCCCCTGCCCTCCTGCGGCCAATTGAACTTGGCGCCACGGTCGTCATTCACAGCGCCACGAAGTACTTGTCTGGCAATGGGCAGGCGCAGGGCGGCGTGGTCTCCGGCCCTGCGGAGGTGACGGAGAAGGTGCGTGAGCAGGTGCAACTGTGGGGCACCGTCATGCCGGCCTTTTCGGCGTGGGTGATTCTGTCGGGCATCCACACGCTGGCGCTGCGGATGGAACGGCACTCGGCGAATGCCCTGGAGGTGGCCCGCTACCTGCAGACGCGGCCGGAGATTGAGAGCGTGATCTACCCGGGCCTCGCCAGCCACGGCGACGCCGATCAGGCCGGCGACGCCGGAATGCCAAGTGCGTTCGGTGGCATGATCACGTTCACCCTGCGCCAGCCGGAGCGCACCGGCGCGTTCATCGACCTACTCCAGGTCTGCACGCTTGCGACCAGCCTTGGCGAGACCAGCACGCTCATCTGGCCGTGGACCTACGGCGGCCTGATCCGCATCTCCACCGGGTTGGAGGACGCGCAAGACCTGATCGCCGACTTCGCGCAGGCGCTTGACGCGATCGCCTGACGCGCGTCCGGCGAAGCAGCTCGGCTCGAGACCGCCCCTAACGGCGGTCTCGCAGCACCTCGGCTAGCTGGCGCTCGAGACGAGCGACGCGCGTCTCGAGCTCGTCAACCCGCTCCCGCAGCGGATTGACCTCCTTCTCCACGAACTGGCGGGCGCCTTCCTTGACGCCCTGATTGACCTGGGTGGCGGCCTGCTTCAGCACTTCGCGCGCCATCGGGTTCTTCAACATCGTCGCTCGTTCCTTTCTTCAGCGCAGCGTGACGGGTGAATCTGTCTGAACCCCTTGCCGCTTCCGTGCCACTCCCCCTGGCAAGCGCGCCAGTTGGCGTAGCAGGCACGGCAACGGTAGGATGATGATACGAGTATTCACGAAAGGTGGAGATATCGCGATGCGCTATCTGTGGTTCAGTTCCGGGGCGATGGTGTTGGCCGGTGTGATTAGCATCCTGGGTCGCCTGGCAGGGTTGTTCGATCCGGTCGCGCTGATCCTGGGCGCCATGCTGATCGTTTCCGGTGTCATCAAGCTCATCGTGCTGCGGGTCTGGAAGACATCGCTCCACCAGCCGGGAATTCGAGAGCGCGGGAGCGCCCCCGGCCGGAGCACGCCATGATGCGCAAGCGGACTGGCCGCGCGGCCCGGCAGATCCTCTCAGGCGATCAGATCGCCTCGCAGCCGCCGCAACGCTCGACTGCGCCCGGCGCCGGGTTCGGCGAGTCGTTGGTCCAGTGGTACTTCATTACCCTTTCGGCGCTCCTGCTGGCGTCGGTGCTGCTTTGGGCGCTCTGGGGCATGGGTCCAGCGTCCGCGCTCCTGCTTGTGCTCGCTATCGGCCTGATCGGCGGGTGGCTCATCATTTGACGGAGGCCCGGGCGGTTGCTGCCCGGGCCTCCCGGTTAGGCCTAGCCGTTTGGCACGTTGGGATCTGTCCCCTGGGCGATCTCGTCGCCATCGAGAATCCCATCACCGTCCGTGTCCGGATTGCGCGTGCCTGTCTGCGTTACGTAATACTCGTCGCCGTCTGACAACCCGTCGAGATCGGTGTCCGTGCTGTACGGATCCGTCCCCAGTTCGAACTCCAGCGCGTCCTCGAGGCCGTCGCCATCGGAATCGCCCGGCGTACCGGCGCTCGCTGGCTCCTCAGCCACCACGTCCGCCGCCTCTTCCGCCACCGAGGCCTCCGGCTCAGCCGCGGGCGCCTCTTCGACGACTGCCTCTTCAGCGACCGGGGTCTCGACGGCAGTCCCATTGTTCGGATCGGTGGGATCCGTCCCCAACGCGACCTCGTCGCCGTCCAGCACGCCGTCGCCGTCCGTGTCGGCGGCCAGCGGGTTGGTTTTGTGCTCCTGGACTTCGGCGCCGTCGGTGAGGCCGTCTTCGTCGGTGTCAGCGAGTGACGGGTCAGTGCCCAGCTCTTCCTCGCGCCGCGCAGACAAGCCGTCGCCGTCCGCGTCGTTGCCAGCGCCCTGCGGCGCCGCTGCGGCCTCAGGCGTTCCCTCCGCCGCCGTTTCGACCTCAATCACGCCCTCGGCAGATGGAGAGGCTGCTGGCCGGGCCGGTGTGGCCGTCGCCACTGCTGCCGGCGTGGCGGCCACCTGGGCGGCCTGGCCCAGTTGCGGCACTGCCGGGCCCACGACGACCGCAGAGACGACCGCGCCATCGGCGCCAGCAGTCAGGATGATCTGCCCCGCGAAGGACGCAGCCTCGCCCGCGCCGAGGGAGACCACATCTCCCGCTTCCGTCGCGACATCCGCGATCCCGGAATCGACGAGCACGAGCGTCGGCAGTGCGCCCGCCGGAACCGACCACTGCCCGCCAGCCGCCAACGTGTCTTGCAGCAAGTCGACGTCATGGCGGCTGCCCGGCCCGGCAAATGGTTCGCTCGCGTAGATGACCGTCTCGTCCGCTGGCACGGCAGCATCCGCGGCGGTGAGAACGATGTCGTGGTATTCCGCCACGTCAGACCCAAGCGCCACGCGTTGCTGCGTCGCCTCCGAGTGGGTCAGCGCGGCCTCGCCGGCAGGCAGCCGGTACTGGTTCCCGCTCTGCGTGTCCTCGAGCAGCAGCACGCCCGACTCGACGACGAGGAAACCGGCGTCACTGGCAATCGGTTCGGCATTCCCCGGCAATTGCGCCACGCGGTCCGTCACTTGCCAGCGCAGGTCACCATCGCCTACCTGGAGCACGCCTTGCGCCACCACCTGCGCCGTGCCGGACTCCGGGGACTGATCCGCTGGTGTCTGGAAGGCGCTGGCCAATGGCGCAAGGCCAAATGCGGCGCCTACCAAAAGCGCAGCGGCAAGCCCGTGCCTGCTCGCCAGGCGCGCGTGGCGCAGCATCTGCACCTTCTCGTCGAATGTCCGCAGAGAAGTCACCGGTCAGTCCCTCCTGTGGCGGTGAGCGCTGGTCACGTGTGGACGGCGGTTGCGGCCACCGTCTCGCTGCTTGAGGCCGAGCGCAGGTCGCCAGGACCCAACGCCTGGCTATGCCAGCCTCTGGCATGTACGTACGGGACTATACCCGCTCACGGAGATTATGGATGACCGGAAGGCAAGGAAATGTTGCGGAAAAACACTCAGGGGCCGGCGTCAATGACGCCGGCCCCTGAAGGTTGCCCTCAGGCGAGACTAGCTCACGAAGGCGAGGTTATTGCTGCCGCCGGTCGCATCGGCAATGCCGGTGCCGCCGTCGACCGCGACGCCCAGGCTGGTGGCGTTGAGGCTATCGCCGCCGTACACATCCGGGTCCGGCCCGTAGGTGTTGCCAACCGCGATCGCGCTGCCGACGTTGCCGCCGGAGTTGATATCGCCAGCGGCGACCGCGCCGCCGTTGCCCGCGGCAGTGGCCACGCCACCGTTACCAGCAGCAGCCGTATCGATGAACTGCATTTCAGAACCCCTCCCCGTACCGACCGAAAACCCTTCCCAAGGGACGCGAAGTTAAGGAGCGCGCAGCCTAGCTTACGAAGGCCAGGTTGTAGCTGCCGCCGCTCGCATCAGAGATCGCCGTGCCGCCGTTGGCGGAAACGGACAGATCCGTGGAGTTGGCAACGGTGCCGCCATCAACGCCAACGGAGCCGTAGGTGTCACCAACGCCGATGGCGTTGCCGGCGTTGCCGCCGCTGTTGACATCACCCAGGGACACCGCGCCGCCATTGGCGCTGGACGTGGCCACGCCACCGTTACCGGCAGACGCGGTATCCGTCACGCTCTCATCCGTGCCGAAGAAATCCTTGATCAGGCCCATCCGAAACCCCCTTTACAGGTCGAAAACTCGACCGCCCCTCTGCGATTTGCTTGCGCGCATCGCACACCTTTCGGCTATCTCGCACGCTACCACCGTTGCCATCCCCTGTCAATGGCCGCGGAACGTACGGACACCGAACGGTACTCCCAGCGGGATTCGAACCCGCGATCTTCACCTTGAAAGGGTGACGTCCTGGGCCGCTAGACTATGGGAGCCCTGAAACGGAAAGCATAGGGATGATGCGCGCGTGCGTCAAACCTCCGCGCGCGCTCCGAACACGGCGTCGCCCTGCCCGGCGCCCTGCCCAGCCGGGCATACCGTTTCGCTCTTCCAATCCCAAGCCTTACAAAACACGGAACCCTTTACGGAACCAAAACCCGTGTAGCGCAGTTCTCACAATTTTGCCTGAGAAACCCTCTAGACAAGCGGCGAAAGATGTCCTACTATCCAGTTCAACGGAAATCGCGGTTTGAACGAAAGGAAACGAGGCTGTCCGAGCCATTGCGCAGCGAAAG
>JASGGF010000235.1:0-8425 GCA_047605145.1 Thermomicrobiales bacterium | reverse complement strand
CGGTTGCGCACGTGGCCGCGCACGAGCTGGGCGCCGCCGCCTACGCGGTCAAGGCCGCGCGGGCCGCAGCGCCGGGCGAGGAAGCCACCGCCGCCGGGCGCTGCGAGTGCCAATGGCAGCGCGATCAGCTGCCGGATGCGATCCGGGAGCTGGTGATCGATGACCAGCGGCTGCGGAACGCCATCTGCTGGCAGGCTTTCGCGTGTTGAGCGCTGGCGCCGTGGGAAGATGTCAGAGCGTGGGCGCCACGATGTTGTCGAGGTTTTGCTCCGCTGGCGGCGTCTCGTGCGCGATGGCGAACTCCAGCGCCGAGAGCAGCAGCAGGTTCAGGCCCAGACCGACGATGGCTGTGAGCTGCTCGTTGTAGAACGACAGCGGCTGCACCATGAGCAGCGACGCCAACGCGGCGCGACGGAACCAGTCCAGCGCCGATGCCACCGAGCGGCGGAACGCCAGCAAGCCAATGATGAGCAGCGCCCCGGCGATCAGGTTCGCCAGCAACAGCGGCCCGGCGACGCGGCTGGTCGCCACCTGCACCTCCGTGATCGATGGGTCCACCGCGACCGAGATGACGAGCCCCACCAGACTGAAGAAAATGCCGATCCCGGAGATGAGCAGGACGAACTTGAGGAACCAGCGCTTCTGGGTCAGCCAACTGTACGCGTTGCTGATGCGCGCGATGACGCGCTCCGCCATGTTCGGAGGCGGGTCAGGCTGGGCCCCGATCTTCTTGAGGGCGCGCCGCAGCGCCACGGTCAGCGGCGAGTGCGGGTCCGCTTCCTCCAGCAGGCTGAGCGCCAGTTGCTGCTGCGTCGTCGGGAACTGCTCGATGACGGCGTCGGTCGTGACATCCAGCGCCTGCGCCAGCCGCTCCTGCGGGGTGGCGCTGACCTGCCGCACCAACCGCTCGCCGAGCAGGAAAAGCAGGACGAAGATGATGTAGATGAGCGCGATGGTCGGCTGGAAAAAGTAGTCGTTGTCGCTGGTGATGAACTTGCCCAGCTCATCGATGAAGGTGCCAAATCCGGCGCCGCCGAGGATGGCGGCAATGATGCGCGCCCGCCGCCCGAGGTAGGTGAGCATCAGTACGACGGCGGCCATCATCATGAAGCCGCCGAAGAGCATGTGCGCAATGTGCAGGCCGCCGCCGCCGATCTGCGGGTAGCCGGTCACCTCCAGATAGGCGCGGATGAGCAGCACCGCCACCACCGCCGAGACAAAGAAATGCTCTAGCAGCATCGGCGCGAAGACGCTGCGGGCCGGGCGCGGCGCGCGTTTGCTCAGTTCCCCGGCAATCGCCTCGGGGATATCTGTCAGGTCCCTGTCCAGCACGTCAACTCCGGGTGTCAGGCGCGAGTTTCGACCAGCGCGGGTCGTTGCTTCCAGTAGCCGGTCGCGCCCTCGAAGGCGTGGGCCAGTTGCAGCACCCCGAAGTCATCGCGGGCCTTGCCGATGATCTGCAGTCCAACTGGCAGGCCATCAGAGGTGAAGCCGGCGGGCACGGAGATGGCCGGATGCGCCGTGGTGGTGATGCGCGAGCAGGTGCGCATCCATTCAATGTAGGTGTGCATCGGCTGGCCGTCGATCTCAGTCGGGTACTCGGTGTCCGCCGGGAAGGGCGGCACTTGCGAGACCGGCGCCAGCAGGAAGTCGTACCGCTGGAAGAAGTCATGGACGCGCAGGAACAGCTCCGAACGTAAGCGGTAGGCGTGGCTGATATCGTGGCCGGAAAGCGCCCGGCCCGCCTCCACGTTCCAGATCACGCTCTCCTTGAGCTGGTCCCGGTGGTTGTCCAGTTCCTCGCCGTGCCCGCCCTCGAACTCCCACGCGCGCAGGATCTCGAAGACATCGTCCGCGCCAGAGAGATCGGGCTCGTCCTCCACCAGTTCAGCGCCCAGCTCGGCGAAGACGCCGCGCTGCGCTTCCAGCGTGGCCGTGGTGCGCGGATCGACCGGCAGCCCGCCAAGGTTGCGGCTCCACGCCACTTTCACGCCCCGGAAATCGCGCTCCAGCGGCGCGGCGAAGATCGCGCCCGGCTCATCGAGCGTCAGCGGGGCGCGGGTATCCGGCCCGGCGATGGCGCTCATCATCAGCGCCACGTCGCCCACGGTGCGCGCCAGCGGGCCGTTGACGGTCATGTCGAACCACGCCGAGGTGTTGCTCACCTTGGGGATGCGGCCGGGCGAGGGGCGGTAGCCGACCACGTTGCAATAGCCGCCAGGGTTGCGCAGCGAGCCGCCGAGGTCGCTGCCGTCGGCGATGGGGTGCATTCCGGTCGCGAGGGCCGCCGCCGCGCCGCCGGAGGAGCCGCCGGGGGTCTTGGTCAGGTCGTACGGATTCAGCGTCGTGCCGAAGACGGTGTTGAACGTCTGCGAGCCGGCGCCGAACTCCGGCACGTTCGTCTTGCCGATGGGGATGGCCCCGGCGCGCTGAATGCGCTCCACGATCAGCGCGTTGGCGGTGGGCACGTGATCGCGGAAGAGGGGGGAGCCGTAGGTGGTGCGGATCCCCTTGGTGTCGGTGGTGTCCTTGTGGGCGATGGGCAGGCCGTGCAGCGGCCCGACCTCATCGCCGCGCGCCAGCGCCGCGTCGGCGGCAGCTGCCTGCGCGCGGGCCTGCTCCGGAATGAGGGTGATGATGGCGTTGATCTGCGGGTTGATGCGCTCGATCTGCGCCAGATGCGCCTCCAGCACCTCGCTGGCGGAAATCTCCCTCGCCCGGATGCGCTGCGCCAGCTCGGTGGCGGTCATGAAGTTCAGGTCGGTGCTTTGCGCCATGGTTTCCCTACGGTGGTGGCCTGTGGCCCGCGTCTGGTCGGTCTGGCGGGCATTGTATCGGGCAGCGGCGCAACTGGCTGGCGACCGATCAGCCGTCCCCGAGCACGCGCGCCAGCGCCGCCACCGAATCGGCGGCGAGCTTGAGGCGCGAGGTCCACATGGCGGGAGTATCGAAGGCGGCGGCCAGCCACGCCTCGTAACTGCCAGCGGCCGCGATGTCGGCGGCGTGGAAGTCCGGGGTTTCCCACTCCAGCCCCTCGAAGCGCAGGCCACGTAGCAGCGCCGGATCATGGCGCATCACCAGCCCGGCCCACTCGAGGTCGGTGGAGGCCCACGCCTCGACCGATTCCGCCAGCACCGCCGCTCGTCCCTCGGACGAAAGCCAGACCGCGCCGGAGACGGCATCCAGTCGCCGCCCGGCGCGCAGGGACAGGGTGTGGTTCGTGGCGGTTTCCGGTAGGCGCTGCACCGGCGGGTGCGTGCGGAACGCGCGCGCTGTGCGCCCCAGCACGATGCACCACGGCGCCGGTTTGTGGCGGGCCACGGTGCGCGAGATGGTGTCCGGCAGCGCCGCCAGTTCCTCCGGCCACGCTGCACGCCAGTGCAGCCAGCGGTCGAAGTCGATGTTGGCGCTCGGCAAGTCTGCTGGAACGGCCTCCAGCGCGGCGCGGCGCGCCACGCCGGTGGGGCCGCCCTCCACGACGATGGCGCCGAGTTCGCGCAGGCGCGCGGTCACGCGAGCATCGGTCGCGACGGTCGCGGCGACAGTGACGACCGGGAAGGTCGCCAGCGCCGGCGCCACCGCAGGCCACTCCAGCATGGGCAGGCAGGCGCCCTGCGGGTCGTGGAGGGTTGCGGCGAGGGCCATGCCACGTGTCACGCGTCAGGTCCGCTGTCGTCCGCTTCGTCCAGATCGCGGCGGCGCAACAGGCGGTTCGCCGCGCGCTGGGCGCGCCGCCAGCGGCGGCGCTCGCGCGGGGCCATCTCGCCGGCGTGTTCGATGGTGAAGAGCGCGTACGGTTCCCGGATCACCTGCTGCGCCACGTTGCGCACAGGGATGCCGCCGGGCGTGCGCCCGGCCGGCGAGCCCCGGTGGATGTGCCCGTGAAGCACCAGATCGGCGCCCGCGCGGTCAATCGCCGCTCCCAGCATCGAGTTGCCGGCGAAGGCGTAGCGTTCCAGCCGCTCTCCGGCGATGGTGTCCGTGATCGGCGCGTAGTGCAGCAGGGCCAGCCGGATGTCGCCGACCATCGACATCAGGACATCCGCCAGCGCGTCGGCCTCGTCCTCGGCGTACTGCACCCATGCGCGCATGGCTGGTTCGCCGGTCAATTCCGCCAGCGCGTCGTTGAACCCGCCGCCGAAGCCCTTGACGCCCGCGATGGCGAGCTTTTCGCCGTTGATGTCCAGCACGATGCTGCTGCGGTCAAGCAGGTGGATATGCGCCTCGCGCATGATCCGGGCGATGGCCTCCGCCTGATCGGCGTCGTAATCGACATTGCCCAGCACGGCCACGACCGGGACGCCGCACCCAGCCAGCACCTCCGCCAGCGCCTCGGCTTCGGCGGGTTGCCCGGAGCGCGTCAGATCGCCGGGCAGCACCAGCAGGTCGGCCTGTTCGGCGACATCGCCGAAGTGCGAGGCGAAGACCTCGCGGGCATCGGTTCCGGCATGCAGATCGGCAACGGCGGCGATTCTGATCATGGGGGCATTGTGCCATGTTCCCGCCCGCGTCGCCGGATACCGGGCGACCGGCGCGCCGAAGTCGCTGCCAATCACGGGTGTGTCCTGTGCTTGTCGCAGGACCTCGCTCCCAACGCAGACCCGCGCCCAGCAGGCGGTCACCTCGGCTGGCGGTTGCGCATCTTGACCATTGCCGCGCCGCCTGTCACGCTCAGGAGATGACATCGAACCGCTTGCACACACGGTCGTTCCTCCGATGAGCAGCGTGGCTACGCGCGCTCCGGGGGCCACCATGCCGGTCTGGCCCGGCTCAGGCGCGGCGCTCGGGGCCCACTGGGATGGCAAGGGCGTGAACTTCGCCATCGCCTCGTGCGACGCCACTCGCGTTGAACTGTGCCTTTTTGCGCGGCCAGATGACCCCTACGAGGCGGGCCGCATCGTGTTGCCGGAGCGCACGCAGCACGTCTGGCACGGCTACGTGCCGGGGCTGGGGCCGGGGCAGGCGTACGGCTACCGGGTGTACGGCGCGTACCGGCCCGATCAGGGCCTGCGCTTCAACCCGGCCAAGCTGCTGCTCGATCCCTACGCGCGGGCGATTCACGGCGAGATCAACTATCGCGGCCCGGTCACGGGCTACGATGGCAAACCGGGCGACCCACAGGCGGAGTACCGTCGCAGCACTCGCGATGACGCGCCGTACGTGCCTCGCTCCATCGTGACCGACCCCGCGTTTGACTGGCAGGGAGATACCCACCCGCGCATCCCGTGGAGCGACACGGTCATCTACGAGACGCACGTCAAAGGCTTCAGCAAGCAGTGCCCCGACCTGCCGCCGGAGCTGCGCGGCACGTACCTCGGGCTGGCCCACCCCGAAAGCATCGCGTGGCTGCGGGAACTGGGCGTGACCGCCGTCGAACTGCTGCCGGTGCAGCACTGGCTGGACGAAAGCAGCGTGGCCGCGCGCGGCCTCACCAACTACTGGGGCTACAGCACCATCGGGTTCTTTGCGCCAACCTCGCGCTACACCGTGGGCAGCTCGTTGGGGGCGCAAGTCAGCGAGTTCCGGCAGATGGTGCGCGCGCTGCACGCCGCCGGCATCGAGGTCATCCTCGATGTGGTCTACAACCACACGGCGGAGGGGAATCAGCTGGGCCCCACCGTCTGCTTTCGGGGCATCGACAACCGCACGTATTACCGGCTGGAGAAGGACAACCCGCGCCGCTACGTCGATTGCACCGGCACCGGCAACACCCTCGATCTCAGCCACCCGCAAACGCTGCGGCTGGTGATGGATTCCCTGCGCTACTGGGTGCAGGAGATGCACGTCGATGGCTTCCGCTTCGACCTCGCCACGGCGCTGGCCCGCGAAACGGCGGACTACGACCGGGGCAGCGCGTTCTTCGACGCCGTGGCGCAGGACCCCGTGCTGGCCGGCGCGAAGCTGATCGCCGAGCCGTGGGACGTCGGCAATGGCGGCTATCAGCTCGGGAACTTCCCGCCCGGCTGGTCCGAGTGGAACGACACCTTCCGCGACACTGCGCGGGAGTTCTGGAAGGGGAGCGATGGCTACGTGGCCGAGATGGGCTACCGGCTGACCGGATCCTCCGATCACTTTCAGGTCAGCGGGCGAGGGCCATCCGCCAGCATCAACTACGTCACTGCGCACGACGGCTTTACCCTGACCGATCTCGTCTCGTACGACCGCAAGGACAACTGGGCCAACGGCGAGGACAACCGCGACGGCACGGATAACAACCGCTCGTGGAACTGCGGGGTAGAAGGGGATTCGGCGGAACCGGAGGTGCATGAGCTGCGGGATCGGCAGCGCCGCAACTTCCTCGCCACGCTGCTCTTCTCGCAGGGCGTGCCGATGCTGCTGGGCGGCGATGAACTGGGCCGCACCCAGCGCGGCAACAACAACGCCTACTGTCAGGACAACGAGATCAGCTGGTACGACTGGGAGCTGGACCGCTGGCAGCAGGATCTGGCCGCGTTCGCGAAGCACCTGATCGCCATGCGCCAGCAGGAGCCGGTCCTGCGCCGCCGCCGCTTCCTCCACGGCAGCCGGCTGCGCGCCATCGGGGCGCGCGACATCATCTGGCTCAAGCCAAACGGCGGGGAGATGCTGCACGCCGACTGGCAGGACCCGAAGCTGCACGCGCTGGGGCTGATCCTGCACGGCAGTGGCATCGAGGAGCCGGGGCCAGACGGGCAGCCGGTGACCGGCGCCACCCTCGCCCTGCTGTTGAACGCTGACCTCGCGCCAGTCACCTTCGACGCATCCGGCCACGCCGAGCACCGGCAGTCAAGCTGGACCACGCTCGTCGACACCAGCAACCCGCCCGCGAACCGGGGCAAGATGTTTCCTGCGGGCGTGCCGATTGTCGTTCCGGGGCACGCGTTCCTGCTGCTGGCGGAGACGGCGTGAGGATTCTTGCGGGATGTGCAAGACCTTGGCCTGAATGTGGGCAGAATGCCGAAGCAATCCACGTTGCAAAGGTGATAAATTGACGAGCGGATGCAGTTTGCGAGCGGGACCCGGAATGCGGAGGTGATTGGCGGCGCCCGGCGCCCTCAGCCGCCGCAGATCTCGCCCGTCGCAAGCGCACGGAGTTGGCGCTATCTGGCGCAAGCAGGGGAGTAACGCATGAAGCCGGTGCATGAGCATTTCGATGATCTGCTGAAGGGCCGCATCGATCGACGAACCTTCTTCAAGCGGGCTGCCGCCGCCGGGGTCGCCACGCCGATCATCAACGCGTACCTGTCCAACCCCGCTGCCGCCGCGCACGCGCCGGCCAGCGTGAACCGGTTCAACCTGACGCGCGCCATGGCCGCGCAGGCCGCGCCGATTGCGCCGCCCGCCGAGGGCATCGACACCTCCGAGCAGCTGGTCTTCCGGGGCTGGAACTACATGCCGGAAGTGGTGGTGGACAACACCAACAAGTTCAACGAGCAGTACAGCGAGAACGTCGACTATCAGACCGTCACCGGCGACTACATCGCGATCATGGAGAACTTCCACATCGCGAACCAGCCGCTGGACATGGGCTACGCGAACCCCTCCACCCTGTACCGCTGGTCGATCCCAGGGTGGGTCAAGGACTACGAGAGCTGGTGGAACGTCGAGGCCGCCAAGGGCGAGATGTACCCCGGCGTGCTGGAGTCGATGACGGTCAACGGCAAGCTCTACGGCCTGCCGTACTTCGTCTCGATCCGCGGCACCATCATGGCGAACAACGCCATCCTCTCCAAGGCCGGTATCGACGCCGCCGCTTACCCGAAGACGTGGGCCGAGCTGTACGATATCTGCCGCCAGCTCAAGAAGGACGGCGCCGTTTCTGGCCCGCCGCTGCTGCCGCACTGGTTCGCCGCCGGCGTCTGGTTCGGCATCTCGTGGGGCTACCTGTTCGAGTGCATGAACACCGGCGCGGTGCTGTTTGACGAGAACAACGTGCCGGTCTTCGACGAGGCCTCGCTGGCGGTGCTGCAGAACTGGCGCTCGCTGGTGGAAGAGCAGATCGTGCCGGATACGGTCTTCACCATGGGCGAGGCGGAGTTCATCGACGGCTTCGCGTCGGGCTCCTACGCCTTCAGCCCGCAGCAGATCTACGACCTCAAGGTCTTCAATGACCCGAACAAGTCGCAGATCGCCGGGCAGGTGGCGCCGGTGCCGGTCGCCGAGCAGCCGTGGGGCATGATCGACGAGGGCATCTACTCCGTCGCCAACCGCAACCAGTCGGATGACCGCACCGCGCGCGATTACCGGCTGGCGGGGTGGTTCGGCTACCGCAACGAGATCGATGGCGGCGAGCTCTACGTCGCCAAGCGCTGGGCCATCGAGGCCGCGCTGAACTCCGGCTACACCGCCATCCTCGAAGATCCCGACGTGATCGAGGCCTACAACTCGTGGCTGCCGGATCCCAAGATGCTCGATACGATCAACGCGCTGATGAACGCCGGCGCGT
>JASGGF010000234.1:0-8464 GCA_047605145.1 Thermomicrobiales bacterium | reverse complement strand
CCCGGGGCAGGAGCCCCTCTCCCGCGCATCGGGAGAGGGGTTGGGGTGAGGGCTTCTCGGGGCATTTGGGCATCGCAAAGGCGAATTCGCACCACGCGTTTTAGCCCCCAGCGGGCCGGGAACGGCTCCTCGCATCCCACCCCCGAACCTGGCTACCTACCCCGGCAGACACGTGTTTCGCAAACTGTCGGGATGCCAACCTACACCCCCTGAGGGCGCCAGCCCGTCACCCCCCTGAGCGCCATAGACGCTTCATCGAGACGCGATGCGCGGCGCCGTGTCATCGCCCGCCGCTGGCAAACGCCTGGAGCCGCCCGGTCCAGCCGGGGAATTTGGCGGAAACGTCCAAAATACCGGTCGCAATTCGTCGATTTCGCGCTGCTCACTGATCCAACGCCACCCTATACTCCCGGCCATCGTCCAAACTGGGCGTAAACCGGGTGTTATCGAAGGATGATTGTGACATGGCGTATTCGCGATTCCTGCGCGGCGCGTCCACACCGCTCACGCGCCGGGCCCTCGCCGCCATGTTCGCCGCGCTCCCCTTGGCGAACGCCGTCGAGGCGAAGAAGCCGAAGCGCCAGGCCCAACCAGAACACAACCTCCGTGGCAAAAAAGCCATCATGTGCGTGGACGGCGTCACCAAACGTGTCCCGAAGCGGGCTCGCAAGAAATACCTGAAGCGAGGCGCCACCCGCGGAGCCTGCCAGGGGTGCACGCCCGATAGCGTTGCCGCCACCTGCGCCGCCGCCGGCATCTGCGGTGAGGTCCTGAACAACTGCGGCGAATCGGTCGCCTGCGGCTGCCCCAGCAGTCAGGTCTGCTGCGCCAGCGCCTGCGCCCCCGCCGCCTGGGAGAACCAGACCACCTTCGGCACGTTCGGCTCTGGCGCCAGCGATCTCGACAACCCGGCCGCCGTCGCCATCTCACCGGACACGCTCACCACCTGGGTCGCCGACGACAACAATGACCGCATCGCTGTCTGGACTCGCCCCAACGCCAGCAGCACCAACTGGACCAACCATACCGCCTTTGGCGTATCCGGCTCCGGCCCCGGCGAACTGGATGGCCCCTTCGGCGTCACCGTCTCGCTCGATACCCTGACCGCCTTCGTCGCCGACTACGGCAACAACCGCATCAGCGTCTGGACTCGCCCCACCGCCTCCAGCACTGCCTGGACCAACACCACCACCATCGGCTCCCTGGGCTCTGGCGCCAGCCAGCTCAGCTCCCCAACCGGCCTCGCCGTTTCCGCTGATGCCCTGACCCTCTGGATCGGCGACACCAACAACAGCCGCATCAGCATCTGGACCCGTCCCACCGCCAGCAGCACCGCCTGGAGCAACCTCACCACCTTTGGCGCCAGCGATCTCAACTACCCCCAGAACATTGCGCTCTCGCCAGACGAACTCACCCTCTGGATCGCCGACACCAATAACAACCGCGTCAGCATCTGGACGCGCCCGAACACCGCCAGCACCGCCTGGAGCAACCTCACGAACTTTGGCTCAAATGGCTCCGGCGCCGGGGAACTCAGCTTCCCGGACGGCGTCGCCATCACCGAAGACACCCTGACGGTCTGGGTCGCCGACTCGAACAACAGCCGCATCAGCGTCTGGACCCGCCCGGATGCCACCAGCTCCGCCTGGACCAACACCACCACCTTCGGCTCCCTGGGCGGCGGCGCCAACGAGCTCTACTACCCCCTCAGCGTCGCCGTCTCGGGGGGACCAACAACCATCTGGATCGCTGACTCCGCGAACAATCGCGTCTCCATCTGGGCCGCAGCCTGCCCTGCCTGAGCGCGCGCAGCTATGCCGTGAGGTGGCGGCCTGTGGGCCGCCACCTGCGCGCCAGCAGACCGTCTTCCCTCACCCGCCCCATCGCCGCAGCAGATCGAGCAGCACGCTCCCCGCCACCAGAAACAGCAACCCGTTCAGCCGCCCCTTGATCTCGCGCAGATCCTCCTGCAAGCCCACCACCATCTGCCGCGTCACCGCCTCGTAGGCGCTGGCCGGATCCAGGCTCACCCCCGGCCGCTCACCGGCGCGCGCCTCCCTCACCTGCTCTCTCGTTGCCTGCATCCGTCCCTCTCCTCGTCGCTCACCGCGCCCTCGCCATCCTCTGGCACGTCGCTGGCGCGGACCCAATCGTCGCCCCTGCTACCTTGCCGTCCGCATGGCCGCAGTTGGGTAGCATCCCGACCCGTCCGTCTGCACACCCGTCGCTATACTTGCGCCCACCGCCCGAAGCCGACGCACGTCTGCGATGACCAAAGGATGATGATGACATGGCATCTTCGCGTCTTCTGCGCGCAGGAGCGGCGCCGCTCACGCGGCGCGCGCTCGCAACCGCGCTCGCCGCGCTCCCCCTGGGGGGCGTCGTCGAAGCGAAGAAGCCGAAGCGCAACGCGCAGCCAGAACACAACGTGCGTGGCAAGAAGGCCATCATGTGCGTCAATGGCGTCACGAAGCGCGTTGCCAAACGGGCCCGTAAGAAGTACCTGAAGCGTGGCGCCACGCGCGGGGCCTGCCAGCCCAACGGGTGCGCCCCTGACAGCGATACCGCGACCTGCGCGGCGGCCGGCATTTGCGGCGACGTCCTGAACAACTGCGGGCAGACGGTCTCCTGCGGGTGCAGCAGTAGCCAGCAATGCTGCAACGGCGTCTGTGTCAGCGCCATCTGGGCCAACCAGACCACATTCGGCCCCGGCAGCGGCTCCGGCCAGTTCACCAGCCCGCAGCACATCGCCCTCACCACCGACGCCCGCACCGCCTTCATCACCACGGACGACAGCCCGCATGTCAGCGTCTGGACCCGCCCCAACGCCACCAGCCTCAACTGGGCCCCCCAAACGCAGTTCGGCGCCCTCGGCGACTTCATCAGCCCCGACGGCATCGCCCTCACCAGCGACGCCCGCACCGCGCTCATCGTCGATATCGCCAACGAGCGTGTCAGCGCCTGGATTCGCCCGAGCGCCGGCAGCACCGACTGGATCTTCCAGACCAATTTCGGCGCCCCCGGCGACTTCAGCTTCCCCCGCGGCATCGCCCTCTCGCCGGATGGCCGCACCGCCTGGATCTCCAACCCCAGCAGCGACCGCATCAGCATCTGGACCCGCTCGGGAGCCACCACCACCGACTGGGCGAACCAGACCACGTTCGGCGCCAGCGGCAGCGGCTCCGGCCAGCTCGACGGCCCATTCGACGTCGCCATCTCCCCCGACACCCTCACCGCCTTCGTCGCCGACAACTTGAACAACCGCGTCAGCGTCTGGACCCGCCCGAACGCCACGTCTACCACCTGGACGAACCAGACCACCTTCGGCGCCGACGTCCTGGTCAGCGCCGTCGCCATCGCCGTCGCCGCCGACCTACGCACCGTCTGGGTCACCGACGGCCTCAGCAGCCTCATCAGCGTCTGGGCCCGCCCCACCGCCACCAGCACCGCCTGGGCAAACGTCGCCTCCTTCGGCGCCAACGGCTCCGGTCCCAGCCAGCTCTGGGACCCCGTCGGCGTCACCGTCACGCCGGACGGCGCCACCGCCTACGTCGCCGATTTCAACAACAGCCGCGTCAGCATCTGGGCCGCCACCTGCCCGGCATAGCGAAGGGCGCCGCCGCGCACGGCGCCCCCCACGAAACCCCGTATACGGGATTCCGCGAAAACCACGCCTGCGCCGTTTCCCTTGCGGGGCGCGTGCCCTACAGTGGCGCCCGATACATCGCACACCGGCACGCGCCCCGTGTCACGCGCGTGTCGAGCGCCCGCATCGTGGAGCCGCCGCCAGCTGCAAGGAACCGCGCATGGACCACTCCCCCTTCACCGCCAGCTCCCGCGCCTCCGCCTCTCGCCGCGCCATCGCCGCCGCCATCGCCGCCGTGCCGCTCGCCGCCCTCCTCCGCCTTCCCGCCGCAGACGACGCCGCCGCGAAGAAGCGCCGCGCGCGGCCGGAGCACAACGTCCGGGGCAAGAACGCGGTCATGTGCATCAACGGCGTCACAAAGCGCGTCCCCAGGGCGAAACGCCGCAAGTACGTGAAGCGCGGCGCCACGCGCGGCGCCTGCCCCACCTGCGACTGCGCCAGCGGTTTCCTCTGCTGCAATAACGCCTGCGTGACCGCCGTCTGGGCGAACCAGACCACCTTTGGCTCCGGCCCCGGCGCCGGACCCAGCCAATTCGCCGGCCCCGCCCGCGTCGCCATCTCCAGGGACACGCTCACCGCCTGGATCGCCGACACGGTCAACCAACGCATCGCCGTCTGGACCCGCCCGACCAGCGCCAGCACCGCCTGGACCAGCCAAACCACCTTCGGCTCTGGCCCCGGCGCCGGCCCCAACCAGTTCCGCGCCCCGGCCGGCCTCGCCGCCTCCGCCGACGCCCTGACGCTCTGGATCACCGATTCCAACAACGACCGCATCAGCATCTGGACCCGCCCAACCGCCTCCAGCACCGCCTGGAGCAACCAGACCACGTTCGGCGTGAACGGCTCCGGCGTGGGGCAGCTCACCCTGCCGAACGATGTCGCGCTCTCGCCCGACACCCTGACCGCGTGGGTCGCCGACACCGGCAATAACCGCATCAGCGTCTGGACCCGCCCCAGCGCCACCAGCACCGCCTGGAACAACCCCACGGCGTTCGGCTCCGGCCCCGGCGCCGGGCCCAGCCAGTTCGATCAACCGCTTGGCGTCGCCGTCTCGGCGGACACCCTCACCGTCTGGGTCGCCGAAGGCCGCAACAACCGGATCAGCGTCTGGACGCGCCCCAGCGCCGCCAGCACCACCTGGAGCAATCAGACCACGTTCGGCTCCGGCCCTGGCGCCGGGCCCGCCAACTTCGATGCTCCCGCCAGCGTCGCCATCGCGGCGGACGCCCTCACCGCCTGGATCGCCGATTCCGCCAACGACCGCATCAGCGTCTGGTCGCGGCCCACCGCCAGCAGCGCCGCCTGGAGCCCGCTCACCACCTTCGGAACCTCCGGCTCCGGCCCCGCCAACTTCGCTAATCCCACCGGCATCGCCCTCTCCCCAGACGACAGCGTCGCCTGGATCGCCGACTACTCCAACGACCGCATCAGCGTCTGGGCCGCCGCCTGCCCCGCCTGAGCCCAAGCGGGGGAGCCGCGTCAGCGCACGGCTCCCCCGCCCTCGCGGCGAGATCCGCATCACCAACCCGGCAATCTGCGCACATCAGGGAGCCCAGCATGATCCCCGCACCCCTCAGCGCCATCACCCGCCGCACCGTCACCCGCGCACTCGCCACGCTCCCGCTCTCCGGCGTCATCGCCATGCTCGCAGCGGACGCGCCAAACGCCGCCGCCCGGCGCCAGCGCCACGCCGCGCCGCACGCCGAGAAGAAGAAAGCGAAAAAGGTCACGCTCTGCCTGAACGGCCAGACCATCAAGGCCAGCAAGAAGAAGCGCAAGAAGCTCCTGAAGCAGGGCGCCACCGCCGGCGCCTGCGCCCCCACACCGCCCACCTGCGATTGCTCCAGTAGCCAGCGCTGTTGCAGCAACACCTGCGTCACCTCGCGCTGGGCGAACCAGACCACGTTCGGCAGCGGCCCCGGTAATAGCGTGGATCAGTTCACGTCCCCCACCGGCGTCAGCGTGCAGGCAGACACACGCACCCTCGTCGTCGGCGATCCCGACAACAACCGCGTCAGCGTCTGGGCTCGCCCTTCGGCCACCAGCCTCGACTGGAGCGCCCAAACCGTCATTGGCGATAGCGCCGGCGGCGGCTCCACCCAGCTGCAGGCCCCGACCGGCGTCGCGCTCACGGCGAACGGCCGCGCCGTCTGGATCGCCGACACCGGCAACAGCCGCATCAGCGTCTGGACCCGCTCCACCGCCACCAGCACCGACTGGGCAAATGCGGCCCTCTTCGGCTCCGGCCCCGGCTCGCTCAACGCCGAGTTCGATCAACCAAACGGCGTCGCCATCTCGCCAGACACCCTCACCGCCTTCATCGCCGATACCGGCAACAGCCGCGTCAGCGTCTGGACCCGCCCGGACACCGCCAGCACATCCTGGAGCTATGACGCGAAGTTCGGCAGCGGCCCCGGCTCCGGCGCCACCCAGTTCAACCAGCCCTTCGGCCTCGCCGTCTCACCGGACACCCGCACCCTCTGGGTCGCCGACACCAACAACGACCGCATCAGCGTCTGGACCCGCCCCGAGGCCACCAGCCCCGACTGGAGCCACGCGGCCATCTTCGGCTCCACCGGCTCCGGTCCCAACCAGCTCGATGGCCCCGTCAGCATCGCCGTCGCCGCCGACACCCGCACCGTCTGGATCGCCGACACCGGCAACAACCGCGTCTCCGTCTGGACCCGCTCCACCGCCAGCAGCACGGCCTGGAGCAACCTCCTCACTTTCGGTGAAGGCGGCTCCGGCCCCGGCCAGTTCGGCGCCCCGAAAGGCGTCGCTATCGCGCCAGACACCGCCACCGCCTTCATCACCGATTTCATCAACTCCCGCGTCAGCGTTTGGGCCGCCACCTGCCCCGCCTGAACAGGCGCGCGGGGCGGTCAAAACGCCGCCCCGCGCGGGAATGTGCGCTGCGCTACAATCCCGCGCGCTGCCTGAACTTGGCATGAAGCGTTGGCTATCTAAGGATGATCGCGGCATGTCGACGTCGCCTTTGTTCCGTGGGTTCACTGCCCCTCTCACCCGCCGCGCCCTCGCCGCCGCGCTCGCCATGCTCCCGCTGACCAGCGCTACGGCGAAGAAGCAGCACAAGGCGAAGCGCAAAAAGCGCGTTCAGCCCGAGCACAATGTCCACGGCCACAAGGCCACCATGTGTGTCAATGGCGTCACGAAGCACGTCGCCAAACACGCCCGCCAGAAATACCTGAAGCACGGCGCCACCCGCGGCGCCTGCGCCGGCCCCGGCCCCGGCCCCGACCCCACCTGCACCCCCGACAGCGCCGCCACCACCTGCGCCGCCGCCGGCATCTGCGGCGACGTCACCAACAACTGCGGCGATCCCGTCACCTGCGGCTGCCCCGGCAGCCAGCTCTGCTGCGGCAGCGCCTGCGCCGCCGCGCTCACCTGGGCCAACCAGACCACCTTCGGCGACAGCGACTTCAACGTCCCCACCAGCGTCGCCCTCGCGCCGGACACCCTCACTGCCTGGATCGCCGACGCCGGCAACAACCGCATCAGCATCTGGAGCCGCCCCACCGCCACCAGCACCGCCTGGAGCAACCAGACGACGTTCGGCTCCTCCGGTTCCGGCGCCAGCAACCTGTCGTCCCCCAGCGGTGTCGCCATCTCGAAAGACACCCTCACCGCCTTCATCGCCGACACCGGCAATACCCGCGTCAGCGTCTGGCGCCGCCCGGATACCGCCAGCACCACCTGGAGCAACGCCGCCACCTTTGGTTCGTCCGGCGCCGGCGCCAGCCAGTTCAGCAACCCGCAACGGGTCGCCGTTTCGCCGGATACCCTCACCGTTTGGATCGCCGATTCGGGTAACAGCCGCATGAGCGTCTGGACCCGTCCGGATACCGCCAGCACCACGTGGGCAAACCAGACCACCTTCGGCACGAACGGCGCCGGCGCCAGCCAGTTCAGGGCTCCGTACGGTGTCACCATCTCAGCAGACACCCTCACAACCGTCGTCGCCGACACCTACAACTACCGCATCAGCCTCTGGACTCGCCCGGATACCGCCAGCACCGCCTGGAGCAACCTCACTACCTTCGGCACGAACGGCACAGGCGCGAGCCAGTTCAAGGCCCCGTTCGGCGCCGCCATATCGGAGGACACCCTCACCATCGTCGTCGCTGACACGAACAACTACCGGGGCAGCATCTGGACCCGGCCGGATACCGCCAGCACCGCCTGGAGCAACCTCACTACCTTCAGCTCCAGCGGCTCAGGCCCCAACGAGCTCGCCTACCCCAACGGCCTCGCCATCACGCCGGACGCCCTCACCGTCTGGATCGCCGACACCAGCAACAACCGGATCAGCATCTGGGCCGCCATCTGCCCCGCCTAGAGGAGGCGCCGCGCTGCGCGCTCAGGGGGTGACGGGCTGGCGCCCGTCACCCCCTGAGCGAAGGGACACCCCCTACGGAGCCGCCGCGCCGTCCCCCCTAAGCGCCCGCAGGCGCGTCTCCCCCCTCGTCCAGCTCCCGCAGGAGCGCCGCCCGGAGCTCATCGCCCGCGTCCCCGGCGCCCTGCCGCAGCCGCGCCGCCTGCACCGAGACCGCCGCCACCCGCGCCACACTCGCCGCCAGCTTCGCCGGGTCCGCCTCCTCCTGCAGCAGCCGCGCCAGCGTCAGCCGCAGCGCCCCGATCTCCGCCTCCAGCCCGCCATCCGCCGCCGCCCCGGCCAGCGCCGCGCGCAACCCCTCGCCCAGCACCGTGTCGTAATCACCCGTCGCCAGCAGCGCCTGAAAGCGCGCCGCCCCAGACTCCGCAGCCCCCCGGTCCACACCGTCCGCATCCGTCAGCGGC
>JASGGF010000233.1:0-8510 GCA_047605145.1 Thermomicrobiales bacterium | reverse complement strand
CTGGCGGCAGATCGGGCCCAGCCGCCACCGGCAGGCGCAGGGTAAACGTGGAGCCAACGCCGGGGGTGCTCTGGGCCGTGATGCTGCCGCCCATGGCCTCCGCCAGCCGCCGGGCGACGGTCAGGCCCAACCCCGCGCCGTTGTGCCGCCGCGTCAGGAGATCCTCGGCCTGTCGGAACTCTTCGAAGATGTGATCGAGATCGTCCGGCGCAATCCCGATGCCGGTATCCTGCACCGCGATATCCACGTAAGTCTCATGCGCCTGGGCCGCAATCGTGATGCCGCCGGTCACCGTGAACTTGATGGCGTTGTCCAGCAGGTTCAGCAGAATCTCCCGCACGCGCTCGGTATCACCCAGCACCGCCGGCAGCGAGGCTGGCGCGGAAATCGCCACGGCCAGCCCGTGGGCCTGCGCCCGCGCCTGAATGATCGCTTTCACCTGCACCAGCAGCGGGCCGGGCTCAACCGTCGCCAATTGCAGATGCAGCTCATCCAGTTGCAACCGTGACAGATCAAGCAGCTGGGTCACCAGCCGGTCCATCCGCTGGGCGCCATCGAAGATAAGGCCCACATCTTCGCGCTGAACTGGCGTCAGGGGATTCAGATGGTCATGCAACAGGAATTCGGCGTAGCCCAGAATCGCCTGCAGCGGCGTGCGCAGCTCGTGGCTCATCATGGTCAGGAACAGGCTCTTGGCGCGTGACCCGGCCTCGGCGGCGGCCAGTGCGTCCCGCAGGACACGGTCCGCCTCCTTGCGGCCGCTGACATCCTGGCAGATGCCGGCCATGCTGAGCACCGTGCCTGATTCATCCAGCACCGGGAAGATCAGCACCTCGACCGCGACCGTAGACCCATCTTTGCGCGTGTGCAGGGCGTCGAAGCGTTCTGGGCCCTTCTCCACCAGCTTCTGCGGATTGGTCGTCAGGGTGTCGGCCTCCTCCGGGAAGAGGATGGTCAGCGATTGCCCGATAGCCTCGTCGCGGGTGTAGCCATAGAGCCGCTCAGCGGCGGGGTTCCAGTACGTGATACAGCCTTCGATGGTGCGCGTGAAGATGGGGAACTCCGCCGCTTCGACGATGGCCGCCAGTCTGGTTCGTTCGAAATTGGCCACGCGGTTCTCGGTAACGTCAATAATGACGCCGAGCCAGGCAGTCAGCTCGCCCGCGCTGTTCCGGAGCGGGCTGTGGTAATCCTGCACCCAGATGTACTCGCCATCCTGGCGGCGCATACGATATTCGAGCAAATGCCGCTGCCGCGAGGAATAGCCCAGCTCCGCCAGTTGCTGCGTCACCCGGCCGTAGTCCTCCGGGTGGACGCGCGCCAGCCACGCCGTATCGTTCGTGAACGGATACGGGCTCTCCGGAGGGTAGCCCAGCATCTGCAACAGGCTTCGGCTGTAATAGATAGTGGAATGCCTGGCATCCGCCGCCAGCGCATACACGCCAGCGGGCAACTGCTCCGCCAGCGTCTCAAACCGCAACTCGGCGGTGTGCAGACGCTCCTTGACCTCGCGCAGCGTGGTCACATCCAGCAACAACAGCGAAACGCCATCCGGGACGCAGTCGACACGCGCAGAGAACCAGCGCCGGGAGTCCGGGAAAAACACCTCGACCACCGGAGACGCCTGCCGCTCCACCATGGCGCGTTCCAGCACCTCCGTCAGTTGCGCCACGAGGCCGAGGCCCAGCACCTCGTGCAAGCGTTGCCCCGGCAACGCATCCGGCGGCGTTCCGGCAAACTGGGCAGCATCGGCGTTGGCCCGGGTAATGCGCCAGGCGGCATCCAGCTCAAACACCGCGCCGCCTGCCCGGTTCAGCGTATCCTGGATCTCGGCCCTCGCCAACGCCAGCCGTTCCTGTGACCGCACTTCCTCGGTGCGGTCCAGCGTCTGGCCCAGAAAGTAGCGCGGGGTTCCGGCGCTGTCACGAATCAGCGATGTCTGCGTGTGCACCCAGCGCGTCGTGCCATCTGGCCGGGTCATGCTGGTGTCCAGACGGTACGTGCGGCGGAGCCCCTGAATGAGCTCCAAACTGGCGCTGGTACTCCGGGCCACATCTTCCGGCGGGACCAGGATGGAGGCGTTCTGTCCCACCAGCTCCGATTCAGGCCGGCCGACAATCTCGCAGGCGGCGCGGTTGACGCGCAGGATGCGGCCATCCAGCGCCATCAGCGCCATGCCCCCGGGCGCATCATCGAACGCCGCCTGAAACAGGTGCTCGCTCGGTTCGTCTTCGCTGGCGGTCAGCGTGAACTCGGCGCTATCGCGGACGGCGGCAAACGCGCCGATGATGGCCTGCTGCGCATCGTAGGCCGGGAAGAAGGTCAGGGTGACGCGAAAAGACCGCCCATCCTTCGTCGTGCGCACGGTTTCCAGGTCGCCGGGCGACTCCCCTCGCCGCACCTGCGCCAGCATCTCCCACACCGTGGCCCCGGCCTCCGGGGGGAGGATCGCCAGAAGCGGCTGCCCGATCACTTCGGTGGCGGTGTAGCCGAACAGGCGCGCCACCGCCGGATTCCAGACCGCGATCATGCCATCCAGCGTGACGCCAGCGATGGCGTAGGGGCACGCCTGCACAAACCCTTCGGCCACGGCGCGCATGGCAGCCACGGCCGCATTTGGCGACTGAGGCGCCGATCCGTTCCCGAGAAATCCCTGCGTGACCGTGTCGTGAAAGCCAGCAGGCCCATCTTTCTGCATGGCCGGGCATCCCATTCAGAGCATGAATCTCACACAATGAAGTATGAGCGTCATCTCTGGACAAGATCAAGGTTTCATACATGCAGCAGTTGCGGTGTGTTCAGCGGGGCCCTACCAGCTGCCTTCCGGCATCGCCGGCCAGATACGGGTGGATGCCACCCGATCACCGCGCCATGGGCAGGCGCAGCGTGAAGGTGGAGCCCGCGCCGGCGCGGCTGGTCACCGTCAACTCGCCACCCATCTGTTCCGTCAGGCGCCGCGCGATCGCCAGGCCAAGCCCGGCGCCGCCATGCCGCCGGCTCAGGGTGCTGTCCACCTGCCGGAACTCCTCGAAGATGGTCGCGAGTTCCTCTTGCGCGATGCCGATCCCGGTGTCCTGCACGGTCACTTCCACCCAGCCATGCCGGTCTCGCGCAGTCAACCGGATGCCACCCACCTCGGTGAACTTGACGGCGTTCCCCGCCAGGTTCAGCAGGATCTGCCGCACCCGCTCTGCATCCCCCAGCGCTGAAGGCACGCGTGCCGGGGCCTGCAGTGTCAGGGCCAGCCCCTTGGCCTCTGCCAGCGGCGCGATATCCTGCCGCACCAACTCCATGACGCGGCGCACATCCACCGGCTCCTGCTTCAGCTCCAGCCGGCCCGCTTCCATGCGCGACAAATCAAGCATCTGGTCGATCAGGTGCACCATGCGGCTGGCCCCCTGGTGGATGTACCCGATATCCTCCAGCTGCTCCGGGCTCAATATGCCCTGGCGCCCACTGAGCAGAAAGTCGGCGTAGCCGAGCACGGCTTGCAGCGGGGTGCGCAGCTCGTGGCTCATCATCGCCAGAAACAGCCCCTTGGCGCGGGATCCGGCTTCCGCCGCCTCCAGCGCCGTCCGCACCTCCCGCTCGGCGGCGATGCGTTCGCTGATATCGCGCGCAATCCCGGAGATGCCCAGCAGCCGCCCCTCAGAGTCCCGGACGGGGAACAGGGAGGCCGCCACCTCGACGATAGAGCCATCCTTGCGCAGATCCTGCGCCTCGAACCGGCGTTGCGCATGCCCGTCGAAATCAGCGGCGCTGGTCGAGATGTGATCGGTTCCATCAAGGAAGAGCCGCGTCACCGGCTGGCCGATGATTTCGGCGGCGGCGTAGCCATACAGGCGCTCGGCGGCCGGGTTCCAGTAGGTGATGAGGCCCTCCAGCGTGCGCGAGTAGATGGCGTCCTCAGAGGCTTCCACGATTGCGGCCAGCCGGGCGATGGCCGCGCTGGCCTCCTTGCGCTCGGTGACATCGAGGATGATGCCCTGCCAGGCGATGATCTGGCCGTGGTCATCCAGCATGGAGGAGTAGATGTCGTTGACCCAGATGTAGGCGCCATCCTTGCGGCGGAAGCGGTACTCCAGCAGATACTGGCCCGGCGTCCGGTCTCGCGCCGCCCCCTCATGCAGGATCCGCTCGCGGTCATCCGGGTGCAGGCCGGCCACCCAGCCAGGGAAACTCCGAAAAGGCGACTGCTCGTCGTTGGGATAGCCGGTCAGCGTCTCGAAATAGGGACTCAGGTAGAGCGTCGTCTCATCATCGTCGTCCGCGTGCAGATACACCGCCGCCGGTAGCTGCTCCACCAGCGACTGGAAACGGAGCTCCGCCGCCCGCAACTCCTCCGCCAGGCGCCGGTGCTCGGTGATATCCCGCAGCAGGAGGGAGATGCCATGGGCGGTAGGATCAACGCGCATCGTGGCCCAGGTCACGCCATCGTCGCAGGACACCTCCGCAATCTGCGCGCGCTGCCGGGTAACCATGGTGAACTGGAGCGTAGCCATGAGCGGCTCCAGTTGGCTGGTGGACGCGGCCTCCAGGAGCGACTGCCCGACCAACTCCGCCCGGTCACGGCCCAGGACGCCGGCCGCAATTTCGTTGAGCTGGACAATGCGCCACTCCCGGTCCACCTCGATGAACAGCCCGACCACCTGCTCCAGCACTTCCTGCGTGCTGTGCAAGGCGGCGGCCAGCGATTCTTCGGCCGCAACGACGGCCGTCAGATCCTGCATCTGCCCAACGAAGTAGGCTGGCTTGCCTGCGGCGTCTCGCACCAGGGCGCCGTGGACCCGAACCCAGCGGATGTTGCCGTCCGGCTGCCAGACCCGGAGCTCATGCTCGTAATAGGGCTGCTCCCCAGCGATGGTGCGCTCCAGCGCCTGGCGGTCCCGTTCCACGTCGTCCGGGTGGGTGACATCCGCCACGGTCAGCCGCAGCAGGTCAGCTTCGGGGCGGCCCAGCAACTCGGCGCCGGCCCGGTTGACCTGTAGGAAGCGCCCATCCAGCCCCACCAACGCCATGCCGGTCGGGGTGTCGTCAAACGCCGCCCGGAACCGGCGTTCACTGACGGCCAGGGCCGCGGCATCGCGGCGGCGCTGGGTGATATCCCGCGTGGAGGCGGACAGCCCAATGATGGCGCCATCCGCATCACGGACGGGGAACAGGCTGAGCGACACATCGATCAGGCGGCCATCGTGCGTTTGGCGCACGGTTTCGAACGCCTCCACCGTGCTCCCCTGCCGGACCCGCTCCAGCAGCTCCGTCAGTTCGGCCTCGCGCCCCGGCGGGGCCAGCATGCTCACCGGTTGCCCAATGGCGTCGGCGGCGGCATAGCCGTAGAGCTGCTCGGCGGCCGGGTTCCAGAAGTTGATGATGCCGTCCAGCGTCTCGCCGATGATCGGATCAGGGCACGAGGCCACGATCTGCGCGGTGTGGCGCAGCGCTGCCAACTCCGCATCTGGTGGCGCAGCAGAATCGTCACTGGCCGGGTTGGCCGGGAGATCCTGCGTCGCAACGATGTGGTCGGAACCTGTCATGCGCCTGCGCCTGTACGCCCAATGGCGGTGGGGAGGATGTGTCGTCACCTCGTCATGGTACCCCGGCGCCTGCAGCGTCTTCGTGCGGCGCAACCCGCAGCCGCAAGGCGAAGACCGAGCCCCGGCCCGGGGCGCTCTCGACGATGATCTCCCCACCCATCTGCTCCGCGAGGCGGCGGGAGATCGCCAGCCCCAGGCCTGCCCCGCCGTGCCGCCGGCTGAGGCGGGTGTCCAACTGCCGGAACTCCTCGAAAATGTGCGGGAGATCGTCCGGCGCGATGCCGATGCCGGTATCCGAGATGGTCATCACCACCCAGGCGTGTTCATGACGGGCGGCGATATGCACCACGCCTGCTTCCGTAAACTTGATGGCGTTCCCGGCAAGATGCATCAGGAGTTGCCGGACGCGCTGCGGATCGCCCATCACGCGCGGGAGGATCTCCGGGATATCCAGCGTCAGGCGCAGGCCTTTCGCATCGGCCAGCAGGCCGGCCTCACGCCAGATCTTCTGCAGCACGGCGCGCACATCCACCGGATCGTGCACGAGTTCCAGGCGCCCAGCCTCCATGCGGGAGAGATCGATCAACTGATCGATCAATTCCACCATTCGGCTGGCTCCACGGCGGATCGATTCGACGTCGTCCTGCTGCTCCGGCTTCAGCGCGCCCGGCGGACCCGCCAGCAGCAGATCCGCGTATCCCAGCACCGATTGCAACGGGGTGCGCAATTCGTGGCTCATCATCGCCAGAAACAGGCCCTTGGCCCGTTCCCCGGCCTGGGCGGCCTCCAGCGCCGCCCGCAGTTCGCGCTCGGCCGCGATCCGGTCACCAATATCCCGCACGATGCCGGACACCCCGACGATCTCGCCATCGGCGCCGCGCATCGGGAAGATCGTGGCCGCGACATCGATGATCTCGCCATCCTTGCGCTGATTCTCCACCTCCATGCGCCTTGAGACGGCATCGTCAAAGGCGCCCAGTGGGGTGATGTATCGGATATCCCCATCGACAAACACCCGCGAAACCGGCGTCCCCAGCATCTCCTCGGCGGAGTATCCGAACAGCCGCTCGGCGGCATCGTTCCAGTAGGTAATGAACCCGTCGATGTCGCGGGAAAAGATGGCGTCTTCGGAGGCATCGACAATCGCCGCCAGCCGGGCGATGACTTCGCTGGCCTCCTTGCGCTCGGTGACATCGATGATGATGCCTTGCCAGGCGATGATGGCGCCGCTGTCATCCACCATGGATGAGTTGATATCGTTGACCCAGATGTAGGCCCCGTCTGCCCGGCGGAAGCGGTATTCCTGCAGGAACTGCCCCCCCTGCCCCAGCCGCGCCAACCCCTCGCGCAGGACGCGCTCCCGGTCATCCGGATGAATGTGCATGATCCACGCGACAAAGCTGGGGAACGGCGAATCGGGCCCGGTGGGGTATCCGGTCAGCACCTCGAAATAGGGGCTGAGGTACAGAATGGTCTGTTCTTCATCGGCCGCGTGCAGGTACACCGCCGCCGGCAGCTGCTCCACCAGCGACTGGAAGCGCAGTTCCGCCGCCCGCAGCTCATCCTCCAGATGCCGCTGCGCCGTGACATCCCGCAGGAACATCGCCACGCCGGACGCCGCAGGGTAGGCGCGCATCGCCAGCCAGGCGCCGGTCTCCGGAAAGGCAAACTGCTCGACCGTGGTTGGCTGGCGGGTGCGCATGGTGGTCTGGAGCGCTTCCCGGATCGGCGCCAGCGCCTCCGGAGCCATGGCCTGCGTCAGGGTCTTACCCAGCAAGGCGGCGCGCGGGCGGCCCAGCAACGTTTCGGCGGCAACATTGAGCCGGAGCACCCGCCAGTCGGCGTCCACCTCCAGAAAGGCTCCGCCCACCCGCTCCAGGGTCTCCTGCATTTGCGACCGCGCGAGGCTCAGGTTTTCGCGCGCCTGCACGCCCTCCGTGACATCCTGCGCCTGCCCCACGACGTAGGCTGGCTGGCCGAATTCATCGTGGACGATCGAGCGCTGCACCAACACCCAGCGCACACTGCCATCTGGCTGCACATACCAGCGCGGCAGGTTGTGGTCCTTGACGAGATCCCAGTTGAAGAATCCCCCGATAGCGCTGCTTCCCTGGGGTTCGTCAAAGTTCCCCGGATGAATCACCTCCGCCAGCTTCTGGCCGATGAGGTCGGGTTGGGGGATGCCGAGAATGGCGCAGCCGGCCGGATTGGCCTGCAGGAACACGCCATCCAGGGTCAGCAGGGCCATCCCCATCGGCGCATCGTCGAAGGCGGCGCGGAAGCGGCGCTCGCTGTCGGCCAGCGCCTGCTGGTCCCGCTTTCGCTGGCTGATGTTCCGGGTGATCGCCAGCGCGCCCACGATCTCCTGCCGCTCATCCCAGACCGGGAAGATGGTCAACAGGACATCGAGCCGGCGGCCATCCCGCGTCTGCCGGACCGATTCGACCTCCGGCACGGCCTGCCCCTGCCGGATCTGGTCCATCAACTCGACCGCCGCTCCCCGCACATCTGGAGGCGTGAGTTCGACGCCGGACCGCCCCACTACGTCTGCTGCGGCGTAGCCGTACATGCGCTCGGCCGCCGCATTCCAGAACGTGATTGTGCCATCCAGCGTCAGCCCAACCACCGGATCCGGGCAGGATCGGAAGACCGCATCCAGGGTAGCTGCCGTCAGCTCGACCGCCACGGGCGCGGCAAGCGCATCACGCTGCGCCACCATTCGGGCGGTGGTCAGCGGCGAAAACGATGCGCCTCCATGCTCAAGTGCAGTCATGGCCCTACAAAACTCTGTCCAAGCTCTGATGCGGTGGTGAAGGGTTGGCTGCTGCCGCGCACGGACAGCATACATCTCGCCCACCAAATGTCGAAATGCGGTAACCAGCGCGGATGCAAGATTCGTGCCCCTTACGGGCGGGATCAGGCGCCATCACGGGGCCACCGGGAGGGTGAGGGTGAAGGTCGAACCCACCCCCGGCT
>JASGGF010000232.1:0-8516 GCA_047605145.1 Thermomicrobiales bacterium | reverse complement strand
CGCGCGCGGCGGTGCTGGCGCTGGACGCGATGGGCGCGCCCCGGATTCTGGTGGTGAACCGTGATCTGGCGCGCGCTGAGCAACTGGTGGCGGATCTCGGGGTGGAAGCGGCCCGCGCAGCGACGTACGAGGAGACGTCGCTGGAGCAGGCGTTGCCGGACACCGACGTTCTGGTGAACGCGACTTCGCTCGGCTGGCGCGCCGGCGAAATGCCGCTGCCATCGCCGCTGCTGGACCTGCTGCCGCAGCGCGCCGTGGTGTTTGACATGACTTACCGAGATACCGATTTGCTGCAGGCGGCGACAGCGCGAGGTTTGATCGCCGCTGACGGGCTGGCCATGCTGGTGCATCAGGGTGCGAGGGCGTTCGCCCTCTTCACGGGCAGGGACGCGCCGGTACAGGTCATGCTGCAAGCGGCGCAGGCCGCGCGTGACGGCGCCGCCTGAGAAGACGTATCAGGACGCCGGCGGATCGAAGTTCGGCCCACGTACGGTTTGCACCTCCGCCACGTTGGTTGCCCCAATCTGTTGGCGCAGATATACGATCCACGGGACGCCCTCGGCGTCGAGCGTGATGTTGGCGCGCGCGGTTACGCCGCCCTCGCTTGGCGTGAGCGTGACGGCCCCGGCTGTCGAGCCGTCTGCCGCGACGCGAAGTCCACCGATATCGACGTCGCGATTGCGGCCGTTGTTGAACACGACGTACATCACGCCGTCTGGCGCGATCACTGCCGTTGGCAGATACCCGAAGTCGCCGGTGGCGATGAGCACGGGATCGGACCAGGTCGCGGAGCCCGGCTCCAGCCGCTGCTGATAGAGCTCATTGATGCCGCGGTTGAACAAGCCAAACACCGCGACCACCCCGCCGCGCGGATCGGCAATCAGATCGACGAGCCGCCCGCCGGCGTCGCCGGCCTCCCGCACGAAGAGCGTTTGCGGCGCGTCCCATTCGCTGCCCGCATCCTGAGCGCGGGTGCTCCACTGGACGCTGGCGGCGCTTTTGATCTCGTCCGCCGTGGAGCCCTGGTAGAGGGACCAGATCGCCACCAGGCGCCCGCTGTCGGCAGCGACGCGTGGCCACGCCGGGTTGAGGTCGTCCGATTCGCGCACGCTCACCACGAGTGGCGGCGTCCACGCGCCCTCGATGAGATCACTGGCCAACAGATCGGCGTTGATTGGCAGCGCTTCCCGCAGCGAGGCATCTACGAGCCGCTGGTCGCGCCAGACGACGTGCGGGATGTCATCCGGCCCGATGGAGAGGGATGGCAGCATCTGGTGACCCGCATTGGGATCAGGGGCGACCGGCGCAGGCTCTGACCAGGTTGCGTCGGAAAAGCGCTGGTACACCAGCTTGCTCCAGGTGTCGTCGCCTTGCAGGGCGCGTTCGGAGTAAACGAGGTGTACGACGCCGTGGCTGTCTACGCCGGCCGATGGGCCGAATTGCGTTGATTCGGTCCCGAGCGCCTTGGCGGCCTGCCAGGTTTCGAGGGTGGGGTCGAAGTGGGAAGCGAAGAGCCGCCGCGGACCATACCCTTCATCGGCGCGGGCCTGCGCGCTGAAGAAGATCCAGCCTCCACCGTCCGGGGTGGCGACGATCTGCGGCACCCACTCTTCCCAGACCTTGTAGGCGCGTCCAATGCCATCGACATCCAGTCGCAGCACGCTGTAGGCCGGCTGGGCGACTTCCGGGGGCGGAGGAATCTTGGGAGTAGGCGTTGCAGCGTCATCCTGCGCGGCGGCGAATGCCGGAAGGAGGAGCGTTACGGCGGCCGACGCCGCGAAGCTGCGGCGTGAAAGTGATTTCATCCTGGCCCTCCCGGCACCGTGGCCGGCGCATGGCGCGTCTCGGATGGCGCCGCAAGGCAATGGGGCGCCTGCCGGCGTCAAAGCACGAGAAACATGGCAGGCTCGGTGATCTGGCAGGGAACTCTACCCGCAACACGCGGCGCCATGTCAACTGTCCAGCCTGGCCGCAGTGATTGCTCCTGCGGTCGCGCCCACGAGAATGCCGAGCACGTTGACGATGTCGTTGGTACACCCGGGAATACCGCCGATATGGCGCGTCTCGGTCCCGCAGGAGTGGCGCGGGCTCTCGGTGGCGAGCAGGCAGGCATCGCACCAGCGGCGTTCCTGCACTGTCGCCCCGATCACACTATCCGCAAGCGAACCGGAGACGCCGCCGATCAACACGGCGGCCCCGAGGCCGCGCCCCTGATTGGGCGCCGCAGCGAGTAGCGCGATGCTGGCGGCGGCGGCGCAACTGGCGGCCAGGCCGGCGCCAGACACGCCGCCGGACGTCCCGGCAGGCGCCTGTGGGCCCAGCAGCAGCACGCGCGGCTGACCGCCCCACCGCGTGCCAATCTCGGTGGCCCACGTGTCGGCGGCGGCGGCGGCGATGCTGGAGTAAAACGCTGCCTCCGCGATGCGCTGCTGCCGGCCGCTGGCGACTGCCAGCGCCAACGCCAGTGTCGCGGCCGGTCCGCCGTTGGCGAGTACCTGCACGGCATCGCGCCGGTTGCCGCGCCGCTGCTGCTGCGCACTGGAGGCCGGCAGGCGCCCAAGCAGCGAGGATGACGCGAAGTAGCTCACCAGGGCGGCGCTGCCCCGAACGCCAGCGCCCGCAAGCACCAGTGCGCCGACGGCGGTCGCGGCGAGTGCTCCATCCTTGGTGAGCGCTCGCGCCCGCCAGGCGGTGGCGGCGATGACGCCGGCCGCCGCGATACCTTGCGGCAGGCGCCGGCGAACGCTATTGGCGCCCGGGACTCGCAGAATCGGGTTGTCTCGGCACGTGTACAAAGCGGTCACAATCAGCGAGAATACACGCTGCGGGGCCCTCTAGCTCAACGGCAGAGCAGTGGACTTTTAATCCATTGGTTCAGGGTTCGAATCCCTGGGGGGCCACCAGCGTTCCTGCGAAACGACAATTGGCGCAGGGCGGACGGTGGCGAGCGGTCTAGCCCCCGGTCTGCCACCGGCATAGTCCTTCCTAACATCCTTGTCAATGGAACTGCGTGGTAGATGACTCCTGTGGCTGAGGCCCGGGCTCGAGCCGGGTTGCGCTTGCCACCATGGAGCCGTAAACGCGTTCTGGTTCGCTGGCGCCTGGCGTTCGACCGGAGCAGGGGAGACTGGGTGTCTCGTGTCCCTGGCGAGTTGCTGAACGGTTCAAATCGAGCCGAGGGTCGCTGGTCGCGTATGCCGGCTCATCGGCGACGGTTGTGCGGTTTGGTAGGACACGCGGTGAAGTGCGATCGAGTTGCCTCACTAACCGCCTCAACTTCGTGACATGAGGGTGTCGAGAACACGTGATGCGAATGGCGCGCGGAGCCTCCGGGACGCATGAGCGCCCGCACCCCAATCACGCTCCCGCGCAAGCTCGTCGGGAGAGGGGTTGGGGTGCGGGCTATTCCGGGGCAAAAACCTCGCTAACGCGAATTCGCACCGATCATTCGCGACACGGTCACGACATGCCAAGAGCGAACGAGGTGGGGACTTTCTGCTATCTGCAACACTTGGTAAAGCCATCGACGTAGAGGGCTCCAGCTAGTGTCGCCCGGCGGGGACTTAGGCGGGGACGCAGACCGCGTACGCCGTCACATCGAAGCCCTGTCCGAAGTCGATGTACTCCACCGTAACGATCCAGCCTGTCGGCTGATTGTCGGCGTTGGGGTCTGGCTCGCTTCCGGTAATCAAGCCAAATCCGTTCGTGAAGGCTGGCCCCCGATAGCCGCCGCCTGTCGCGACGAACCCGGTAGGACAATCGACTTCGCACGAGGTCGTGGTTCCTTCTCCGCCAGAAGCGACTGCGCCGAAGTTGCACGGATTCGACACCACGACAGCCTGCGACCCGGCGAGAGGGCCGGCCGGACCAGTCGCGCCTGCAGGGCCCTGCTTCCCCTTCTTGCCACGACGGCCGCGCTTCTTGCCTTCGCTGGTCACGTCATCCTTCGCGGCAACATGATTCGCGAGCGCGAGCCCGCTGATCGCTGCGCCGGAAATCGCCATCCGGCGGCTGCTCACTCCGCTTAGCACCCGCATGACGCCCTTGAATCGGCCCTGATCCATGTCGAGCATTGCCCTTCGATTTGACCTGAGGCGCTGGTCCGTCCCAGTCCCCTTGCATCTTTGTAGACGAAGACTTTACGGGAGAATGAACCGCGCTGCGTGTCTTACGCAAAGGTCTTCTGTACGAGCGGCTACAGTTCGCCGCTGTATCGAATCGCCGTTGTCTGATTTCCAGGCCGAGAAGGCGCCCGGGAACGATTGCGAAGGCGAACGAGCCTCGTTCGTCTGGGTGGCCTACAGCTCCGGGAACGCAACGCCTTGTTGTTCGGCCAGTGTGCGGAGTTCCTGCCACGTGGCGTCTGCGACCGGAATGCCGTCGCGGAGCCGGATCTCGCGCGTCGCAAGTTCCGGGTCGCCGGGGAGTTGAACGGTCTCGACGCCTTCGAGGGGCTGGGATGATGTCACGACGTCGCACTGAGCGTCGGTTTGCGCCCGGAACTCGGCGGGATCCGTGAATCGGCCCGGATCGATGGCGAGAATGAAGGGGCCGTTGACGCCGCGAGGGCCGTCGTAGGCTGATGGGTCCATGCCGGCCAGCCCTCTCCCGATGATCTGGGCGAGCAGGCTGAAACCGCTGCCCTTGTGGCCACCGAAGGCGAGAAGCGCGCCGCCGGCATAGAAGTCGTTGGGATCGGTGGTTGGTCGGCCCTCGCGATCCACAAGGTTGCCGGCGGGAGCCGGGAGGTTTTTGGCGCGCGCTACGCGCAGTTTGCCCTCGGCGACGCCGGCTGTCGCCACATCGAACGAAACGGGCGGGTGACCTTCTTCACGCGGCGCGGCCCACGCGATCGGGTTAGTGCCGAGCACTCGCTGCCGGCTGCCGAACGGCGCAACCGCTGGCGCTGCATTCGCCATCGCGATGCCGACCTGTCCCTGCTCCGCCAGCCATTCGACGTACGGCGCCACGCGGCCAATGTGGTAGCTGTTCTGCACGACCGCCGCCCCAATGCCAAACGCCTGCGCCAACTCGCAAGCCGAGCGTGTGGCGAGCCACATGGCTGGCTGGCCCCAGCCGGCTGCAGCGTCCACGATGGCGGTGGCGCCGGATGTCGAAACGACGTTCGGGGCCGCATCGGCAATGACGTGCCCGAGTTCGACTCCGCTGAGGTAACTGGGCAGCCTCAGGACGCCGTGAGAATCGTGGCCCGCCAGATTCGCGTTGATCAGGCCTTCCGCAATGATCTCGGCGGCGGGAGAGGGTGTGCCGCAGGATTTAAGCAGGGAGACCGAAAGCTGCTGAAGGATCACCGAACTGACATCTGGCATTGAATCGAGTTCCACTTTCTGGGCCGGCGGGAATCCGCCGAATTCGGCTAACTCAAGAAATCCGTCGAGTTGTCGCCACCGCTGGTGTCACCGCCGGGTGGAGCCGGCGTCGGGCGCGAGCCGGTGGACGCGCTTGTGCCGCCATCGGTGTTCACCGGGGGCGCGGTTGTACCGCCCGAAGTGCCGTTGTCCGTGGCGCCGGTGTTGCCAGAATCGGCGGGCGCCGGGGTCGTGGAAACGGTGGGCAGATTGGCGAAAACATCCAATCTGTCTCGCTCAGGCAGCTCCAGAGTCGGGAAGGGCGTCGGCGTCGGGACAGGTGGCGCCGTCCAGTGGATGTTGCGGGTATCAATTTCGATACCGTCCGGCCCGCTGTTGAACACGATGCTGTTGGTGTCGTACGAAACGGAATTGCCATCCTCGTCGCCGTTCGTACCGTCGTCGCCCGCGTCGTCGTCCCGGTCCCGGTCGTCGTCATCGAACTGCCGGGCCCGGCGGCGCGCTTTTGAGGCCAACGGGTTGTCGAACGCGCCAATGCCGCCGTTGCTTCCACCGCCGCCGTCGTTGTTGTCGTTGTCGCTGTCGTCGTTGTTCGAGTTCGAGTCGTCCTTGTCCTTTTTCTCAGCTTCGACCGCAGCCTGACGCTCCGTGTGGCGGTGGTTGTGTTTGCTGTCGTCGTCGTTGCGCGCCTCGCGGCGTTCCTCGCGTGCCTCGCGCTTCTCCGCGCGCGCTTCCGCCCGGGCCTCGGCTTTTTCCTGCGCACGCGCTTCCCGGCGGGACTCGCGATCACCGCCGTTATCCCGGTTTCGCCGTTTCTTCGCCAATGAGGACGCGGCGCCAACGCCCAGCACAAGGGCGCCAGCGACCTGCGCGGACAGCGTGCGAACGCGTCGCAACACTGGCCAACCACGCGGCGCGACGTGGGCCGTTTCGGTTTCGGTTGAGTGCATGCCCCATCCCCCGGGAGCCGCCAGCATCGTTACGGCTGCTGAAATGGCGGGCTTCCGTATCGCGATTCTACACGGTGAACGAACAGTCCGCCGCACTCGTTTCGATTTCTGCCCTGATGGCAGTGAGGGCGGGGCACGCGCCAAAACGACTGCGCTGGTAGTCCTGATCTGGCCCAGTTGGACCGGAGAGGAAACCGCCTGCGGCTGATCGGACGTTCATCAAGGCAGAACACGTGCGAGCGACGACGTCTCAACGGCGAGGCGAAGGCGAGTCGCAGAAGACGAAAAGCAACGAAGGGAAGGGTTCATGCGCAAACTGCTCATTACGACGGCGCTGGCCGGAATGCTGCTCACCGGCGGCGCGCTCACAGCAAGCGCGCAGAACGGCGTGGTGATTCAGAACAATGGGGTGGACAGCAGTCAGAGCGCGGCGGGCGCAGATAATGTCAACGTGTCTCGCGCCGATGGAAACTCCGCCACGAATAACGGTGGTGGCGTGAACAACGAAGTGCGCACCGTTGATCGTGACCGCTCCCGCGACCGCAAGGACCGCTCGGAGCGCACGAGCGATGAGGTAAGTGAGGCGGCCCCGGCCGGCGAAGGTGAATGGGTCCCGGAGGACTCGTACGAGACGTACGCCGACGATGGCACGTGGACCGAACCGGTTGAGGCGCCGGTCGAACTGGCGGCGGAAGTGCAACCAGCGCCGGGGGATACTGAGGTCGCGCCGCTCCAGCTGCCGAACACGGGCGCAGGCATTGAAGACACCCTGCCGCTCGCCGCGTTCGCCTCGGGAATGCTGGCTGCCGGCTTCGGGACTGAAAGCCTGCGCCGCCGGCTCTGGCGCTAACTCGTCGTACAACCAGTCAAGCGGGCGCAGCTGATGCCGCGCCCGCTTTTTTGTGTCACAGCAAGAGCTTGACACCCCTCTCGAGTGTTACCTAAAATCAGACAATGTGCAAGATTTGCACAGATTAGCAAGGTTCACGTAGGTTTCGGAGCGAAAACTGCTGCATGAATGACCTGACGTTGGGGGTCGCTGCCGGGAAACCTCATCGACCACTGCCACTCCCGGTTCATGCCGCATGACGACTCCGACGATTCTGGGGAAAGCGACGATTCGTTTCGGCACGCGCGGCAGCGCACTTGCACTCGCCCAAGCCTCTCGCATCGCCGATCTCTGGACGAGCCGCTTCCCGGACCAGCCAGTTGACATCATCCCGGTATCGACGCAGGGCGATATCGACAAGGTTTCTCCACTGACGGAGATCGGCGGCCGGGGCGTCTTTACGAACGCCATTGAGCAACAAATCGTGTACGGCGGGGTCGACGCGGCGATTCACAGCGCGAAGGACATGCCTTCGCGGTTGCCGGACGATCTACCCATCGTCGCGTTTCCCGAACGGGAAGATCCGCGCGATGTGCTGGTGTCCCGCCATGGGCTGACGCTGGCGGAGTTGCCGCCGAATCCGGTGATTGGCACATCATCACGCCGGCGTGAGGCGCAAGTCCGCCTGTTGCGGCCGGACGCGAGGATCGTCAGCTTGCGCGGCAACATCGACACGCGGCTGGGGAAGGCGGCGCAGGACTCCTATGACGGCGTGATTCTGGCCGCCGCCGGGATTCAGCGCATGGGCTGGACCCACCGCATCACGGAGTACCTCGAGATCGAGCGGTTCGTGCCCTCGCCGGGGCAGGGCGCGCTAGCGATTCAAACGGCGGTGGGCGGCCCATTCGTCCCGCTGCTGCGCCAGCTCGATGATCCCGCGGTTTCCGGGCCGTTGGTGATCGAACGTGCGTTTCTCGCTGAGCTTGGCGCTGGCTGCACCATGCCGGTGGGCGCGTTTGTCTCCCAGAATGAAGATGGTCACTGCCTCGTGGCGTTTCTGGCCGATGAGGTAGGCGAGCGCTGGGCGAAGACGGAAACGCGTCTGGCGCGCGGCGCAGAGCGTGAGCACGCCGTCGAGGTGGCGCGCAGCCTCAACGCGGAGGTCAAGACGTCCGCGCAGACACAGTGGACGGGCTGGCGGCCTCAGCAGCGGGATCTCTGCGGGGCACGGGTGGTCGTGATGCGGCCGCGTCGACAGGCCGGCCAACTGGTTGCTGAACTGGCCCGTCGCGGTGCGGAACCACTGGCGCTGCCCACGATTCGCATTGAGCCGGCTGATGACCCGACGGGCCTCGATGCCGCGCTGCAGGAGCTAGCTGCGGGGAAGTTCAGCTGGCTGGTGTTGAC
>JASGGF010000231.1:0-8544 GCA_047605145.1 Thermomicrobiales bacterium | reverse complement strand
CGGCGCCGGCCTGCTGGCGGACGGCGGCAAGGCCGTGCCGCACACCCCATCTCCGGGCCGGGATCACGTCATCCAGCAGGCGCTCGTGGGCAGCTTCGGTGAACAGGTCCTGCCGGCGCAAGGTGTTCAGGGTGATGGCGTGGGAATGCATGGCGAATCTCCTGCACGGCGTAGTGGTCTGCGTCTGCCCCGGACCAATCTCCGGAAGCAACGTCATCTTGCGCTCGTGGAGGTGTTCCCGCGTCCGCCCAGGGGTCCAATCGCCCGGCGCAGACGCGGCCCCAGTAGTGATCCTCAGGGTGTAGCAGCTCGCCGCGTGGGCTGATCCGCCCGGTTCAGGTGAGCCCGTGGGTGTGGGCAAAGGCGACAGCCGCCGGCCGGGAAGGCAAATCCAGCTTGCCCAGAATGGTGCTGACGTGCCGCTTGACGGTGGGCACGCTGATGAACAGCCGGGCCGCGATCTCCGGGTTGGCGTGCCCCGCCGCCACCAGCCGCAGCACCTCCGCCTCGCGCGGGGAGAGCCCGAACGCCGCCGCCGCGTCGGGCTCCGCCGGGATGGCCTCCCCGTTCACGACCAGAAAGGCCTCCGCAATCGCTTCGTCCAGCGACAACGCCTGCCCCGCCGCCCACGCCCCGGCGAAGGCGGTCTCGCCGAGTGTGGCGCGCGCCTGGGCCAGCTTGCGGTCGTAGTTGGGCTGCACGAAGGGGCGAAATGTTTCCCCAGCCGCAGCTTGCATGCGCGCCCCCGCCGCAAAGAGGCGAACTGCGCGGTCCGGTTGCGCGCCAGCCGCCACGCCGCCCAGACTCGCCAGGCACCAGACGATCCACTGCACGTGCTCCAGGTCGCGAAAGTGGGCCAGACTTTCGCCGAGCGCCTGTCGGGCCTGGACGTCCAAGCCGAGCACCATCGACACGTGCCCCAGGTCGCCGAGCGCCCCCGCCAGCGTGTGGGGATCTCCGGAAGCCCGCGCCAGAGGCACAGCTTCCTCCATCAAGGTCACCGCTGCGGCGTAATCACCGCGCGCGTAGATGCTGATGGCGAGGCTTTCGAGCGTATCCGCCAGCAGCAGCACGTTCCCGAGGGGCCGCTCCAGCTCCAGGCACTCACGCAAGATGGCCTCGGCGCGAGGCGGATCGACTTGCGTCAGCGCCAACCCCAGCGCCCGCAGCGCATCCGCCAGTCCAGCCGGGTCTCCTAGCTCGCGCCAGATGGCGACAGCGGCATCCCCTGTCGCCACCGCCCGGGGATAATCGCCATCCCAGTCGGCCAGACTGCTGGATCGCGTGAGCGCGCGGGCGCGCAGAGCCGGGCTCATGGCGCCCGGCAGCGCCTGCGCCGCCCCCAGCAGCGCGCTGCCTTCCGCGTGAGCCCCGCGCATGTACCAGTACATGGTCAGCGCGGACGCCAGCCGCACAGCTGGTTCAGCGCGCTGGTGGTCGAGGAACCAGTGCAGCGCGGCCCGCACGTTGGCCTGGTCAGCGTCCAGCCGGGCCAGGGCGGCCGGTTGGCCCGATCCGCTCACGTCCGGCGCCGTGGCCTCGGCAAACTGCAGGAAGTAGGCCGCGTGTCGCTCGCGCACGGCGCCGATGTCATCGTGCACCGCCAGTTGCTCCAGGCCGAACTCGCGCACCGTCTCCAACATGCCGAAGCGTGGTTCGTTAGGATCGGCGTGCTTGCTGACCGGCTCGACACGATGGATCAGGCTTTGCTCAGCCAGCGACATCACGCCGGCCACCACATCGTCCGCGTCCGACGGCGCCTCAGCATCGCCTGCGACGGCTGCGGCGGCATCCAGCGTGAACCCACCGGCGAAGATGGCGAGGCGATGAAAGAGCGCCTGATCCGGCGGGGAGAGCAGATGGTGGCTCCAGGCGATGGCGTTGCGCATCGTCTGCAGGCGCTCCGGGTCGTCACGCCGGCCCTGCGTCAGGAGCGGCAGGGCCCGGGCCAGCCGGGGCAGCAGCGCCTGTGGCGGCAGGGCGCGCACGCGGGCGGCCACCAGCTCCAGCGCCAGCGGCAGGCCATCCAGCCGCTGGCAGATGGCGTTCACGGCGGGGGCGTTGGCCGCCGTCAGCGTGAACGTCGCGTCCGCCGCCTGGGCGCGCGCCACGAACAGGCGGATAGCGTCCGTTTCACCAGGCGTGGCGGCGTCCGGAAGCGGCAACGGCCGGATCGGGACCTCGCGCTCGCTGGAGACGCGCAGCAGGATGCGGCTAGTCACCAGCAGACGCAGATCCGGGCAGGTGGCCAGCAGATCGGCCAGCAGCGGGGCCGCCGCCACGACCTGCTCGTAGTTGTCGAGGATCAGCAGGAGGCGCCGCTGGCGCAACAGCTCCGCCAGCGCAGCGGCGCTGGCCCCGTCGCTGCGGTCCTGGAGCAGAAGCGCCTGCATGATGGCCGGGCCTACCAGCTCCGGATCGGTAATCGGGGCCAGCGGAACGAAGGCTACGCCGTCTGCAAACGCGTCGCGCACGGTGTGACCCACGCGCAGCGCCAGCCGGGTCTTGCCCACGCCGCCCGGGCCGGTCAGCGTGATCAGCCGGTCCTCGCCGCGTAGCAACTCGCCGATCTGCGCGATCTCACGCTCGCGGCCGATGAACGAGGTCAGGGGCGCCGGCAGGGAGGCCAGCGGGGGCATTGGTAGCAGGTCGGTCATGGCTACCCCCTCGTGTTGCGCCGTGGCGCCCCTACCGCGCAGCAGCGTCCACGCGAGTGGACTATACGCAGCGACCGTCGTCAGGGTTGACCCCAGCGCGATCAGCCGTCATCATTCGCTGCCGGATCTGCCCAGCGTCATCATGACATTGCAGGAGCCGTGATGGCGCGCGAACTTGCTACGGCTTTACCGGCGCCACGCACCTCGCTGGTCGGCCGGGAACGCGATCTGGCGGCGATTCGCGCGCTGCTGCTGGAGGAGCGCGCCTCCCTGCTGACGCTGACCGGCCCGGCCGGCGTCGGCAAGACCCGGCTGGCGCTGGCCGCCGCCGCCGATCTGGAGGCGGAGTACGACGACGGCGTGGTGTTCGCCGCGCTGGCGCCGGTGCGCGACGCCGGGCTGGTGCTGCCCGCCATCTCGCGGGCGCTGGGCCTGCGGGAATCCCCGCTCTCGCCCATCGCCGATTCGCTGGAGCGCGTGCTGCGGGACCAGCAGCTCCTGCTGGTGCTGGACAACATGGAGCATGTTGCCGCGGCCGCCACCGATCTGGCCCGGCTGCTGGAGGTGTGCCCGCGCCTGCAGATTCTGGCCACCAGCCGTGTGCGCCTGCAACTGAGCGCAGAGTATCTCTACCCGGCCCCACCGCTCCCCGTGCCCGTGCTGGAACGCGACATGACGCGGGCCCATGTGCGGGGCAACCCGGCGGTGGAGCTGTTCTGCCAGCGCGCCCGGCAGGCCGCGCCCGGCTTCGCGCTCACCGATGCCAACGCCGCCAGTGTGGCGGCCATCACCGCCCACCTCGATGGCCTGCCACTGGCGATCGAGCTGGCGGCCAGCCGCGCCAATATCCTCTCGCCAGAAGCGCTGCTGGCCCGGCTGGACCGGCGGCTGCGGCTGCTGACCGGCGGCCCGGAGGATGCCCCGCCCCGGCTGCGCTCCATGGCCGACGCCATCGCCTGGAGCCACGATCTGCTGCTGCCGGAGGAGAAGCGCCTCTTCCGGCGGCTGGCGGTCTTTGTCGGCGGCTTCGACGCCAACGCGGTGATGGAGGTGCTGGGCGGGGATCCCGTCGCCACGCTGGACAGCCTCAGCGCCCTGGTGGATCACAGTCTGGTGCTGCCCGGCAGCGTGCCGAACAGCGCGACGCCAACGCATCTGCGTGCGGATTCGCCGGGCCGCTTCACCATGCTGGAAACCGTGCGGGAGTTCGGGCTGGCGCAACTGGAAGCGGCGGGCGATGGCCCCGAAACTGCCGCCGCCCACGCTGGGTGGGTCACGGCGCTGGCTGAAGCCGCCACCCCGGAACTCATGGGCCCGCACGAGCAGACCTGGAGCAACCGGCTGGAGGCGGAACTGGGCAACCTGCGCGCCGCCCTGACGTGGTCCCTGGCGCACGCGCCAGACCTGGCCCTGCGCATCATGGCCGCCACCAAGATCTTCTGGTGCTGGCGGGCGCCTGTCTCCGAAGGGCGGCGCTGGCTGGATCTGGCGCTGCACACGGCGCCGGATGCGCCCGCCGCCACGCGGTCGCGCGCCCACGCGGCGGCATCGCTCCTCGCGAACATGCAGGGGGATGTCGCCGCCAGCCAGGCCCACGCCACCGAGGCGATCCAGCTCAGCGAGGCCACTGGCGACGAGATCACAACTGGCTGGGCGCTGACGCACCTGGCAGCTTGCGCCTTCTTTACCGGAGAGCCAGCCGCTGCCGTTGCGCAGATCAACGAGGCGCTGGCGCGGCTGGACCCTGCGCTGGCAGCGGCGGACCGGGCCTGGGCCGCCTACACCACCGCGTGGCGCGGCCTGGCGTTCGCCATGCAGGGCGAGACAGCGCCGGCGATCGCCAGCTACGAGGAGGCGCTGCGGCTGGCGCGGGCGGCGGGCAGCGCTGGCATCACCCTGTTCAACCTGGGGGATTTTGCCGGGTTGCTGCTCGATCTGGGGGATCTCGACCGGGCGCGCGCCCTCTCGGCGGAGGCGCTGACGATTGCGGCGGGCGTGGAGGAAACGTGGCTGGTGGCGCACGGGATGCTGACCCGCGCCAGCATCGACGCCGCCGCCGGCGAGGCGGAACGCGCGGCGCGCGCCCTGGGCGCCGCCGCCACGCTCTACGCCCGGATCGGGCTGACGATGCCGCTGCCGCAGCAACGCCGCACGGACCTGGCCGCGCAGCGCGCCGAGGCGGCGCTGGGCACGGAGGCGTACGCAGCCGCGTTCGCCAGCGGCCAGGAACACCCTATCGCGGTGGTGACCGAAACGCTGCGCCAGTCCCTGGAACCCATCGCGCCCACGCTGACGGTGGTGGACGCCAGCCTGACGCGGCGCGAGGTGGATGTGCTGCGCCTGCTGGCCGCCGGCATGACGGACCGGCAGATTGCAGAAGCCCTGTTCATCAGCCGCAAAACCGCGAGCAACCACGTCGCCAGCATCCTGCGCAAGATCGCGGTCGACACGCGGGCCGCAGCGGCCATCTACGCGGTGCGCGCCGGGGTGGTGTGAGTGAACCCTACGCCATCGTGCTGGCGGCGGGGATGGCGCGCGGCGCTCTAGTGAGCCAGGCGCGGGCCTGGAGCAGGCAGCGGACGAGCGCGAAACCGAGCAGACGACCGGTGCGCGTTGCGTGCTCCCGCAGTGACGGAGACGAGAACGGGAGGCGTAGGGGCCAGGAGCGAGCTGGGAAGGATGGTGGCTGTTGCGGCCCGCTCCTGGATGAGGGCTGTGCCTCATGGACCACGATAGGGGGAGAACATGCGGCTGTGAATAGGGAATCTTCCCTATTTCGGGTTTGGGTATGCCCCGGAAGACACTGACTGGCAGCCCACCGGAAACGCGGCAGCGCCCGCCATGCGTGTCATGGCGGGCGCTGGTCGCAATCAGCGGCGGGGTTACAGGGTGACGCAGAGCCCCGCGACGCAGTCGCCGGTGCAGCAGTCCGCGCGGGCCGCGCATGATCCGCCGGCATCCTTGCAGGTGAAGGCGCGGCAGGTGCAGTCGTACGGCGTGGCGCAGCCGCAGGGGCCATCGCAGCACAGCGCATCGCCGGTGCTACACGTCTTGCCGGTGGTGTTGCAGCCATCGGCGGTGCAGGTCAGCGGACCACCGGGCCGCACGGCGCGGCACTTCCCCTGGCAGCAATCGGCGTCGCTGCTGCAGGTATCGCCGCCCCCGACGTGGCAGATGGGGTATGGCTGGCGGCAGGTGCAACTGGCGGGCTGGAAATCGACGAGATAGCAGCCGCACTGGCCGCTGGCGCAGACGGTCTGGAGCGATTCGCCATTCGGTCCCGGCCACCAGCCCGAGGGCGGCCAGCAAGCCGCCCGCGCCGAGCGCGGCGATCGCGCGGCGGCCCAGACCGCGAGTCAAGGCGTCAAAAGCGTGTACATCCACAGCGTGTGCTCCCCGACGCGCGACCGACTGGCGATGTTTCGCCCAATCGGCAGCGTAGGTGTCTGGGGAAGCGGCGGGGAATAGGGACTTTTCCTCATTTCCCGCCCCGGCCCGGACGAAAGCGGCGAGCGCTACTGGCGGGACAGGCGCCCGGGCCCGCTCAGGCGGCGGGCGTGGCGGGCGCCTGCCCGGCGCTGGCGGGGACCTGCCCCCGGCTCTCGGCCATCCACCCCTTCAGCAGGTCGTGCAGGTGGCCGGCGCCGATGATCTCCTCCACCTCCGGCTCGAAGCGGGCCGGGAAGAGCACGAAGGGCTCGCGCTGCCAGCCGCCGAGGCCACCGTGGTTGCCCAGCTTGTCCTCGAAGGCGGGGACCTGCCCGGTCACGGCATCGACCTCACCGATGACCACAATGTCCGGCACATTGGCGAACTTCGCCTCGCGCAGCAGGTGGCGCGCGGCGTGCGGCCCGAAGCGGGCGATGGGGTCCTGCCCCTCCACGGCGCCCGTTTCCAGGTGGTAGACCCCCTGCTTGCCGATGGCCAGCGGCCCGTGCTGCGACGAGGTGACCAGCGCCAGGCTGACCCCCGGGTGATCGACCAGGCCGGGAATCAACGCCGGGAAGTTGGCGTCCAGTTCCTCGAGCGTCAGCAGCTCCTTCCACTCCGTGAAGGAGATCACTCCCAGATTGCCGGAGGCCAGCACCACCACATCGGTGCGGCCGGGCGCGTTCTGCGGCACGAAATCCTTGCCGCGCTCCAGGTCCACCTTGCCGTCGTCAGTGTGGCGCCGGAGCAGGCGGCGCACCGTGCGCGCTGTCGGCGAATCGCCCTGCATCACGTCGGTCAGGGTGGCGTTGAAGTGGCCCAGCGCCTCGTCGTCGTCGGCGATCTCAGTCAGGTTCGTCGGACGGTGCTGCTCGATCAGGCCCTGCACCACGTCGCCCAGCGTCTTGCCATAGATCTGCTCGAAGGTGGCGCCCTCACTCTGGCCGTGGTCGGAGAGCACGAACAGCTCGTAGGGGCGCGGCGTCTCGTGCGAAACGCGCTCCAGGTGGGCGATCACGTGGTCGATGGTGCGCAGCACCTTCAGGGAATCGGTGCTCAGGATGCCGGAGTGGTGCGCCACTTCGTCATAGCCGAAGAAGGTGTTGTAGACCTCCGGCACCCCGCGCAGCATATCGGCGGTCAGCAGCGCGCGGCTGGCCTCCTGCATGGCCGTGGTGGTGCCGGAGCGCACGAAGGCGTATTTCCAGGGGCGGTCGATGCGCGGCCGCACGTTCTGCCGCCGCTGCTGGAACGACTGCCACCACTCCCGGAAGACATCGATGATGAACAACGTCAGGATGCGCGAGAGCAGGTAGGGCGTGAACAGGAAGCCGAGCACGGTGTTGTCCGAACCCCGGCTGGCATCCCCGAACACGCTGAACACGCCGATATTGTCCGCCGCGTTGCCGGAAAACGCGTTCCAGCGCCCGGCGCCGCCGTTCGCCAGCAGGCCGTTGCCGTTGGAGAGTTGCAGCTCCAGCTCGTGGGCGGTGCCCATCTTGCTGGAGACCATCAGTTGCTGGCGCGGCTTGTCCCACCAGCGGAAGGCGGGAATCCCCTCGTTGGAGCCGAGCAGGATGCCCGCCTGGCTGGCGGAGGTCTGCGACGACAGGTCCGGGTCCCACTGCATCAGCCGGTGGCTCCCCTCGTCCAGCCAGCGCTTCAGCGTCGGCATGTAGCCGCCCGCTATCGCCTTGAGCAGGACGGGTTCCGAGAGGCCGTCGATCTCCAGAAAGAGGAAGCCAGGCTCCAGGCTCTGCTCCGCGTTGCGGTAGCGCAGGCGCAGCGGCGCGGTGACCAGCCGGTCGTAGGTGCGGTCATCGTTGACGGAGAACACGGCGGCGAGCATGGTGTTGCCGGCGCTGAGGCCCAGGGCGATCAGGGCGCCGGTCCAGATGTGGTCCACCTCGACGCCGCCGATATCGAGCACGTCTTCCAGATTGGCGGCCACGTAGATCAGCACGCCGGTCAGGAAGAAACTCAGCACCGGGAACAGGATCGGCCCGAAGCGTGAGGCGATGCTGTAGATGAACGGCCACAGCAGCGACTGCGCGGCGGTGAGCACGATGGCCGCCGGGATGACCATCAGTGGATCAGAGAACCAGAAGCCGGGCAGGATCCAGGCCAGCAGGGTCAGCAGCGCCGCCTGCAGCAGGATCATGATCACCAGGCGTTTGAGGGAGCGCCAGCCCATCAGCGCGCCTCCGCGTGGTTCCGGGACATCAGGCGTTCCCCTCGTCTGCTGGCGGCGCCACGGCCGGCTCATCCTGCCGCGGTCCTTCCCGGCTAAACAACGAATCCAGTACGACTCGTGTAGAGGCGTACTCCTGCTGGGTCGCGCGCAACCCCAGGCGGATCAGCAGCACCAGGGCCAGCACGAGGAAGATCGGCGCGATCAGGAAGACCACTCTCGACCCGACCACGCTGGCCAGCGTGCCCAGCACCAGCACCGCCAGCA
>JASGGF010000230.1:0-8553 GCA_047605145.1 Thermomicrobiales bacterium | reverse complement strand
GGCCACGATGACGACCGCCACGGCGGCCAGCAGCACCAGCGTGGCCGCCGCCGCAGCGAGGTTCATCTGCGAGACGGTGAAGGCGTTCTGGTAGATGTAGAGATCGGCGGTCATCGTCGCGTTGCCGGGGCCGCCGTTGGTCATCACGAAGACGTAGGAGAAGGTCCAGACCGCGATGGTGATGATGGAGGTGATGGCGTAGAACCCGATGATGCCGTGCATCTGCGGAATCGTGACGTCCCAGTGGGCGCGCCAGCGGTTCGCGCCGTCCATCATGGCGGCCTCCAGCGGTTCGCCCGGCAGGGTCAGTAGCCGCGCCGAGAAGAGCACGATGCCCAGCACGGCCTCGCGCCAGACAATGACGCCGCCCACGGTCAGCAGCGCGATGCTGGGGTCGCCCAGCCAGTCCTGCCGCAAGAAGCCGAGGCCCACTGCGGCCAGCATCTGGTTGAACGCGCCATTCTTCGTCAGCATCTGGCTGAAGGCGATGCCGCTGACGGTGATCGAGATGATGTACGGCACGAAGAGGACGACGCGGTACCACGTCGCCGCCTTGCGCTGCTCGAAGAGCAGCAGCGCCAACGCCAGCGCGATGACGATCATCACCGGCACCGCCACCATCAGCACGAGGTTGTTGCGCACGCTGGTGCGGAACAGCGGGTCATCCAGCACCACGGCGTAGTTGTCGAGCCCGACGTACAGCGAGAGGCTGCCGAGACTCTGGAAGAGGCTCATCCGCACGAGGCTGTAAACGGGGTACAAAAAGATGAGCGCCACCAGCACGATGCTGGGCAGCAGGAACCCGAAGGCGTACCAGCCGTTGCCGCCCGCCACGCCGCGCCGCCGCGGGTTTGACGCGCGAAGCGTTGGCCGGGGCGCGGCTGGGTTCAGGGCCATCGCGGAACTGGAGTCGTTGGCGCCCACGCCGTTGCAGGCCCTTTCGCCACGCGCTGCACGCTGCGTTGCACTTGCGGTCAAATCTGTCGAGCGGCCCCTATGATACGCCCGATTGCGCGGCGCCGGGCGGGGGGCGTTGCGGCGGGCGAGGCGCGCATCGGCGGGGGCTGGCAGGGGGAAGGAGAGGCAAATGGGGCTGACGTGGACAACGCAGCGCGGTGACGATGGCCTGTTGCGCATCGTGTTGGAGAACGACGCGCTGCGGCTGGCCTTCCTGCCGGAGATCGGCGGCCGGCTGTGGTCGCTGGTGGACCGCGCCAGCGACGAGGAAATCCTCTGGCGTCACCCGACGTTGCAACCGCGCCCGGTTTCTCCCGGCGCCGGATACGACGACGCCTTCGCCGGCGGCTGGGACGAGCTGTTCCCCAGCGACCGCGCAGTGACCCTCGATGGCGTGGACTACCCCGATCACGGCGAGTGGTGGAGCCAGCCGTGGCTGTGGGAGGTCGCGGAAACTCCTGACGCCCTACGCTTGACGTTGCGCGGCGGCGGCTTCATCACCCGCCACGAGGCCGAGCGGGTCATCACCCTGACGGGCAACGAGGCGGCGTTCACCTGGGAAACGCGCATCGCGAACACCGGCGAGACGGCGATCCCCTATATCTGGCGGCACCACCCGGCCCTGCCGCTGCGGCCCGGTGCGCAGCTGGAGCTGCCGCCCGCACGCGTGGAGGCGATCGCCGAAGACCCGGGCGGCATCGCGGCCCCGCCCTTCATCTGGCCCCACGCCGTCATGGCGGATGGCGCCGCGCGCGATCTCTCCACCCTGCCCGCCGCTGATAGCGGCGAGGTCTGGATGCTCTACGCCACCGAGCTCCCCGAGGGCTACGCCCGCGTGACCTGGCTCGGCCCGGATGGCGCCTCGCAGGGCATCGGCTTCACCTTCGACCCGGCCAGCGTCACCGCTGTCACCACCTTCGCCACCTTCGGCGGCTGGCGCGATTTGCAAACCATCCTGCCAGAGGCCGGCGTTGGCTACCCGGCGGACCTACGGGAGGCCGTCGCCGCCGGCACGTGCGGCCTGCTAGGGGTAGGGGAGACAGTGCGGTACGCGGTGCGCGTGGCAATCTGGTAATGGGGGGTTGACATCTGGTCAGTGTCCGTATACAGTGTACGTACAGTCCTGAGGAGCCCGGTCACAGCAAGGCTCCCCACTGGTAGCGACAGTGAGCACACGGTGGATCGCGGGGTACGCCGGGTGCGAGGGTCGCAGACAGGATCGGCCGGCGAGATCACGCTTGTTGCGGGGCAGCGTGATGGAGCCACTGATCACGGGGAGCATGGCTGACGCCTGACTTGTCAGGGCTGTTTTCCTATTTCCAACCTCCAGACCACGACATCTCCTTCGCGCCACCCACGTGATGCCCCAAACGGGGCCTGCCTGGAAGGCGTCGTATCGGAGCCACCCCCAAGGTATGGTGTCATCCTGAGCGAAGTCGAAGGATCTCGTCGCCGGCCGCGCGGCTTCGCATTTGGCGACGAGTGCTCCGGCAGAAGCCCATGTGGTCTCGCGACAAGCTCGAGACACGATGCCAACCCGCGAGGCGCCGCTTCAGCATCCAGTGCAAGCTCTCCCGGAATGCGGTTCAATGCGCAGGGACCACCAGCCGCCCATCGCGCGTGAGGAGAGCCTGCAGATGCCCCGCCCCCTGGAAGTCGGTTTCCTGATGATGCCGACCGAAAACCCCACCACCGGCGTCGTTCCGCGCTGGACCGACATCCTGACCATGGCCCGGCGTGGCGAGGAACTGGGCTACGACTCCCTCTGGATCCCCGACCACCTCATCATCGACCTGCCGCGCCCCGGCTCGGAGCCGGAGGGCGCCTGGGAGGCGTGGTCGCTGGTGGCGGCGCTGGCCGCCGCCACGGAGCGCATCCAGATCGGCCTGCTGGTCACTTGCACCGCCTTCCGCAACCCGGCCCTGCTGGCCAAGATCGCGGACACCTGCGACGAAATCAGCGGTGGCCGCCTCATTCTCGGCGTGGGCGCCGGCTGGTGCCAGCGCGAGTTCGATGCCTTCGGCTACCCCTTCGATCACCGCGTCAGCCGCTTCGCCGAGGCGGTCGATATCACCAGCCACCTCCTGCGCGAGGGGCGCTACACCTACGAGGGGAAGTACTACCAGGTGCAGGATTGCGAGCTGCGCCCGCGCGGCCCGCGCCCGGAAGGCCCCCCCATCCTCGTCGGCTCCTCTTCGAAGGGCGAGCGCATGATGCGCCTCGTGGCGCGCTACGCCGACATCTGGAACCGCGATTTCGACGCCACCAACCCGGACGAAGTTCCGTACTCCCGCGAGGATCTGCTGAAATCGCAGGCGAAGATCGATGCCGCCTGCGTTGAGGTCGGGCGCGACCCAGCGACCCTGACGCGCACCTGCGGCGTGTGGGTGGACCTGCCGGGCGGCAAGGACCGGGGCTGGGACGCCCTGTCCGGCACACCGGAGGAGATGGCCGCCGGTCTGCGCAAATACGCCGAAACCGGCTACAGCGGGGTTCAGATCTGGCTGAACGACAACGATACCTCCGGCATCGAGGCGTTCGCGCCAGTGCTGGAGATCCTGGACCGGGACTAGCGCGGGAGTGGAGGGCATGGCGCCCGCTCCAGGCGGGCTGCGCATCCGCGCGGCCCGCGCCACTGACTTCCCCCGCCTGTGGGAGATCCGCGCGGCCAGCGATGCGCCCGACCCGCTGCATCCGCCGCCGCCCGGCCCTGTGCCGCCGATCTTCGCCCATCTTCTGGCGCACGGCACGCTGCTGGTGGCAGAGGGAGACGAGGGCATCGTCGGGTTCGGCGGCACGGTCGACCGCAGCGGCATGCTGTTCCTGACCGACCTGTTCGTTGACCCGGCGCTGCAGGCGCGCGGGGTAGGCCAGGTACTGCTGGATGCCCTGTTGCCTGCGTCGCGCCGCTGGCGCTGTACGCTGGCCTCAGAGGACCCGCGCGCTATTGCGTCGTACGCGCGGGCCGGCATGACGCCGCGCTGGCCGAACTACAACCTCGTCGCGGATTCCGCTGCGCTCGCCGCGCTGCCCCGCAGGCCACAGGCGACCTTGCGTCCGGCGGACCTCCGGGATGACGACCTGCAGACGATGGATCACCTTACCGGCGGGCGCTTTCGGCCCGAGGACCTGGCCTTCTTCGCGGAGCAGCACGACGCGGATGCCTTCTGGGTGATACATGGCCAATTCCAGAAGGGATGCGCCGTAGTCCGCCGAGATGCCGCCGCTGGCCCGCGCGCCGACACCCTGACCATTGGCCCGGTGGGCGCCATCACCCCTTCGGTTGCCCGATTCGGAACGCTAGCGGCGGTCGCGTGGGCGCGGGAACGCGCTCCCCGGTTGGAGATCGCTGTGCCGGGACCGCACCCGGCGCTCCCTGACCTGCTGCGCCTTGGGTTCTGGATCGACTACACGGAGACGTACTGCGCCTCTTCCGCGACCAGCATCACGCCCAGCCGGTACATCGGCTCCGGCGGCGACCTGTTCTGACCACCGCGCTAACGCGGAGAGCAACGCACCTGACGGCTCCCCCGACTCCCGCCGTGTGTTGAGCGCAGTTGAGAGATCTCGTACTCATGCGCAGATCGACGAGGTCTCTCACGCTTAGCGCCAATGACGCCCTGAGGCCTGATACGCTGGAGAAGCCCTCACCCCCAGCCCCTCTCCCGATGCGCGGGCGAGGGGAGCCGATTGGCAGCGTCGTGACGGGTTTCCGGCAGAACCGCGCCGAATCTGGCGCGACCACCCGGGGCACAAGCCCCTCTCCCGCGCATCGGGAGAGGGGTTGGGGTGAGGGCTTCTCGGGGCAATTGGGGCTCGAAGACGAATTCGCACCACGCGTTCTTGACTGCGCTCGAGACACGAGTTTTGCACCCCGATTTAGTCCTCGCGTGGCGGCGGCAGCACCCGTTGCAGCACGAAGTAGCCGATCACCCCGGCGCTGATCGAACCGAACAGGATGCCGACCCGCGCGGCGTCGGCGATGCCCTGGTCGGAGAACGCCAGCTCCGCGACGAACAGCGAGATGGTGAAGCCGATGCCGCCCAGCAGGCCCACGCCCACGACGTGCGGCCAGGTGATGGCGCGCGGCTTGATGGCGATGCCCAACCGCACGGCCAGCCAGGCGAAGAGCACGATGCCCAGCGGCTTGCCGATCACCAGCCCAACGATCACGCCCCACGTCTCGCGGCTGGCGAACGCCTCGCCCAGCCCGTGCAGCAGCGGGATGCCCGCGTTCGCGAAGGCGAAGAGCGGCAGGATGCCGTACGCCACCCACGGGTTCAGCCGGTGCTGCAGGTGCGTCATCGGCGTTTCGACGTCTTCGCAGAGCTTTTCCAGTTGCTGCGTGGCCTGCTGCTGCGGCTCGTTGCTGAGGATGGAGGGCGCCACGAAGCAGGCGGCCTCGAAGTCGGCGATCGCCTGCCGCGCCCGCACCAGGAACTCGCTGGGGTTGATCCACGAGCGAGCCGGCACCGTCATTGCCACCAGCACGCCGGCGAAGGTGGCGTGCACCCCCGATTTGTAGACCGCGAACCAGACGAGCAGCCCAACGAAGGCGTAAATCGGCCAGCCGTGGAAGCCCGCGTAATTGGCGACCACCAGCACGCCGAGCAACACCGCCGCCACGCCCAGCCAGATCCAGTTGATCTGCGCGGTGTAGAACACGGCGATCACCAGCACCGCCAGAATGTCGTCCACGATGGCGAAGGCGGTCAGGAACACCAGCAGAAGGGGGCGCACCCGCGTGCCTAGCAGGCTGATGACGCCCAGCGAGAAGGCGGTGTCCGTCGCCATCGGGATGCCCCAGCCATGGACGGCCGGGCCACCGAAATTGATCGCCATGTAGATCAGCGCCGGGATCAGCGCGCCGCCCACCGCCGCCGAGATCGGCAGCGCGGCCTGTTTCGGTGAGCGCATTTCGCCCACCAGCACCTCGCGCTTGATCTCCAGGCCGACGATGAAGAAGAAGAGCGCCATCAGGCCATCGTTGACCCAGTGCCGCAGCGAGGCGGTGACGCCGAAGCCGTCCACCACGCCAATGGTGAACTTCGTCTTCCAGAAGTGCTCGTAGACCTCCGAAAGTGGCGAGTTGGCGGCGATCAGCGCCAGCAGCGTGCCCAGCAGCAGCAGCCCGATGCCGGAAACCGTGGTGCGGACGAAGCTCTCCAGCGGCGTCAGGGCCAGCGCCAGTTGCCGCTCCTGCCCGGTGCCGCTGATATTGGCGACCTGCCCGCCGCCTTCAACCAGCGGCTCGATGGCGGTCAGCCATTCGTTGCGGCTGGCGGAGGCCTGCCACTGTTGCAGCGCGTTTTCCGACCCGAAGGTGGCCACCAGCCGGTAGGTGCGGTTGCCGCGCACCGGGCGGAAGATGCGGTGCGAGACGTAGCCCGGCGCCTGCGACAGCTTCAGGACGAGGTCATCGACGTGCGCGTCGAAGGCGGATTCCTGCCCCGGCAGCACGACGCGGGTCACGCTGAACGTAACGCCGGGCGTTTCCGGTTCGGCAGGAGGCCGGACTGATTGCGGATCGGGAGGTGCTGGCTGATCAGTCATAGCGCGTCATGCCCACCCGGCCTAGGATGGCTCCATGGCGACTTCATCGATGTAACACCAGATCCAGTCCTCGCCGCGCTCGAAGCTCTGCACGATGGGGTGGCCCTCCGCGTGGAAGTGCTTCGTGGCGTGCTTGTTCCGCGAGGAATCGCAGCAGCCGACGTGGCCGCAGGTCAGGCAGAGCCGCAGGTGGACCCAGGTGTCGCCCATCTCCAGACACTCTTCGCAGCCCTCGGGCGTCTTCGGGGTGACATCGTGGATCTGGTCGAGGTGGGTGCAGGGTGCGCTCATGGCATCGGTCCTCTCAGGCTCGGCAGGGTCGTCGTTGCGTCGCGGCAGTCATGGGGTGACCGTTCGGGTATCAATCGTACGTGATCACGGCTACGGCGTCTTGGGCGAGATCCACCGCCGCCGGGCGCGTCAGTTGGGCGCGAGGAACCCCTCGGCCTCTACCAATGTGTCCAGTCCATCCAGCAAGGCGTCGATGCTCGCCAGTAGGTCATCGCCGGGAGCGGTCACTGGCATCGCCAGCAGGCGCTGAAGCGCGCGATCCATCCCCTCCGGCTGTCTGGCGCAGCGATCCCGCGCAAACGCCGCCAACCGCTTTTCACCCGGGTGCGGGAGTTCGTTGACGGCAAAGAGGATATCGAAGTAACTCGCCAGCAGCGCCGTCAGCCGGTGCTGCACGGCGACGGCATCTTCGCGTGCGAGGGCGCGTGCGATCTGGTGGTAGTAGGACGGCATACCGGTGCGCAAGAGCGGCAGGTTGTGCGCGATGATCGCCTGCTGCAGCGGCGCCGGATAGGGGCGGTCCGCGTCTGCCCGCAGTTGCGCGTACCACTCCGTCGGGTCCACCAGTTCCCGCGAGTACAGGACGTTGTTCCAGAAGCAGGTTGAATAGCCAACCGACGGCTCATGGCGGACCAGAACCCGGTCCAGTTGGTCTTCGATCCAGACCGGCGTGCGGTACATCACGTCAACGTGGAGTCCGGTCTCGCGATCACGCCATTCGTCGCCCGGTTCCCAATAGGTGTTGCCGACCTCATACACCGTCGCAAACCGGCGGGCAATGGCGAGACGCGCATCGAGTGGCGGCGGGTCGGGCGCGTAGACGTAGAGGTCCAGATCCGAGCCGGGACCAGCGGCCCCCGTCGCCATCGAGCCCGCCATCGCCACCGCGATGACGCCGGGCAGGTCGCCGTAGGCGGCGGCGACCGTCTGCACGAGCGCGGCGTGCCGATCCCCGGCGTCGTCAGTCATCGAGACACCTTAAGCGGCCAGTTGCCGCAGCAGCGTCACCGCCGCCTCCGTCAGCAGTTCCGCCGCGCCTTCTTCCAGCCGGCTGGGCAGCGCGAAGCGTGGTTCGTAGCCGCCGTGGGAGAACGCCACCCGCGTCGGGACGTAGCCAAAGGAGCCGTTCGCCACCGAGGCGATGATGGTGCTGGCGAAGGGCGAGGCCGCGAGGATCTCCCGCCCGGTCGCGGAAAAAATCTCCCCCGGCAGCGCCACGATGGCGGTGTCCCCGATGGCGATCACCTGCACCTCCAGCGACTCCACCAGTTGCGCGTCCGGCCCCTGCTGCCACGCCCACATCCGCAGCATTTCTTCGGCGTGGCGCTCGTTGCCGACCTGCTTGCCATCGGCGAAAGTGAAGTCGTGGCCGTACAGCTGGCGGGTGAATTCCACCTCGTCCAGATTGGCGGGGCGCTCCTCCAGATACCAGCGCGCCAGTTCCACCAGTTCCGGCGTCGCCAGCCGCTGCTTCACCGGGACGTGCGCGCTCGCCACGGCGATGCGGTGACCCGGCTCTTCGCGCCCGCTGCCGATGGCCGCGTTCACGGCTTCCGCCAGCGCCTCGCCCATGGCCGTGGTGTGCGCCACGCCGAAGCCGCTCTCCTCATCGCGGGACGACGGATCGGGGGTAGAGGTGTCGCCCGCTGCGCCCAGCACGAAGCCCCACGTGCCGCCGCGCTCCGCCTCCAGCGCCTCCGTCAGCACGCCGGGGTAATCCGCCGAGTAGACGGGATCGTGGCCCATGGCGGT
>JASGGF010000229.1:0-8599 GCA_047605145.1 Thermomicrobiales bacterium | reverse complement strand
CAGACATGTTTGGCGCCCGGCACCTCGACGACGATGGCATCGCCCTGACCGCCGCCGGAGCAAATCCCGGCCAGTCCGATACCGCCTCCACGTCGCCGCAGCTCGTAGATCAATGTCAGCAGAATGCGCGGACCCGACCCCGCCAGCGGATGACCGAGCGCCACCGCGCCGCCATTGACATTCACTTTGTCCTCAGAAATCCCGAGCCGCCGTGAAGCGATCAGCGCCACATTCGAAAATGCCTCATTGATCTCCGCGAGATCGATATCGGCGATGGTGAGACCGGCTTTCTTCAACGCGATTTCCGCCGCCATGGCAGGGGTATACGCCAGATACGGCGGATCCCACGCGGCCGCGCCGTGCGCCAGGATGCGTGCAATCGGCTCGTGATCGTGCTCTTCTGCCCACGTCTCGCTAGTGACAACGAACGCGCCCGCGCCGTCGTTCACGCCCGGCGCGTTACCGGCGGTGACGGTTCCACCCTCTTTAAACGCCGGCTTCAGTTTGGCCAGTGCTTCGAGGGACGTATCGCGCCGGATGGCGTCGTCCTTATCAACGACCACTGTCTCTTTCTTCGACTTGATCTCGACCGGCACGATCTCGGCGGACAGGAGCAGGCGTCCTGCGCAGCGGCCGCCCGCTGATGCGAGCGATACGCCCACGCATCCTGCTCTTCGCGCGAGATCTCATTTTCCGCCGCGACATTGTCGCCATGCAGACCCATCTGCACATGATCGAGCGCGCAGAAGAGCCCGTCGGTCATCATCATGTCTTCGAAAACGCCATTGCCCATGCGCATGCCACCGCGGGCATTGCGCCCGATATACGGCGCCTGCGACATCGATTCCATCCCGCCGGCGACGATCACATCGTAGCCTTCGGCCTTGATGAGCGTGTCCGCCAGCGTCACCGCCCGCAAGCCCGAACCGCAGACGCGATTGATCGTTTCCGACGTCACCGTGCGTGGGACGCCGGCCAGCAGCTGCGCCTGGCGCGATGGGATCTGGCCCGCCCCACCCTGCAGCACCTGCCCCATGATGACGTGCTCCACCTCGTCCGGTTTGACCCCGGACCGGTCGAGTGCGCCCTCGATGGCAATCACCCCCAGCTCGACCGCGGTCTTGCTGGCCAGCGTACCGTTGATCTTTGCAACCGGGGTACGCGCCCCGCCAATGAGGCTCTTCGTCACTGATGAAACTCCGATTTCCTAGCGGGTCATCGCCAGCAATTCGCCGACCTCGAAACCCTCGGCAGGCGGATGCGGATGGCTAAGCGGCTTGTCCTGGCGATAGCCCAGCGCGTAGTCCGCCTGCAGGATCGTGTGAATCTCGCGGGTGCCTTCGTAGATCACGGCGCCGCGCGAGTTGCGCCAGAAGCGCTCGACCGGGTACTCGTTCGAGTAGCCGTAGGAGCCATGGACCTGAATCGCGTCATTGGCTGCTTCCAACGCCGCGTCGCAGCTGAACCACTTCATGAGCGAGGTTTCCCGCGTGTTGCGGATGCCGCGGTTCTTGAGCTCGGCGGCCTGCATCGTCAGCAACCGGGAGGCAGCCTCGTTTGCCGACATCTTCGCGATCATCTGCTTGACCAGCTCGAAGCGGCCGATTTCCTCGCCAAACGCATAGCGCTCGTTCGCGTACTTGACGCTGGCGTCCAGACAGGCGCGGATCAACCCGACCGCCCCGGCGCCGACCGTGAAGCGGCCCTGATCGATGCAGCTCATGGCGATCTTGAAGCCTTCGCCCTCTTCACCGATGCGGTTTTCCACCGGCACGCGGACGTTGTTGAAGGCCAGCTCGCCGGTGTTGCCAGCGCGCACGCCCAGCTTGCCCTTGATGGTGCCGGTGGTGAATCCGGGCATCCCGCGCTCAAGGACGAACGCCGTGAGCCCGTTGTGCTTCAGGCTGCGGTCGTAAGAGGCGAAGACCAGAAAGTGATCCGCAATGTCCGCCAGCGAGATCCACATCTTGGCGCCATTGAGAACGTAGGAATCGCCGTCCCGGACGTACGTGGACTCGATGGAGCCCGCGTCGGAGCCCGCGTTCGGCTCGGTCAGGCCAAAGGTGGCCAGCTTTTCGCCGCGCGCCTGTGGCGCGAGAAAGCGCTGCTTCTGCTCCTCGGTGCCCCATTGCAACAGCGCGAGGCTGTTCAGGCCAACGTGCACGCTCATGGCGACGCGCATGAACGTATCGACGTACTCCAGTTCCTCGCAGGCCAGCGCGAGGGCCACGTAGTCCATGCCGGCGCCGCCGTAGGCTTCCGGAATTGGCAGGCCGAGAAGCCCGAGTTCTCCCATCTTGTACAGGATCTCGGGGTGGAACTCGAGGTTGGCGTCCCAGTCGCGGATGTAGGGCGCGACCTCGCGCGCAGCGAACTCGCGCACGGTGTCCCGCAGTTGCACCTGTTCCGGAGAAAGCGAAAAGTCCATGAACGGGGTGGCCCCTTTGCCTGCCACGGCAATCGTGTGATGTGCCGTATCCTCATAAAAGCGGATGAGAGTATAGCGGGTGGCGCCGCAGTCGCTGGCGCGACGCGGCGCGAGCCTGCGGCAATCAGGGAACCAACGAGAGGCTTCACATGGACGACGAGCGTTTTGATGCAATTGTGGTTGGGGCTGGCCCGGCCGGCATTGCGGCCGCGAGGACCATGGCGGAGGCGGGCCTCTCCGTCGTCGTACTGGAGCGCGGCGCGTTTCCGGGCGCCAAAAACGTCTGGGGCGGCATCCTGTACCGCGAACCGACGGAACTGCTGGCGCCGGGGTTCGAAGCAGAGGCCCCACTGGAACGGCCCATCATTGAACAACGGTACGTGTTGCTGACCAACGACGCGATGATGGGCGCAACGTACCGCTCGCAGAAGCTGGCCACTCCGCCTTACAACGCCTATTCCGTCCTGCGCTCGCCTTTCGACCAGTGGTTCGCCAGCAAGGCCGAAGAGGCTGGCGCCGAGGTCTACCCCGAGTTCACGGTTGTCGATCTGCTGTGGGACGATGGCGCCGTCGCCGGAGTGACGACCGGTGACGCCGAGGGGGAGTTGCTGGCGCACTGCGTTGTGATCGCCGACGGCGCGAACTCGATGCTGGCGCAGCGGATCGGCCTGCACAGCGAGTGGGACCCCATCGAGCAGGCGCTGGTCGCCAAAGAGCTCATTGCGCTACCGCCCGATGTCATTGAATCGCGATTTGCGCTACCGGCCGGCATGGGCACGGCGCTGGAGATCTTTGGAGAATCGACCGCCGGGCTGTTGGGGTACGGCTTCATTTACACCAACAAGGATTCGCTCTCGATTGGCACCGGCGCGCTGCTGGTGGATCTGGTGGCGACCGGCCTGAACGTCAACGACATGCTGGACCGGTTCAAGCGGCACCCGGCCATCGCGCCGCTGATCGCGGGGGGCGAAACGCTGGAGTACTCGGCGCACCTGATCCCCGAGGGCGGGTACAAGCGGTTGCCGCAGCTCTTCACTGATGGCGCAGTCGTGGTGGGGGACGCCGCGCAACTGGTAAACCCGCTCAATCGCGAGGGCGCGAATCTGGCGATGCTCTCCGGCCAGCTGGCGGGGCAGGCGATCATCGAGGCGAAGGCAGCGGGCGACTTCTCGGCCATGCAACTGAGCCGCTATCGCGAACTGCTGGATGCCAGCGTGGTCATGCACGACCTGCACAAGATTCGCAATGTCACGGAATTCGCGCACCCTCGTCAGCACCTGCTCCGCGACTACCCGGAGATGCTTGCGGCGGCCGCTGAGGAGTATCTCCGCGTTGATGGCGTGTCCAAGAAGGACAAGTTGAAGCGGATTGCGAAGCTCGTCGGCCAGCAGCCCAAGGTTCGCATGCTGCGTGATGCAGTGGGCGGCGCCTTCGCCATGACGGGGTAGTCATGGCGATTCTTTCGCGAGTTTTCGACGCGAGAACGGTCAAAAAGTCCTTCGAGCATGTGATAGAACTAAACGACCGATAAGAGGCAAACCGGAGCTTTACTCACATGGCGGGCTTTGTGGCGCCTCTGACGCTACGAACATGAAGTCATTTGTGCCATAGTAATTGTACATTTAAGTTGACAGATCATGCGTTCGGGCGTACATTCGCACCATTCAATTCGAGGCTGACATGGATGATGTCGCAGGAGGCTGTCTCCTGCGGTCTTGGTAACCATGTCCCCGGAAACTTGAACGGCGCGTCGAAGTTGACGAGTTCACCGGAAGCGGCAATCAGGCCGCAGTCGCCGCGTGGACGGCCTGAGGGAAAGCGTATGACGCACTAGCGGCCACCCGCGTGGCCCGTCAGTCACTGACGCTCGCGTTGCTGACGGTCGCCGAAACCGAAGGCGCCGTGGTCTCCCGTTTCAATGGTGGGTCGGGCCGGGCTTCCTTGCGGTTGGGGTTAGCCGCGCGAATGTGGAACTGACGCCTCTGAAATTCGGAACAGCCAGAAAACCTCATGATCGTGTAAGGCAGCGATGCCGCCGCGAGGAATCGGTGTGCGCCATCGACCTGGCGGATCCTGCCAAGAAGGAGCCCGAACGTGGAACTGAAGCCCAACGCTCGCCTTGCAAACGCCATTGATGGTGTTGCCTCACGCCGAAACGTCGTGCGAGGACTTGCCGCGCTGATTGCCGGAGCTGCCGGCGTTCGCGCGCTGTCCGAAGACGTTGACGGCAAGTCTCGCTCCCGCAACCGCAAGCGCGCGCAGAAGCGGAAGAAGAATGCGAAGAAGCAGTGCGACTTCAAGGGACGCACGTGCCCGGCAGCGCCGAACAACTGCCAGCAAGTCGCCTGCGAGGGGCACACCTGCGTCCCGTCGGCGCTGCCGGACGGGACGTCGTGTGGCGGAGGCCGCACCTGCGCCAGCGGCACCTGCCTTTGCCCGGCCGGAAAGACCTGCGAGGTCCAGACCGGAGCGTCCAACCTGAACAGCTGGTTCGGGTACAACGACGAAACCGACACGGTGGATAACAGCCTGATCTCGTTCGTCACCGGCCCCGGCAACCCGCCGTACGGCGATGGCAGCGCCCAGATCACGGTAAGCGGCACGCAACGCCGCAACCTGGCGACCTATCAGTTCGCCGGGACTGCCTTGGCGGACATCTCGCAGTTGAAGTTCACGACGTACAACGCGTCGGCGACGAATCCGGGTGACTCCGAGCGGTCAGCGTTTCTCCACTTCAATGTTGATTTCAATGGCTCGGACACCTGGCAGCGCCGCCTGGTCTACGTGCCCGGTTCGAATGGCACGGTGGTTCCTGATACGTGGCAAGAGTGGGATGCGATCAGTAATGGCGCGGCACGCTGGGTGTTGTCCGGAGGCACGTGGCCGACGAGTGGCGACCCGGCGTCTACGGCCAAGACGTGGGATGACATCCTCGCCGCCTACCCGGATGTCCGCATCCGGGTGACCGATGCGTTCCTCGGCCTGCGAGTGGGAGAGCCCTACAACGACGGGTTCGTCGGGAACATCGGGTCGTTCACGTTCAGCACTGCGGTTTCCAACACACGCTTCGTGTTCGGCCCAAACTCGTAAGCGGCTAAGCCAGATTTTATCGGCTTCCGTCATGAACGGCCCGGCAGGGAGCTGCCGGGCCGTTCGCTGTCTAGAGGCCGGCAGGCAACATGATGGCGCCACACCCAAACCTGTATACTCGGACAGAGTGAACGTACATCTGGATCGCGCCCGGCCCGCACTAGCCTGATCCAGCAGACCCCGCGTGAGGTATGTCTGGCGAATGGCCACGACCACACGCAAACGATCAACGCCAACGGGCCGTTCGGGCGCTGCCGCTGCCTCGACGATCTTCGCGCGCACCGCGGGGTTTCTGCGAGGTTTCCGGGGCTCGCTGCCCGAGTTGGCGGGGACCCCGCGCTTCCGGCGCGAACTAGTCGGTGTGCTGCTGGTCCTGCTGGCCATGCTGAGCGCGTACGTGATCGGCCGAGGCGGCGACGAAGGCCGCTTTGTCTCGTGGTGGGGCGAGAACCTGCAACGGTCATTCGGCATCGCGGCGCTGCTCGTGCCTTTCCTGCTCGGTTTGGCCTCGCTGCGGGCGTTCGGAAGCCAGCCGGGACGCATTCTGGAAGCCCGCCACTATCTCGGCGCGTTCTCTTTTGCCGTTGGTGTGGCCGGCCTCATCCAGTTGGGCGACCGGTCGCCGGGCGGACTGCCCGGTGGGGCATTGGGCTCGTCGGTGGCGACGCTCTCGCACCGGTTCCTCGGGCCGTTCGGCGCCGGGTTGGCGCTGTTCGCGCTCGGCGTGATGGGCGTGTTTCTGTTGGCGGGAAGCGATCTCCAAACGTTCAGCGCCGATGTGGCGGAACTCACGCGGGTTCTGTGGGGCGGCGCCTTTCTGGTTGGCACGGCGGTCTGGTCCTCACTCCGGAACGGGATTGCGGCTGCTCGCAGGGTGCGGGTGACCCGCACCTCCACGACCGGTCCATCCGAAAGTCCGAGCGAGAAAGCGGCGCCGCGACAACCGGTTGGACCTCCCGTTGTTGTTGCACGCAACGCCGACGATGAAAAGAACGTGCCTGAAGCGCCACGGGCGGCCCGGTCCCGCAAGGCAGTTCCGACGCCCAGCGAAACGCTGCCGGGTCTGGCCAAGCCAACTCCAACGCTCCCGCCCTCCCGGGAAAAGGCCCCGGCCCCTCCGCCGCAACCACCGGTCATCAACGTGCCGGAACGCAAGGCAAAGGGTGGTGAGAAGAGCGGGCTGGAGGTAGCGGTTCGCTCCTCGGCGCGGCCATTTCCTCCGCTGCCGCTTCCGGACATTTCGGCGTTCTCGTATTACGACGATGTGAGCCCGGACGAAAGTGATCTCCACGAGAAGGCCCGCATCATCGAAGCGGCGTTGGCCAGTTTCAAGGTGGATGTCCGGGTGCGAGAGATCAATCCGGGGCCAGCGGTAACGCAGTTTGCGCTGGAGCCCGGCAATGGCGTGAAGGTCAGCCGGATCACGCAACTGCAGAACGATCTCGCGCTGGCCCTTGCGGCGCCGAGTATCCGCATCGAGGCGCCGATTCCGGGGTACGCTCGCGTTGGCCTCGAAATCCCGAACGCCCAGATTGCGACGGTGGGTCTGCGTGAGACGCTGGAATCGCCGGCGTTCACCAAGGGCAAGCACAAGCTGCCGATCCCGTTGGGCCGCGACGTCAATGGCCGCTACGTCATCGGCGACCTTACGAAGATGCCGCACCTGCTGATCGCTGGCGCGACCGGGGCCGGAAAAAGCGTCTGCCTGAACGGGATCATCTCCACGTTCCTCTCCACCCGGACTCCGGATGACCTCAAACTCCTGATGATCGACCCCAAGATGGTGGAACTGACCGGATACAACGGCGTGCCCCACCTGCAGGCGCCGGTGGTCACCGAGATGGACAAGGTGGTCGGCGCCCTGCGGCTGACGCTGCGCGAAATGGAGCGGCGCTACGCGCTCTTTTCGAAGCTGGGCGTGCGAAACCTCGATGGCTACCGCATGAAAGTGGCGGACGAGGCGGGGGCGGAGCATCTTCCGTATCTGGTCGTCATCATCGACGAGCTAGCCGACCTGATGATGACGGCGCCGGACGACGTGGAAACGTTGCTGGTGCGGCTGGCGCAAATGGCGCGGGCGACCGGAATCCACCTCATTATCGCGACCCAACGGCCGTCGGTGGACGTGCTGACCGGATTGATCAAGGCCAACGTGCCCTCGCGGATCGCGTTTGCCGTTTCTTCGCGGATTGACAGTCAGGTGATTCTCGATATGCCGGGCGCGGAACGACTGCTGGGCCGAGGCGACATGCTCTTTCTGCCGCCGGATGCCGCCAAGCCGCAGCGCATTCAAGGCGCGTTCATTGAGGACAAGGATGTGCAGCTGATCGTCGAGCACTGGCATCGCCACGCGCCCGTACCACGGTTCGCCGAGGAGTGGCTCGATCTGCCGGCGGCCGGAGGCGGGGCGGGCGGTGATGATGGGCTGGACGGTGACGATGACCCGTTGTTCGATCAGGCGTTGAGCATCGTCCGGCAGCAGGGCACGGCATCTGCATCCATGCTGCAGCGCCGGCTGCGGGTTGGCTACAACCGCGCGGCCCGGCTGATCGAGCGCATGGAGGACGAGGGGATCATCGGGGCTGCCGATGGAATCCGAGGGAGGCCAGTGCTCCTCTCGGAGGACTACGGGACATAACATGACGACGTCTCCTGCTAGACTTTCCTCCGGATTCGCTCCAGTCTTCGATCACGCAGGAACCTGAACGCATGTCGATTTCGCACGGTGCGGCAACCGCACAACCAGTGGCGCGACTGATCAACGAGCTGGCGCGCTTGCCCGGAATTGGGCCGAAGTCTGCCTCGCGTCTCGCGTACCACCTGCTGCGGACCTCCAACGAGGAAGCTGTCGCGCTGGCTGAAGCGATCCTCGACGTCAAGGAACGCGTCAGGCTGTGCTCGATCTGCTTCAACACGACCGAGACGGATCCTTGCGCCATTTGCAGTGACCCCGGGCGAGATGAAGCGATCTGCGTCGTCGAGGAGCCGCTGGATGTCGTGGCGCTGGAGCGCACCGGTCAGTTTCGCGGGCGGTATCACGTTCTGCACGGCGCGGTGTCGCCGGTTGAGGGGATCGGCCCT
>JASGGF010000228.1:0-8628 GCA_047605145.1 Thermomicrobiales bacterium | reverse complement strand
CGTTTCAATCCCCACCCGCCCCGAGAGGCGGGTGCAACCCCTGCTGGGCCACCACGCGCCGCAGGTCATGCAGGTGTTTCAATCCCCACCCGCCCCGAGAGGCGGGTGCAACCCGGCCCCGCAGGTCCATCATCCGCCCGGAGAGATCGTTTCAATCCCCACCCGCCCCGAGAGGCGGGTGCAACTCGTTCGCGGGATACACCGGGCCGTCCGCGTAGGCGTTTCAATCCCCACCCGCCCCGAGAGGCGGGTGCAACGCTCGTCACCAGTTCCGCGGTGTCCGGGTCGTGCAGGTTTCAATCCCCACCCGCCCCGAGAGGCGGGTGCAACCTCCGGGGCCGTCCGGGCCACGCCGGCGGCCGGCAGGGCCAGCAGTTTCAATCCCCACCCGCCCCGAGAGGCGGGTGCAACGACTCCCAGCACCATCCGCAGACGCCGCACACCGGTGTTTCAATCCCCACCCGCCCCGAGAGGCGGGTGCAACTATGACACTGCCGCGATTGTCTGGCGCTCGGCATACGTTTCAATCCCCACCCGCCCCGAGAGGCGGGTGCAACACGCCATCGAGCTTGTGGATCTTGGCGCCGAAGCAGACGTTTCAATCCCCACCCGCCCCGAGAGGCGGGTGCAACGGCGGAAAACCTGCGCAAGTCTCGGCATTGCGGGCGATGTTCCGGCCAACGCCATCGTATCGGGTTTTTCGGCAGTGGCAAGAATCTGGGCAAGGTTGGACATGGTGGAGAATCCGCGTGCGCGAACCTGCCGGGATACTGGCGTCGCGGGAGGTTCGCGCAGGCGGGTTCAGTGCGGGAGCGCGGCTTCCATGATGGTGGCCATGGCGGCGTCGCCGGGGTCGGTGGTGGCGCGGAGGCCGGCGATGGCGCCTTCGCGGTCGATGGGCACGCGGTTCTGGCCCGCCTTGGTCTTGCCGATGAGGCGGGTGATGGGGATCTCGATGCCGACGATGTTCGAGAGCATCATCGTCAGGTAGTCGCGCGGGGCGTCGGCCATTTTCCACGGCTGAGGCTGGGGAGCTTCCATCATCTTCGTCAGGCGGCCCGCCTGCCCGCGCAGCCACTTCTCGTCATCGTGGACGATGAGCGGGCCGCTGGCGTGGACAACCGCGTAGTTCCACGTGGGGACGACCTGATGGGCTTCCTGCTTGGTGGGATACCAGTTCGGGGAGATGTACCCCTCCGCCGACTGGAAGACGACCAACGCGCCTTGCTCAGGATCGTGGTCACGCCAGACCGCGTTGTTGCGGGCGACGTGGCCCAGCAGGCGGCCGTAGTCACCGGCGTCTGGATCGAGGACGAAGGGGATGTGGTTCGCGGCGAGGCCGTCGCTGCCGAGGGTGATCAGCAGGCCCAGCGGGTGGGTCTCGATCAGGCTGTGGCTTGCTGCGCGATCGTGCTCCGCGAAATGCTCCGGCAGATAGACCATGACTGGTTTCCTCGTGACGCGGTCGGTATAGTGACCGAATGATAGCAGTGAAACGACTGACCGGCGAGACGGAAGAGCATGCAGTTAGAGGATCGCACATTGGCGCTGGCGCAGGTGGTGCGCGCGCGGCGGCAGCTGCAGGGGCTGTCGCTGGATGAGTTGGCGACGCGCTCGGGGGTGAGCAAGGGCGCCATCGTGGCGCTGGAGCACGGCGACGCGAACCCGACGTTTGGCACGCTGGTGCGGCTGGCGGATGCGCTGCAAATCCCGATGTCAGAGCTGTTCGATTTGCCAGCGACGGCGCCGGTGCGGCTGGTTCCGGCGGCGGAGCAGCCGGTGCTGTGGCGCGGCCCGCACGGGGGGGAGGCGCGTTTGACGTTGACCGTGGCGGGCGCCGCGCCGGTGGAGTACTGGGAGTGGACGCTGCACGCGGGGGAGCAGTACGAGAGCCACCCGCACCCGGCCGGCGTGCAGGAGGTGGTGACGGTGCATGAGGGGGCGTTGACTCTGACGGTCGGCGGCGAATCGTGGCGGGTGGTTGCGGGGACCACCGCGCTGTTCTCTGCGGATCAGGCGCACGCGTACGCGGCCGAGGGGGAAGGCTGCCGGTTCTCGATGCAGGTGCATTTGCCGACGTCGCACGGCGGGGGAACCAGCGGCGCACGGCTGCGGTAACGCGGTATCGGTGCTTACCAGAGCGCCGTGGAGAGACCGTGGGCTTCCTGACGAGTTCCGGAATCCCGGTGGTGATGGCAGAGCGGCTGGCGGCGGAGTGCGGCAGGCCGTGGCTGGCGACGAGGTCCTTCGACACGCTCAGGACGTCACCTGTGTTGGGCGGTGGCTTCGATACAGGAATGACCCCGAGGGACGAGTCACGATGACGCGATGTGGGCACGCCACTGATGCGCAAAGGGAGGGAGAGCGTGGGCTCATGGCTGATTCGAATCTGATGGCAGACCGGGCGCTTTCGCCGGACTACGCCGGGATGCTGGCTGATCTGCGCGTGGCGGAGGCGGTGCGCGAGCGGTGGCCGGATTACCGGGCGCTGGTGATCGTGGCGGAGGGGCTCGATCCCGCGCGGTTCGACCTCGCAGCGGACCCGGACCCGCTGGCCCGCGCTGAAACGTGGGTGCGCGAGCAGGGAGAGGCCGACTGGCCGGCGCACCCGCACATTGCGGCGTGGATGGCCGCGTACTCCGCCTTCGGGGCGAAGCCGAAGCGGACCAGCCCCTCGGTGCTGGCGCTGATCAAGCGGGCTGGCGGCGGCCTGCCGCGCATCGACCCGGTGACCGATCTGTACAACGCGGTCTCGGTACGGCACGTGCTGCCCGTGGGCGGCGAGAATCTGGCGGCGTACGTCAGCGCGCCCCGGCTGGAGGTGGCCGCCGGCGGCGAGCCGTTCGACACGATGGAGAGCGGCGCGCCGGCGATGGATGCGGCGCTGCCGGGCGAGGTGATCTGGCAGGACGACGCCGGGGTGACCTGCCGGCGCTGGAACTGGCGGCAGTGCGTGCGCACGCGGATCGGGCCGGAGACGACGACGGCGTTCTTCCTGCTGGAGGCGTTGGGGGCGATGTCCGACAGCGAACTGCAGGCGGCGGGCAATGAACTGCAGGCCGGGTTGCGGCGGCTGGCGCCGGGGGTGGCGCTGGCGGAGCGGCTGGCGCCGTAGGGGCGGGTGTCGATTGGGGCGCGGGTGGAGCGACTATCTGGTGAACGCGCCGGAAAGCCGGCTCACCAACGGGAGGACACCGTGCCGAAGCCATTGACCCCCTGCCTCTGGTTCGACAATCAGGCGGAAGCGGCCGCGAACTACTACGTCTCCGTGTTCAAGGACTCGCAGATCACGAACGTGGACCGCTACGAGAACTCCGGGCCGACCGGGGAGGACTCGGTGGTGTACGTCGAGTTCGAGATTAACGGCCAGCCGTTCTCGGCGCTGGACGGCGGGCCGATGTTCACCTTCGATGAGGCCATTTCTTTCGTGATCGAGGTCGCCGATCAGGCGGAGCTGGATTACTACTGGGACACGCTGATCAACGACGGGGGCGAGGTCAGCCAGTGCGGCTGGCTGAAGGACAAGTACGGCGTCTCGTGGCAGGTCACGCCGACGGCGCTCAACGAGATGTTGCGCAGCAGCGACAAGCGGCGGGCTGGTCAGGCAATGGCCAAGATGCTGACGATGACGAAGCTGAACATCGATGAGCTGCAAGCAGCGTACGACGCCTGACATACGTGACGAGATCCCGCCTGCGGCGGGACGACGACAGGGTGGAGCGCCCGGGATAGCGTCAGGACGGCAGGCGCAACGCGATTCACAGGCCCCGCACCGGCAATCAGTCGCTGAATGACAGGAGAAGGCATGTCCCAGACCAGCACGTATCTCAACTTCGAGCGCAGCTGCGAGGAGGCGTTTGCCTTCTATAAGGAGGCGTTCGGGACGGAGTACGCGTGGCCGATCACGCGCTACGGCGCGATGCCCGCGCCGGAAGGCACGCCGGGGCTGAGCGAGGCAGACCAGAACCTCGTCATGAACATGGCGCTGCCGATCATGGGCGGCCACCTGCTGATGGGCTCTGATGTGCCCGCCTTCACCGGCCAGACGCTGACCGAGGGGAACCGCTACAGCGTCTGCCTGATGCCGGATACGCGCGGCGAGGCGGATGCCATATTCGCGGCGCTCTCGCCGGGCGGCGAGGTCTTCCAACCGCTGCACGAAGCGTTCTGGGGTGACTACTACGGCGAGTTCAAGGACAAGTTCGGCATCAGCTGGATGATTGTCTGCTCCAGCAAGGAGTAGCTCCCCGCGTCGCAAGGACCGTGCAGGCTGCCGGCGCATCCGCAAGGGTGCGCCGGCGGTGTGTGTTTGCGCCGGGCGCGGTGGCGAGTGGTAGGGTTCGCGTCCACGTTTCAGAGCCGGCGCAGGGGGCGAAGGAGCAGGCGGATGGACGCGTGGCGGTCTGACTATCAGGCGACCATCGACATCGACTCAACAGGGACGCCGGCGGCAGCGCGCGCAGCGGAGCGGTTGTTGCGGCGCGGGGATTTGCCCGCCGAGTTCGACACGCCCCTGCGGCGCAACGCCACGAATTCCCTGCAGCCGCTGGCCGCGCTGGCGCCGTCCTTCGCCAGCGCTTCGCTCGCGTTTCCCGTGCCGGGCGGCTGGTCCCTGTTCAACCCCAGCGTCGCGATCGGACCGGCAGGCCCGCGCCTCGTGGTGCGGTCGGCCAACTACACGTTCGATGCGCAGATGCGCTACACGATTCACGATGCCGCTGGCATCATCCGGACCATGAACTATCTGGTGGATCTGGGGCCAGACCTGCAGATGGCGTCGGCGCAGGCGATCCATGACGGGGACGTGCGGGCGGAACCGCCGGCGTTTCTGGTCTCCGGCTTCGAGGATCTGCGGCTGATCTGGCGCGATGGCAGCTGGTGGGCGTCGGCGACGTGGCGCGATGGCTCGCCGGCGGGCATTTGCCAGCTCGTGCTGCTGCGGCTGGAGGGCGCGCGGGTGGCGGAGGTCATCCCGCTGAGCGATGGCGTGACCACGCACGAGAAGAACTGGATGCCGGTGGTCTCGCCGGAGCCGCACATCGACTTCGTGTACTCCGTCGCTCCCACCGTGGTGCTGCGCTTCGATCTGCGGACGCACCAGATGACGGCCTTGACCGAGCGGCAGGCGCCGCCGGTGGCGCGGTTGCTGCGCGGCGGGGGGCAGATCTTGCCGGTGGCCGGGGGCTGGCTGGGGTTAGCGCATGAGTCCGTGGCGCTCATCGATGGCGGGCGGGTCTACTACCACCGCTGGTTGCGCTTCGATGAGCGCTGGCGGCTGACCGATGTCTCCCCGCAGTTCTTCCTGCGGGAGCGGGGGGTGGAGTTTGCGGCGGGGTTGGCGGCGTATGGAGATGAGCTGCTGGTGACTTACGGGGTGCGGGACCGGGAGGCGTGGCTGGGCCGAGTGGCGACGGCTGAGGTGCTTGGCGCGTTGGAGCCCGCCCGGGACCCGGCCTCGCCGGAGCGGCTGACGCCGGGGTTCACGCCGGCGCGGCACACGCCCATCATCGCCGCGACGACGCTGAGCGGGAACGCAGCGGACACGATTGGCGACGCCCTGCGCAGCGTGGTCGACTGGGTGGACTGGTGCATCGTCATCGATACCGGCATCACCGACGCAACGCTGGAGGTGGCCCGGCAGGTTGCCGGCGACAAGCTGGTGGTGCGCCAGTTCCCGTGGCGCGATGATTTCTCCTCCGCGCGCAATTTCGCGCTGCAGGCGGCCGCCGACGTGGGCGCCGCGTGGGCCGTGACGGTGGACACCGACGAGCGCATGCTGCCAAACGGGGTGGATATCGCTGCGGCGTTGGCCACCATGGCCGCCGATACCGTGCATGTGCAGTACGCCGCGGGGTCGTACGGCAAGGAGCGCTTCGTGCGGCTGCCCAGCAGGGGGACGTGGGCCGGGCCGACGCACGAGGCCTTCGTGGGGCCGGGAATGGTGGAGACGCTGCCGGGTGTGGCGTTCCGCGAGCTTGGTAAATCCGCAGCGCAATACCGGCTGAAGGCAGAGCGGGATGTGCGCATCCTGACCCGGCATGTCGCCGAGCACCCGGATGACCCGCGCTGGCGCTACTACCTCGGGGATTCGCTGTCGGGGCTGGAGCGGAACGAGGAAGCCGTGGAGCAGTTCCGCGCCTGCACGGCGTTGCGGGGCTGGGACGAAGAGAGCGCCTGGGCGATGTTCCGCGCCGCCGAGTGCTTGCTGGCGATGGGGCGGCCCGCCGAGGCGGTGGAGGCGTGCGCGACCGGGGTGGCGCGGCACGCGGGGTTGGCGGAACTGCCGTGGCTGGCGGCGTTCGCCTCGTGGCGGGCGGGGCTGCCGGCGCAGGCGGTCTACTGGGCGCGGTTGTCCGTGGTGCAGGGGCTGTACGCCGGGGCGGGGGCCAGTGTCCCGCGCATCGGGTTTCGGCACACGCCGGCGCTGTGGGAAGGGCCGTTCGATGTGTTGCGCTACGCCTTGCGCAGCGCCGGCGACGACGAGGGCGCGGACGAGGCCGAACGCCACTACCAGGCGGCGCTGGCGGCGCGGCAGGAACAGGAACAGGAGGGGTAGGCGCGCAAACTACCCCACCGGCGTGGCCGGGCCGCTGCGCGGCGGAGCGGCGGGTGGCGGGGTGGCGGTGAAGACGCCATCCCGGCCGACGTCGCTGATCAGCAGATTGCCGCGCGGGTCTATGGCGACGCCCACGGGCTGCGCCAGCTTCTGGCCGCCGGCGGTCATGATGCGGTTCAGGATCTCGCCGTCCGGCCCCAGCTGCAGCACTTCACCGGCGTTGGAGGCGGAGGCGTAGAGGTTCCCCGCGGCATCGAAGGCGAGGTAGGGCTGGAACGAGGGCGGCGTGCCCCCGATGACCGGCTCCGGCCAGTCCGCGACTGGCCATTGCGCCACCGGCTCGCCGTCTGGCGTGAAGATGGCGATGCGCGCGTTGCCGGAATCGGCCACGTAGATGTTGCCGTCTGGCCCGATGGCGATACCGACTGGCTCGATCAGGTGGTTCGGTTCCGTGCCGTACCCGCCCCAGGCCAGCTCGAACGATCCATCTGGCGCGAACTTCTGGACGCGCTCGTTGCCGGTATCGACGATGTAGATAGCATCATCGCTGATGGCGACGGCGCGCGGGCCGAAGAAGCTGCCGGGGCTTTCCGCGACGCGGGCGGGGTCGTTCTGGAGATCGACGACGCCGGAGCCGATGGTGCGCACGACCTGGCCGTCTGGGGACAACGCGACGACTCGGTGCCCCCAGGTGTCCGCCACCCAGGCGACGCCGTCCGGCCCAAGGGTGATACCGGTGGGGCCGAGGCCATTGTCCGTGCGGGTGAAAAGGCCGACGTTGGCGCTGCCGCCCCAGCTGTCGAGGTAGGCGCCATCGCTGGTGAATCGCTGGACGCGGGTGTTGCCGCTGTCCACCACGAGGATTGTGCCATCCGGCGCGACTGCGACGCCGATGGGATCGCGGAACTGGCCGGCTTCCGTGCCGCTACCAGGGCTCTGGCCGAGGGCGAACGGCCCGGTCGGGGTTTGGACGCGTGAGGCCAGCTCCGGCTGCAACCCGAGGGAGACGACGACCGGCGGAGGCGCCGCGACGTTGCGGCGGAACAGGATGTACCGCCAGAAGTCGATCCACTTGGTCGGGGTGACGACGTACCTGAAGAGGTCCGGGATGTTCGGCTCCAGATATTCTGGTGGCGTTTGGGTGCGCCACGGCCAGGCGGTGACCCGGTAGCCCTGCGCGGTGAGCGTGGCGCCATCGGCGGCGATCACCGCCTGCGCCATGCTCTGGCCCGCCTGGCCGGAGTCAACCAGCGTCAGGGCGGGGAACTCGCGGAAGTACCAGACGTACGGCCAGGCGAGATCGCGCTCGATCTCGATGCTCATGGTGTGGCTGCCGGTCGGGTCTTCGGGCGTTCCCTGGTTGACGCCGATATCGCGCGCCAGGCGCAACAGCCGCTGCACGCTGGGGAGCGTGCCCTCGGTGGAGGTCTGCTGGGCCAGAATTTCGAGGCCGGAGTCGGTGCGCTCGAAGGCCAGCAGGTTGGCGGAGCGGTAACCGAGCGCGCCGAAGAGAACCGCCAGCACAAACAGCGCCATCAGCAGCGGCTGGGAGCGGGTGGCGGGCTGGGCGTATTGCGCGCTGCCGATGCGCCAGATGACGTACAGCAGCGGCACGACCACCAGGCAGAGCACGGCGATGGGTGGCTTGATGCCGTCGTTGGGATCGGGGTACTGGTCGCGCTGGGCGTAAAGCACGGCGGTTCCGGCCCCGGCGATCAGCACGCCGAGCAGGGCCAGCGCCAGGAGCCCGGAGGAGCCGCGCCAGACGTTCTCCCACTGGATGGCGCGGAACGTTTCGCCGAGGCCGAGGCCCGCCAGCAGGGCGACCGGCAGCACGATGTGAACCGCGTTTTCGGGGAGCCGCCCGGACGAGAAGCTCCACAGGCAGAAGGCGGCCAGGCCCCAGGCGGCGAGGAGCGCAGTGGCGCCGCCGTGGCTGCCACGGTCGCTGGCGATGCCCACCAGCGCGAAGATGATGGCGAGGAGTTCGTAGACGATGAGCACCAGCAGGAAGAGCGCGACTGGCTGACCGCTGCCGGGGCCAGTAAGCAGATCGCGCCAGGCGCCGAGCG
>JASGGF010000227.1:0-8630 GCA_047605145.1 Thermomicrobiales bacterium | reverse complement strand
TCACCGCCGCCGCCAGCAAGGCGCGCGCCTTCGATGGCGACCGCCTGCGCGGCGAAGTGCTGGCGCTGGCCCGCACCCTTGCCCGCACCCCGGCCAGCGAACTCGCCCCAGGCGGCGCCGCCCATATGCCGCTCACCATGCTCCGCAGCGCCTTGAACGCCCTCCTGCCGGAGGGTTGAAGCCGGCCACTCTGTTACCCTTCACGGTGTACGTTCACCCTTGCCGAGGTTGTGACCCATGCCAGACCGCCGGTTCCTGCGATTCACGCCACTCCTGCTGACGCTGGCCTTGGCCGGGTGCGGCGCCATGCCGGAGCCTACGCCTGCCCCGGCGCCGCCCGCCACGACGGCGACGGTCGAGTCATCGCCGGCGGCCTCGTCACCCACCGCCAAGCTGACGCTGGGCGCGCTGGCGCAGCGCGTCGAGAAGGCATGGGGCAACGTGGAGAGCTACCGCTTGGTCATCACCGGCGACCTCGCCACGCTGCCAAACGCCTCCCCGGTCGCGGGCGCCATGGCGACACCCGGCGCGACGCCGGTCACCGCCGGCGCCTCGCCCGCCGTGACCGGGGGCCACTACGTCATCACGCGCGACATCATCCTGCCCGATCTGCAGCAGGTGACCGTGACTGGAGTCCTCAACATGGAGCTTGACGCCGTCGCCGATGGCGAGACGGTGTACGCGCGCGGAGCTCTCGCGCAGCAGCTTGACCCTGTTGTTGACGCGGATACGTGGGTGACCATCGCCGCCGCCGATATCCCGCCCCACTCCGTGCTAGAGGGCCGGTTGGTCGGCCTGCCGGTCTTGCCGATGCCGCCGCTTTCAGCCCTGCCGGACCGCCTGCTGGCGCAAACGGTGCGCGAGATGGGCGAGGCGGAGGTTGCCGGCCGCACCTGCCAGACCTACGGCGCTGCGGACACCGACGTGAACACCGGCCAGCGTCTGGACTTCATTTTCGGTATCGACGAAGACGATCTCCCTTGCTTCATCGAGACGCGGGTCGGCACAACCACGTACGGGCATCAGGAATACTCGATGTTCAACCAGATCGCAGCCATCGATGTCCCGCCCGCCGGCACTCCCTTCGCGATTCCGCCGGCGCTGGCCGCCGAGGCGCACCACGACTAGATGACGACGCTCACCCCGGCCGCACTCGGCTTCAGCCACGCCGGCGACCTCGCCTGGCGCCGCGAGCAGCGCGGCCAACTCGTCACCTTCCGCGTGCTCGCCACGCTGGATGACCTCATGCACGCCGAAGCGTTGCAAGAGGAGGTGTTCGGCGTCACCGAGCGCGACCTGATCCCCGCCAACGAGCTGATCGTCGTGGCGGAAACCGGCGGCGCCGTGATCGGCGCATTTCTGGATGACACGCCCGATCACGCCGTGGGCGTGTTGGTCGGTTGGGGCGGGTTCGTCCGCCAGCCACGCATCGTCTCTGACTTTCTGGCGGTGCGGGCGTCGGCGCGCAATCTGGGCCTCGCGGAACAGCTAAAACGGCTGCAGGCCGCCATCGCTCTGGAGCGCGGCTTCAGCGAGATCGTGTGGACTGTCGATCCGCTGCGCGCCGCCAACGCCCGGCTCAATTTCGGCAAGCTGGGCGCCTCGGCTAACGAGTACGAAATCGACCGCTACGGCGCATTCGCCGAATCGCTCTACGGCGCCATGCCAACCGACCGCCTGCATGTTGCCTGGGACATCGGCTCACCGCGCGTGCAGGCCATCCTGCGCGGCGATTCGATCGCAGTGGAACCGGATCGCCCGGCGCCCTACGCGCCGCACGATCTGCGTCCCGCTGCCAGCATCGCGCTGCCGCCCGATATCGATGCCCTGGTCGCCAGCGACCCCGCCGCCGCCCGCGATTGGCGCTTCACCCTGCGCGCGGCGCTGCAACAGGCCTTCGCGGACGGCTACACGATCACCGGCTTCCTGCCCGCCACCGAGGCCGATCCCCCTGCCCTACTGGTGACCCGGCCCGATTAGGCAACCTGTGCGACGATACCGCCATGAAGATTGCGGCCATCGACATCATCCCGGTTCGGCTCCCGTTGATCGAGCCGTTCGTCATCTCGTACGCTACCTACCCGGATACCCTCAGCGTCCTCGTCCGCGTGCGCACCAATGACGGAGCCGAGGGCTGGGGCGAGTCCACCCCCGATCCCAACGTGACCGGGGAAACCTGGGAAGGCGTCGCCGAAATCCTGCGGCACACCCTGGCCCCGGCCCTGATCGGCCACGACGCTCGCAACCGGGAGACGGCCATCCACGCGCTCGACGCCAAGGTGGAGGGCGCGCCCGCCGCGAAGGCGGCGCTCGATATCGCGCTGCACGACCTCGTGGCGCGCGCCGCCGGCATCCCGGTCTGGCAGTTGCTTGGCGGCAAGGCCCGCCCCAGCCTGGAGATCTCGCGGGTCATCAGCATCGGGCCGCTGGACGAGATGGCCGCCGCCGCCCGCCGCCACGTCGCCGCGGGGTTCCGCACCGTCAAGGTCAAGGTCGGCGATGCCCGCAACCCGATGCTCGATGTCGAGCGAGTCGCGGCCGTGCGCGAGGCGGTTGGGCCGGAGATCGGCGTCAAGGTCGATGTCAACCAGGGCTGGCAGCGCCCCGGCGCCGCCATCGGCGCCATCCGGGCCATGCTCGCCTCCAATCCGGCTTACGTAGAGCAGCCCGTTACGTGGTGGGATCTGGAGGGTCTGGCTGAAGTGCGGCGGCAGACCGGTGCCCTGATCATGGTGGATGAGGGATGCCACTCTACCCGCGACATGCTGCGCATCGCCCAGCTGCGCGCTGCCGACCTCGTCAATATCAAGCTGATGAAGACCGGCGGTATCCTGAACGCCCTCAAGCTGAACGCCATTGCCGAAACCGCCGGAATTCCGGCCCAGATCGGCACCATGGTGGAAAGCTCAATCGCTTCCGCGGCCGGGCTGCACACCGCCATCGCCATGCAGAACGTGCGCACCGTCGAGATGGGCGGCCCGCTCATGCTGCGCGAGGACATCGGCGCGGTTCGTGAGTGGTATGACCGCGATCAGGTCAGCGTGCCAGACACACCCGGCCTGGGCATCACCGTCGATGAAGACCGGGTTCGCGAGTTCAGCACCGCCTGGTGGACCGTGCAATGAGTGACGCCATCTGGATCGCCTTCGTCGTCGGGCTGGGCATTACGCAGGCGCTGCAGGTGTCGCTGCTCGGCGCCATGGGCAAGGTACGCGGCCCCTCCGAGGCCGCCTTTGTTTCCATCCTCGGCACCTTCGTTGGGCTCACGCTGGCGCTCACCATTCGCGGCATGCGCGGCCAGCGCCCCATCCTGCCTGCCCCGTTCGACAACCCGGCCGTGATGGGCCTGCTCTCCATCTGCACCGGCGCCGTGCTGCTGTTGGCGTTGCGCGGCCTGCCGGGCGGCTTCATCATTACCGGCCTGCTGGCGATGCCCTACCTGTTGGCGGCCTCGTTTTTGGCGCCGCGCATCGGTGTCGGACTCTTTCTGGCGGCGCTGATTACCGGCCAGCTCAGCGGCGGCGTCATCCTGGACCAGATCGGCTTTCTCGGCGGCGCCACCCGCCCTATCGATCTCGTCCGCATTGTCGGCTGCCTGCTGCTGCTGGCCGGCGTGTTCCTGGTGCGCGGATTCAAGTAGCACGTTAACTCCGTTGAAGGATTCGCCATGAGCAACACGTTCTATGACCGCTGGGCCGATGTCATGGTCGACTACTGCACCAGCGTCCGCGCCGATGACAAGGTCGCCATCCTTGGCGGCGTCGCTGCCGAGCCGCTCCTTCGCGCCATCCACCGCGCAGCTTTGCGCAAGGGCGCCGAAGTCCACCTGCTGCCCAGCCTTTCCGAATCGCTGGCGGACACCCTGAACAACGCCAGCGAGGCCCAACTGGCGCACGTCTCCGAGTTGGAGCGCTGGCGGCACGAAGTCGCCACCGTCACCATCACCGTGATGGCGAGCACCAATACCCGCGCCCAGACCAGCGTTGATCCTGCCCGCCAGACGATTTACAGCCGCGCTCGCGCCGAACTCAAGGACATCTCCATGCGCCGCGCCGCCGCCGGCGATGTGCGCTGGTCCCTCACGATCTTCCCCACCGCTGCCTACGCGCAGGACGCCGACATGGCCACAGACGAGTTTGCCGCCTTCCTCGCGGGCGCCATGTACCTCGATCAACCCGACCCGGTCGCCGCGTGGCAGGAACTCTCGGCCCGCCAGCAGACGCTGATCGACTGGCTTTCCTCCCGCAGCGAGTTGCACATCACCGGCCCGGATACCGATCTGCGCATGAACGTTGGCAGCCGCAAGTGGATCAATTCCGATGGCAAGCGCAACTTCCCGTCCGGCGAGGTGTTCACGGGGCCACACGAAGACTCGGCGGAAGGCCACGTCCGGTTCGCTTTCCCGGTCGTCACCGATGGCCGAGAGATCTCGGACATCCGCCTCCGCTTCGAGCGCGGCATGGTGGTCGATGCCTCCGCCAGCAAGAATGAGCGCTACCTGATCGACACGCTGGATACTGACCCCGGCGCGCGCCGCCTTGGCGAAATTGCCTTCGGCACGAACTTTGGGATCACCCGCTTCACCCGCAACATCCTGCTGGACGAAAAGATCGGCGGCACGATGCACATGGCGCTGGGCGCGGGTTACCCGGAAACGGGCAACAGCAACAAATCCGGCATCCACTGGGATATGATCTGTGATCTGCGCGCAGGCGGGCAGGCCACGCTCGATGGCGAGGTCATCCTGCAGGACGGCGCATATCGCGTTTGATCACGGAACCAGGGAACCCCCGCATGTCCATGGCAGCCCGCGTCACCGTCGCCGACGCCGCCCGCATCCTCGACCGCTCGACCGAACAGGTGCGGCGCTACCTGCGCGAAGGCGTGCTGGCCGGCGAACGCATCGGCAACCAGTGGTTCATCGACTATCAGGATCTGGAGCAGATGCTGCGACAGCGCGAGCTGGGCGCCGGGCTCGCGGACCAGATCAGCGCTGCCGGGCGTGATCCGCTGCGTGAGGTCATCGGGATCGGCCGCAGCACGGGCAGCTCTATCGCGCGAGGATCCGCCGTCTACCTGCAGGCGCTTGCCGCCACGGGTGAGGCATGAGCAGCGAATCGCGCGCGGATCGCATCGTCTTCGTCGACGCCTCGGCGATGGTCGCGCTGGCCGACCGCGCCGACGCTTCCCACGAGGCAGCCGTCGCTGCGTACGAGGAGTTTCTCGCCGGCGGCTACCTGCTGTTCACCACCGATTTGGCGTTCACCGCCGCCCATCAGCTCCTGCTGGCGGCGCTCGGCCCCGCAGTGGCCCGCCGCTGGCTTGCGCAGTGCGCCATCCACGTCGAACCGGTCACCCGCGCCGATCTGGAGGAAGGGCGCAGCAAGGTGGAGAACGGCGCCGTGCCGGCAACGGCTCCGCTGGGAGACGCCATCCACCTCGCCGTCATGGACCGCCTCGGCGTCAACGAGGCCTATGCGGTTGATCAGCAATTCCTCGATACGCTGGCCTTCTGAAACCCCTGTGGCCTGCGTATAGCATCCCCTTTATACTCCCGCCTATCGCGAGCGCTTCCTGGCACACCGGTTCACCACCGCCTTCGGCGGTCGGAACAGGAAAGCCACCCTCCTGAAGCTTGGCAGCGTGGCCAGGCAGCCCGCGTTCCGGACGGCCTGGCCTCGTCCGAGCCGTCCTCTCAGGCTTGCCCTGCGCGCAAGCCGTTCGATCCATGCGTGATCGAGCACGGCCATCTGGAGGAGGACACGGTGAAGCAATACCCCGCCGATCGCATCCGCAACATCGGATTGTTCGCGCATGGTGGCGCGGGGAAGACGTCCTTGACGGAAGCGTGCCTGTACACGGCGAAGGCGACGACCCGCCTCGGCAAGGTCGAAGAGGGCAACACCGTCACGGACTACGATCCCGATGAAATCAAGCGCCGCATCTCGGTCAGCGCCGCTGTCGCCCCACTGGAGTGGAGCGACACCAAGATCAACATCATCGACGCCCCCGGCTATGCGGACTTCATCGGCGAAATGCGCTCCGCCCTGCGCGTGGCGGACGCCGCCGTCATCCTGATGGACGCCTCCGCCGGAGTCGAGGTCGGAACCGAGCAAGCGTGGCGGCAGGCTGAAGAGCGCGGCTTGCCCCGCATCCTGTTCATCAACAAGATGGACCGCGACAACGCCGATTTCGCCGCCGCGCTGGCCGCCGCCCGCGCCGCCTTCGGCAACGCGCTGGCCCCGATCCAGTTTCCCATCGGAGCGGAACGCAACTTCGCCGGTGTCGTCGATCTGCTGAGCGGAAACGCCCACACCTACTCCAACAACGGCAGCGGCGCCTTTGACACTGGCGCCGTCCCTGACGCGCTGCAGGCGGACGAGGAGACGTACCGGCAGCAACTCGTCGAGGCACTGGCGGATCAGGACGAAGACCTGATGATGCGCTACCTTGAAGGCGAGGAGATCGAGACCTCGGAACTGGCAGGCGCGCTCAAGAAGTGTGTCGCCAGTTGCAGCGTCTTCCCGGTGCTGGTCGGCTCAGCGACGGCCAACCGGGGCGTGGCGCAGCTCCTCGATGCGGTGGTCGGACTGCTTCCCTCCGCCGCAGAGGCCAGTCTCCCAGGCAAGCTCGGTGACGACGATGTTGCCGTTACCGCCGGGGACGCCGGCACCGTTGCCCTCGCCTTCAAGACGCTCGCTGACCCGCACGTGGGCCGCGTTACTTACATGCGCGTGTACTCCGGCGCCCTGAGGTCGAACTCGCACGCGTGGAACGCCACGCGCGGCGAAGACGAGCGCCTCGGCCAACTCTTCCATGTGCGCGGCAAGGACCACCTGAACACCGATAGCATCACCGCCGGAGATATCGGCGCCGTCGCCAAGTTGGCCTCGGTGATGACCGGCGATACCGTCGGCGAGCAGGCGCGCCCGGTCACGCTGGCGGGCGTCGATTTCCCCGGCGCGGCGTACTCTGCCTCGGTCCACCCGAAGACCAAGAGCGATCTCGACAAGATGGGGCAGGCCCTGCAGCGGCTGGTCGAGGAAGACCCGACGCTGCGCCTCTCTCGCGATCCCAGCTCCGGCGAAACGATCCTCTCCGGGCTCGGCGAGCCGCACGTCCAGATTTCGCTGGACCGCATGATGCGCCGCTTTGGCCTGAACGTGGAGCTGGGCCTGCCGCGCGTGGCCTACCGCGAGACGATCTCCGCGAAGACCGTCGCCGAGTACAAGCATAAGAAGCAGACCGGCGGCGCCGGGCAGTATGGCCACGTCTTCCTCGAGCTGGAGCCACTGCCCGACGGCGAGTTCGAATTTGCCGAGAAGGTGTTCGGCGGCTCCGTGCCGCGCAACTTCTACCCGGCGGTGGAAAAGGGCGTGCGCGAAGGGCTGGAGGCCGGGCCGCTGGCGGGCTACCCGGTGGTGAATGTGCGCGTCACCCTCACCGATGGCTCCTACCACGCGGTAGACTCGAACGAGATGTCCTTCAAGATCGCCTCGAAGGAAGCGTTCAAGAAGGGGATTCTGCAGGGCAAGCCGGTCCTGCTGGAGCCGGTCATGCTGGTGAAGGTCACCGTGCCGGATACCTACACCGGAGACGTGATGAGTGACCTCAACACCAAACGCGCCCACGTCAGCGGCATGAACCCCGGCGCCAACGCCTCCACCACCATCGAGGCGCATGTCCCCGCCGCCGAGGTGCAGCGCTACGCCACCGACCTGCGCTCCATCACGCAGGGACGCGGCTCCTTCACCAGCGAGTTTTCCCATTATCAGCCCGTGCCGCAGCAGATCGCGGAGCAGGTCCGCGCTGCGGCCGCCAAACAGGCCGAGGCCGCCCACGCATGAGTCAACGCTCCCGGAACGGGATCGACACGAAGCAACTGCTCCGTGTCGATCCGACTACGCTCTCCCGTGATCAACTCGTCGAGTTCGCCACGAGGTTGCAGCAGGCGCTAGGCGGTTCGCCGCCGGCGCCTGTTGCGCCGCCAGCACCCGCCAGAAAGGCAGCGGTTCCTCCCGCGCAGGCATCCGCTGCCAAGGCCGCGACGCTCGGTCACTACACCGTCATCTTCGATGGCGGCTCCAAGGGCAACCCGGGCCTCGGGTACGGCAGCTACGAGGTCGATGGCCCGCAGGGCGTCGAGGCCGCCAACCGCATGGAATTTGGTCACAACATGACCAACAATCAGGCCGAGTTTCTGGCCCTCATTGCCGGGTTGCAGCGCGTGATCGAACTGACGGGGAACCAACCGCAGACCGCGCGCGTCTCCATTCGGGGAGACAGTCAGCTTGTCATCAAGGGCCTGAAAGGCGAGTGGAAGATCAAGCACCCAAACGTGCAGCCCCTTCACCGCGAAGCGAGCGACCTCCTCCGGCGATTCGGCGCGGTCGATCTGGCCTGGCACCCGCGCCGCGAGTCCGTCAAGGCATTCGGCCACTGATAGACCGGAAGGCGTTCCACCATGCCCCAGCACCCAGTCCCTGCGCTTCTCTCGCGCCGCTCGTTGCTGGTGGGCGCCGCGCTCATCAGCGCGGGCGCCGCGATCCGGCTCGCGACCGGCCCGGCAGAGGCCAGCGCCATTGCCGGCGCCGGCCTCACGGAACTGGCGGTTTACACCGGCTGGCGGC
>JASGGF010000226.1:0-8636 GCA_047605145.1 Thermomicrobiales bacterium | reverse complement strand
CAGCGGCTGCGGTTGCGGTTGCGGCGAGGTGCTCGCGGCGACACTCGCCCGCGCCGCCGGCGCCGCGACGGCCGGGCCCGCCGGCTTCAGCCACAGGATCGAGTACAGGAACGCCGCGATCAGGCCGCCGGCAATCGGGCCGATCCAGTAGATCCACCAGTTGGTGAAGTCCTGCTGCACGAGCTCCGGCCCAAACGCGCGGGCCGGGTTCATCGCCGCGCCCGTGATCCGCCCGCCGAAGATGATGTCCATCGTGATCGTGAGGCCGATCATCAGCGGCGCGATCGCCTTCGGGCCGCGCGCATCCACCGCCGTCCCGAAAATCACCAGGACGAGAAAGAAGGTCATCACCGCTTCGAACACGACGCCGCCAACCACGGTCACGTCCGGCCCAAGGCCCGGAACGCCGAGATTGACCCCCACGTTGTTACGGCCGATCTCCCCCAGCGCGGGAAAGACCAGCGTCAGCAACCCCGCCCCCGCCACCGCGCCCAGCAACTGCGAGACGATGTAGACTCCGGCCCGCACCGGCGCCACGTTGCCGGTCGCCAGCATGGCGACGGACACCGCCGGGTTGAAGTGCCCGCCGGATATCGCGCCCAGCGCCGCCGCCATCAGCGCGATCGCCAGACCGTGCGCCAGCGCCACCGCCACCAGATTGCCGCCATCGCCCAGATTCTGCGTGGAAATCACCGCTCCAACGCCGGCGACCACCAGCGCGAACGGCCCGAGGAACTCGGCTATTGCCGCTTTCCACAGATCTCGATCATCCATCCCGATTCCCTCGCATTAGCCACGGTCGCCCGTCCGCCGTTGGCCCCTCTTCCCAATCCGGCGGGATTGTATCAGCGGCGGGACGGAACGCAATCCACCTGTACGGACACTACGGCTGGCCGTCCTGGTTGAGCGGCCACTGCTGCCCGGCCTGCTCCTGCACCTGGTTCCAGTCTGGCGGCTGCCCCTGCTGCCCGGAGTCTTGCTGTTGTCCCTGATCCCACGTCTGGTCAGCCTGTTGCTGCCCCTGGTCCCAGGTCTGGTCCTGCTGCTGTTGCTGGCTCTGGTCCCATTGCTGGTCCGACTGCTGCTGTCCCTGCTGCGCCTGCTGATCCGCCGGGACGGTCCCGGTCGCCTGCGCCCCAGAGCTGCCGCCCGGCGGCGGGAGCGTCGCCTTGATCTGCGGGTTGGCCGGAGCCTCCGGCAGCAGTTGCGCCGAGCCACCCTGCCCGGTAATGCCAAATGCCAGCGACCCCACGACCTGATCGTCGATCTCAACGAACACGCCGTATTCCCCCGGCGCCACGTTGCCCGGCACCCCGATGGGCAGCGCCAGCCAGCGGTCTGTCGCGCCGGGATCGATCGTCACCGAAGGCCGCGCCAGGTCATTCCCCCACGCGTCCGTCACCACCGCGTCGACGACCTGACCCGCCGCCACTCCGGAAACGCGCGCCGCCGCGTACACCGTGCCCACCCCTGCCGGCACGCTCTCGTAGCTGCCATCCGGCGTCCCGTCGGACCGAAACCCGAAAGTGATGACGAGGTCCTCCAGCGCCGGTGGATCGGGCTCCACCGTGCCGGGCGTGGCGGTCGCCGGGAAATAGCGCTCGGCGGTTCGTGTCGCCTGATCCGAGGCCAGCTTCTCCGGCAAGCTCGCGTCCCGCGCCTCGTCGCGGCGCGCATCAGTCGCATCGCCGGACGAGCAGCCGGTCAGCAGCACGACCGCCAGCAGGGCCAGCCCCAGCCAGCCCCGCAGCGCCTCAGTCCGCCGTGCCGGCCGGAGCCCGGTAGGCGCCGAACGCATCCTGATACTCGTCCGCCACTTCGACAGCCGACTTGTGGACGTAGATTCGCGTGGTTGCGGGTGATGCATGGCCAAGAATCGTCTGCACCGTTGATTCGCGCACACGCCGGCGCACCAGTTCGGTCGCCAGCCCGTGGCGGAATGAGTGGGGCGTGACATCGCTCTCCACCCCGGCCGCCACCGCCAGCCCCGCCACGATGTGCTCCACCGTGCGCGGGCTGATGGCATTGCCCGGAACCCCAAGTCTATCGCGCCCGCTGAACGCCGGGAGCGCGCCGGCCCCGCGCGCCGGGTCGCCGCGCAGCGCCCAGTACGCCGTCAGCGCCTGCGCGGTGTCGTGATCGAAGTGCACCGTCCGGCTCTTGCCGCCTTTGGCGCGGTAGATGCTGGCCGAGCCCTCGTTCAGGTCGATGTCGCGCCGCCGTAGCGCGCACAGTTCCGAGACGCGCACGCCGGAGCGGAACAGGAAGCGGATCATCGCCCGCACCTTGAGACGCCGCAGCTCCGCCGGCGGTTTCTGTTCGCGCGGCAGGCCATCGAGGTGCGCCACAATGCGGTCGAGATCGCTCAGCTTCACATCCGGCGGCGGCGGCGTGAAGCGCGGCATCATGGCCGAGATGCGCGTCTTCAGCCGGTCCCCGGCCAGCTCGGTATTGTGGTCATAGCTGGAGAGGTAGGCGCACAGCTTGCGCACCGCCGAAAGGTTGTTCTGGGCGGTGCGCATCGCCGAGACCTCCTCCGGCGTGCGGATATCCGGCGGCACCAGCATCGCGGCAAACGAGGTCACGTGCTCCGGCCGCAGCGCCGTCACAGGCGCCACCTCCGGGTCGATCCCCTCGTGCTGCGCCACGTGCTTCAGGAACTTGTCGATGCCGTGGAAGTAGGTCTTCTTCGTGCGCGGCGACAGCCGCAGGTCGCCGAAAAACAGATCGACCGCAGCCGCGATAGTCAGCGGCCCCGCAAGATCGCTTTCTGAACTGGTGCCACCGCTACTTGTATCTGCAGACCGCAAGAGGTCGGTGTTGGACATGAGCGCCCTCGCCAGATGTGCATCCGGACGCGGGGCATGTGGTGGCAGGGGCGCTCACCGTACCACGCCGCCCGCTCACGCGCGGCGATAGCGCTCCACATAGCTGGTCATGGCCGCGTGGAACTGCCCGTTGGACACGATCCGGTCCACCCCGGCCGCCTTCGCCGCCCGCCGCGTCTCCACGTCCGTGTGCGACCCGAACCCCAGCACCGGCGGCAAGCCGCCTTCGGCCAGCGCCGCCTCCACCGCCGCCCAGTCCACCACGCCGTTCATGTCGATGATGGCGATCACCGCCCGGTCGCCCAGCTCCCGCGTCGCCGCGATGAACGCCCCTGTGTCCCCTTTCACCACCGCCTGCATCCCAATCCCCGCCAGCGCGCTGCGAATCCGCGACCCGAACATCAGGTCGCGGTTCAACACCACCGCCACCGGCGCCTCTGCCTCTGCTGCCACTGAACTCCTCCTGCCTGCGCGGCATCTCCCGCCCCGGCGTCATCCTGAGGGACGAAGGATCTCGTCAGTCGTCCTCCCGGAACGCCCCCGCATCAGGAGAGTCTGCCACGGTCCGGGAACCGACGCTCCAGCACCGTGGCACGGGAGTCGCAAACAGCGATCCTGAAGGCGTGCCGCTCACCCTGCGCTGCCGCCCGATAGAATCACGCCACGATGCGCCGACGTCAGACAGGAGATAAACCGCGATGCCTACCCGCAAACGCCGCCTGCAACCGAACCGCAATCTCCCCATCATCGACTCCATGACCCGCACCGAGCGGGTCGCCGCCGCCGTGCAGGGTGATGATGTCGACCGCGTCCCCGTCTGCTTCTGGCATCACTTCCAGCCAGAAGGCTCCGGCCGCGCCATGGCCGAGGCCACCATTCGCTTCTTCGATGACGAATTCAATCTCGACATCGCCAAGGTTATGCCCGATATCCCCTACCCGTTCCCGCAGCGCTCCATCCTGCAGCCGAACGACTGGCGCCTGATCGAGCCCATCGACGCGGGCCGCTCCCGCTTCTTCGAGGAGCGCGCCGAAGCGGTCGCCGGCCTGCGCGCGTGGTTCGGCATGGAAACGCCCATCGTCATGACCGTCTTCAGCCCGCTCGCCGAGGCCATGTACTTCGCGAAAGACCGCGAGCTGTTCCTGCAACACCTGCACGACCACCCGGCGCTCATCCACGAGGTGCTGGAGACGATCGCCCAGAACCTGAACGCGCACATTCGCGAGGTCATCGCCGCCGGGGCGGATGGCATCTTCTTCTCGGTGCAAGGGATCAGCAGCGACATCCTGACCGAGGCGCAGTACCGCGAGTTTGGCCGCCCCTATGACCTCATGGCGCTGCGTGGCGCGGTCGATGGCTGGCTCAACATCCTGCACATCCACGGCGAAAAGAACCTGATGTTCGATCTGGTGCTGGATTACCCCGTCAGCGTCCTCAACTGGTCAGACCGCCTCGCCGGTCCCAGCCTGCGCGATGCCCGCGTCAAAACCAGCAAGACCCTCATGGGCGGCTGGCACGAATTCGGCCCGCTCAGCAACGGCCCGGTGGAGCAGATTCAGGCCGAGGCCGAAGACGCCATTGCCCAGACTGGCGGCCGCCGCTTCATCCTCGCCAATGGCTGCTCTGTCCCGGACGACACCGATCACGAGCTGCTGCACGCAGCCCGCGATATCGCGCAGCTCCTGCGCCCGGCGGAGTAGCGCCTGTCGGCGGTAGGAGATCGCCGCGTGCGGACTCCTGCCTGGTGGGCCCGCGCCTGTCGTGGTTCGCCTCGCGCGCTCAATCTGCGGCGGCGACCGCGTTCGCCGCCCGCACAATCTGTGCTCGCAGCGCCTCTGCTTCGGCCGCGTCCAGTCCGGCCAGCCCGGCTAACAGCCGCGAATCGATGGCCCGCAGCTGCAACGCGAGGTCCGAAAGACTCCCTACTCCTGCCTCTGTCAGCGTCACCCGGCGCGCGCGCCGGTCTCGCGGGTCTGGCGCGCGCAGCACCAATCCGTTTTCTTCGAGATCATCCAGCACATGCGTCATGGCGGTGCGGTCGATACCCAATTGGTCGGCAATGGCCGCCTGGTTCGGGCAGCCACCCCGCGCGACCATCGCCAGCGTCTGAAAGCTGCGGGCGCCGGCGGGAAGTTCCGAGAACACCGGTACGGCAAGCTCCAGATACGCGCGCAACAGCGTTCCGAGCGCCCACCCCAGATCTTCGGCCGCCCGTGCACAGGCCGCTGCTTCGTGCTGCTGGTACACGTCGGGTTCTTCCAGGGACGCCCCCCGCTCACCGGCCTGCACGGACTCCTCCTTTCGAGGGGTTTACACGACGCCATAAATAGTATATATTTCCGATCATATGATTTTCCGATCATATCGCTCAAGCGAAAGGACCGCGCCCTATGGATACCATGTTCCGTCTCGACGCAAGCATCCGCCCGCAGCAATCGGTGACCCGCAGCCTCGCCGACCGCGTCGAAGCGGCGGCGGTGGCCAACCACGCCGGCCTGCGCGTCATCCGGCGCGATGTCGGCCTCCAGCCGCTCCCCACCGACGCCTGGCCCCAGAGTTTCAGCGCGGTGTATGTGCCCGAAGCAGACCGCTCGGCAGAGCAGCGGCAGGCTGCCGCATTTGCCTCCGTCCTTGCCGACGAACTCCTCAGCGCCGCCGCCTATCTCTTCGCCATTCCGCTGTACAACTGGGGCGCGCCAGCACAGGTCAAGAACTGGGTGGACCTCATCACGACAGATCCACGCTTTGGTCCGCGTAGCAAGGCGCTCACCGGCCGCCCCGCCGCCCTGATTGTGGCTCGCGGCGGCGACTACGGCGCCGATTCGCCTCGCGCCAGTTGGGATCACGCCACCCCTTGGCTCACCCGCATCTTCACCGATGTGTGGGGCCTGGATCTCTCGGTCATCGAGACCGATCTGACGCTGGCGTCCGTCGTGGAAGAGATGGCGGAACGGCGAGGCGAGGCGGCGCGCCGCCTCGCGCAGGCCGAACTCGCCGCGAGCGCGCTCGGCGCGACACTCTTGCCGGCCCGCCAGGAGCAGCCTGCCCAGCCCCTCCTGGCGACCGTGTCGTAGCCGCTTACTCCGCGCTGCTCTCCGCCTTCTCGCGCTTCTCCATGATGTTGGTGGAGTGCCCGGCATCAAGCCGCGCCTTCGGGTCGTAGTGCGTGACGGCGTGGTTGACGGCGGTGACCGCCTCAGCTGCGCCCGTCACGATCAGCTTGAACTTGGCCGGGTAGGTCGCCACGTCGCCCGCCGCGAACACGCCGGGGATGTTCGTCTGCATCGAGGTCTTGTCGACCACAATCTGGTTGCGCTGCAGCTCGAAGCCCCATGTCTTGAGCGGCCCCAGATCCGCCACGAACCCGATGGCCACGATCAGGTCGTCCGCCGGCACCGAGGTCTCCTCACCGGCGGCGTCCTTGAACGTCACCCCCGCCAGCCGGCCTTCGTCATTCGTGCGCAACGAGACCATCTCGTAGCCGGGGTAGCGCACATCGACCGTCGAGGCCTCCAGTTGCCGCACCGTCGCCTCGTGCGCCCGGAACTTCGAGCGGTGGATGATCGTCACGTGCGCCGCCACGGGCTCCAACGTCACCGCCCAGTCCACCGCCGAGTCGCCGCCGCCCACGATCACCACGTGCTTGTCGCGAAAGTCCTCGACCCGCTTGGCGAAGTAGTGGACGCCCTTGCCCTCCAGCTCACGCAGGCCGGGCGTGTCCAGCCGCTTCGGCTCGAATGCGCCGACCCCGGCGCACACCACCACCGAGCGGCTCCAGCGGTCTCCTGCCGTCGTGCCCAGCCGGATCAGCCCGTCCTCGCGCGCCTCCAGTTGCAGCACCTGTTCCTTGAGGCGAATGGTCGGCTCGGCCAGCCGCGCCTGAATGTCGCAGTGCGCCACGAAATCCTTGGCCAGCACGCGGGGGAACCCGATGACATCGTAGATGTACTTCTCGGGGTAGATGGCGGTCAGCGCGCCACCCGGCTCCTCCAGCGCGTCGATCACCTGCGTTCGCGCGCCGCGCAGCCCGGCGTAGAACGCCGCAAACTGCCCGGTCGGCCCGGCCCCGATGATCGTGATGTCGTAGATATCGTCGCCCGGAATGACGCGCGTATCCACGGCGTCAACTGGCAGCGTGTCGGTCATGGTGTGGAAGCTCCTGGCTGCGGCGCCACCCGGCGTACCGCGTCGTCGGTCGCCCGATTCTATCACCGTATCCCGCCTTACCAGTCGGAATTCCGCTGTGCGCGCCGTCCAAAACGTTCGCGCCATCTCCGGTCAATTCGACTTCCACCTATCACTGCGCGCTCCCCCACCCCGATGTCGTCCCGGCGCAGGAAGAACCGCGCACCCCCGGCTACGCCACCACGGCGTCCTCTCCGCTGCCCACCACGCCGTCTCGCCCCCCCGATGTCATCCCGACGAAGGAGGGATCGACCACCCCCAACTCCGCCACCGCGACCTCCGAGCGTCCACTGGCCGGGCGCCTAGTGGCAGGCGGAGAGCTGGCGCCATGACCCTGAGGTTGGGGGTGGTCGATCCCTCCTTCGTCGGGATGACATCGGGGTGAGGGAGCGCGCGGTGGAGGGCGGAGAGCCGGCCGCGTTGATGCGCGCGCATCTCAAGTCAAGGCTGCCAAAGCCTGCCACCCGAAAAGTTGGCAGCCTTGGCAACCTTGGCAGCCTTTGCAATTGCCTCTGATGCGGAAGTGCCCGGCCTCACCCGTCCCCGGCGGTAGAATGCGCAAAACGTTCGCACGGCAGGGAGTAGCACGCATGGTCTCGTCTCCGGCAAAGTCGCCGAACCTCGATCGCTTGTTTTCGCAACGCGCCTTGCAGGTCGATCCCCAACCGCTCGTCGGCGGCATGGACGACGTCGAGGGCAAGCTCTCGTTCACCTTCGGGTTCCCCGACCCCGCCTCCCTGCCCGCCAGCCAAATCGCCGAGGCCACCACTCGCGTGCTCGCCGAACGTGGCCGCGCAGCGTTGCAGTACGGCGACAACAACGGCTACAGCGGCCTCATTCGCGTCCTGCTGGAGAAGCTCCGGCGTGATCAGGGCATCGTGGCCGGCCCGGAGAACATCCTGATCACCGCCGGCGGTTCGCAGGCCATCGCCCTCCTCCTCGATGCCTTCGTCGACTGGGGCGACACCATCTGCAGCGAAATGCCGACCTGGCTCGGCGCCGTGCAAGCCTTCGCAAACGTCGGCGCGAACGTCGTCTCCATCCCGGTCGATGCCGATGGCACGGACGTCATCGCCCTCAAGGCCGAGCTGGAGCGCCTGCGCGCTGAGGGCATCACCCCCAAGTTCGTCTACGCCATCTCGAACTTCCAGAACCCCACCGGCGTCACCATGACGCTGGAACGCCGCCGCGAACTGCTGGCGCTGGTGCAGGAAGCCGGCACGATGCTGATCGAAGACGACGCCTACTTCGATCTGCGCTACGCCGGCGAGAACCTGCCCGCCATTTACTCGCTCGATGACACCGGCAGCGTCATCTACATGGGCACCTTCTCCAAGACCATGGGCCCCGGCATGCGCCTCGGCTGGATCGTCGCCCCGGAGGCGGTCATCCAGCGCGTCGCCGCCCTCAAGGTCGATGGCGGCACCAACGTCTTCGGCGCCCACGTCGCCGCCGACTGGCTGCCCGAAGGCCTGCTGCCCCACGTCGACCGCCTGCGCGACGTCTACCACCGCCGCCGCGACATCATGCTGGCCGCACTGGAGACGCACATGCCGGACGGCGTTACGTGGACCGTGCCCGACGGCGGCTTCTTCATCTGGGTCAACCTGCCGGAAGGCGTGG
>JASGGF010000225.1:0-8652 GCA_047605145.1 Thermomicrobiales bacterium | reverse complement strand
CGATGCTTTTCGCGTCTGAGTTTCCGGCGAGTTGCTTCAGCTCGGCCAGACGCGCGCAGCGGGATCGCCCGGCAGTTGCTCTCGCCGGCGTTCGCCGGGCGCGGCATCGAGTGGATCCGGGTCACGCTGCCGCCGGGCGCCGCCACGGAGAACCTGCAGCCCTACCACCCGGCCATCGACAAGTACGTGCTGGTGGAAACGGGCGCCTTGCGCATGGCGCTGGGCACGGAGATGCACCTGCTGTCACAAGGCGACGCCTTCTACTTCCGCGCCGACATCCTGCACCGCTTCGAGAACGCCGGCCCGGAGCCCTGCACGTATCTCGCGGTGCTGGACTACGCGCCGCGGGGGTGATGGCTGGCGGCACGGTAGACGTCATCCCGACGCAGGGCGGACGTCATCCCGACGCAGGAGGGATCTCGTCGTTCCCGGCAGGGGCGGGTACGACGAGGCGCCCATCCCACCCCGCTGTCATCCCGGCAAGGAAGGCTTGCGCACCGCGTACCAACGGGGAACGGCTCCAACTCTCCGCCTCCCGCCGGCGCCTTCCCCACCCCGATGTCATCCCGACCGCAGGAGGGATCGCGCACCCCCAACTCGGTTACCCCGGCGCCAGTTCTCCGTTTACCACCGCTGGGGTAACAGGCGCAGACTGGGGTCGTGACCACGAGCTTGGGGGTGGTCGATCCCTCCTGCGGTCGGGATGACATCGGGGTGGCGGGAGGATGCGGCAGGGCGCGGAAAGAGGCCCTGGATACGGCATGATTGTCGAGGGCGAAACGATGTTTGCGTTCCTGTGAGGGTTAGCGCGCCAGTTTCACAGCCGTTTCGTGGAGGTGAGAATGGGCCCAGTTGAGCGGTCAATACGCAATCACCTTGCCGGCTATCTGGGTGGACGCGAATCGCTTGACCGGTTTACCGACTGGATCGTCGGCGCGGTCTGGAATATTGAGCAGGCCGACGAACCGGCGGCGGCCACGCTTGGGTACGCGATCGAACTGGTGCTGGCGGATTGGACCAGCGGCCTGCTGGACCCGGCGGAGCGCGACGCCGGGTTGCACGCGCTTGTGCTTGCGGAACCTGCTGCCACCGGAGGCGTCCATGACCTGTGAGCCAGCATCCACCCCGAGTTCCGGCAACCCGTACGCAGACCTTGGCATGGCCGATGCCGAATTGCGTGTGGCCAAGGCGCAGGCGGCGTTAAGAGTCACCGCCGTGCTGCGCGAACAGAGCCTCACGCAGTATGAGCTTGCCGAAAAGCTGGGTATCGATCAGTCGCAACTTACGCACATAACGCGTGGCCAACTCAAGGATTTCTCGCTGGAGCGGTTGACGCAGTTGGCTGATGCTCTTGCAGAGATGGATCTCCCGGCGCCAGCCCTACATCGCAACATCGCCTGATCCCCCGGCTCACAAGTTCGTCGTGAACATCTCCACCCGGTCGTTGTCCTCGTCCGTGATGTAGACGCGGTCGGCGGCATCGACCGTGATGCCCATGGGGTAGAAGCCGGTGGGCGAGATGTTCTGCGCCGTCAGTTGCGTCAGGTAGCGCCCGCCGCGCGCGAAGACCTGCACCCGGCGGTTGCCGGTATCGGTGACCAGCACCCGGCCACCGCTGTCCACCGTCACGTCGCGCGGGTCATCGAAGGATCCGTTCGCCGAGCCCTCGCGTCCCCACATGCGCAGGAAATCGCCGTTGGCGCGGAACACCTGCACCCGGTTGTTGGAGCCATCCACCACGTACACCCGTCCCTGCTGGTCGGTGGCGAGGCCGCGCGGGAAGTTGAACAGCCCCTGCGTGGAGCCGCGCCGCCCCCAGCTTTTGCGGAAGCGCCCGTTGCGGTTGAACTCCTGCACCCGGTTATTGGACGAATCCGCCACGTAAATGCGGCCGTTGCGGCCAATGGCGATGCCCCACGGGTAGGAGAACTGCCCGTTGCCGCTGCCCTGACTGCCGAACGCGCGGATGAACGCGCCGGTGGGGGAGAAGATCTGCACCCGGTGGTTCAGGGTGTCCGACACGTAGACCAGCCCGTCCCCATCAACCGTCACCCCGCGGGGGCGGTTCAGTTGGCCGGTGCGGCTGCCCAGCGTGCCCCACGCGCGGGTGAATTCGCCCGTTCGCGTGAACTGCTGGATGCGGTTGTTGAACGAATCGGCCACGTAGACGCGGTTGGCGAACACCTTCACGCCGCGCGGGCCCTCGAACCGGCCGTTCGTGGCGCCGGCGCCGCCCCAGCCGCGCAGGTAGGCGTAGCGCGGGATGACGGCCTGCGCCACCGTCGTCGCCACGGCGCGCGCGCCGGCCAGCAGCGCCAGCCCCGCCGCCAGAAGTTGCCGCCGCGTTCCGCCCACCTGCTGCATCATGTCCGCCCTTGCCGTTCCACGTCATCGTAGCTGGGTGCACAATAGCGCGGAAGGCAGCCTTACACGCAGGGGGCACACGATGCGGAAGTACCTCAATCTCGATCTGGGCGGCAAGACCGCTGTGGTAACCGGCGCCAGCTCCGGTATTGGCCGCGCCATCGCCGAGGCGCTGGCCGAAGCGGGCGCGAATCTGCTGCTGGTGGGGCGCAACGCGGAGCGGCTGCAGGAGACGGTGGCGGCGGTGGAGGCGCGCGGTGTCGAGGCGGCGACGGTCGAGGTGGAGTTGACCGACGCGGATGCCCCGGCGCAGATCGTGGAGGCGGCGGTGCAGCGTTTCGGCGGGCTGAACATCCTCGTCAACTGCGCCGGTATCTTCGAGCCGATGCCCTTCGACACCCAGCCGCTGGCCAGCTTCGACCGCCAGATGGCGACGAACGTGCGCGCGCCCTTCGCCCTGACGCAGGCGGCGCTGCCCCACCTGAAGCCGGAGGGAGCGGTGGTGAACATCTCCTCCATCGCTGGCTACAAGGGGTTCCCGCTCTCCGCCGCCTACTGCGCCTCCAAGGGCGCCGTGGAGCTGATGACTCGCGCCCTTGGCGCCGAACTCGGCCCAATGGGCGTGCGCGTGAACTGCATCGCGCCCGGCAACATCCGCACGCCGATGAACCAGCACCAGTTCGAGGTTTCGCGTCGCTATGTGACATGATTGGGCAAAAAAAGAGCAAATTCAGTCCGATATCGAATGCGCACGGCGGCAGCCCATCCCTGCGCGACTCGCCGATCGCCCTTGGTGACGACGGCAACGCCGGCGGAGCGGAGCGCCAGCGCCTTAGCCTCTGGCGACGTTACCGACGGCAACCACTTTCGCAGCGTTCCAAGCTCATCCCATGTCAATTTGATGGCGTCGCGATCTGGCGGGCGCGGGACTTGCGCAATGATCTGTTCCGCTGCCTCCAGTTCCGCCATGGCGCGGGCGTCTTCGGCGTCGAACCACGCACGATCTCGGCTGCCTGAGAGATAGAGATCTTCCGCGCGCTTCCGGCGGTCTTTCGCGCGCTGGAGCCGCGCTGTGGCGTCGCGGTGCAGCGCGCGACCGGCAGGCGCTTGCGCGGCGTATTCCTTCCGCGCTTCAGCAATGACGCGAGCTGGATCCAACACGCGGTCAAGATCGATGACTAGTTGTTCCCACACTAACTGCTCAAGCGTCTCCATGTTGCCTGAGCGAGGCGAGTAAGGGCACTTCTGCTGTTGCGGAAACAGTGCGCCAGCGCTAGCGAGCCGGCAGCGGAAACGCGGGCGCGGCGTTTGCGGGCAGACCTGAATCAGATACATGGGGCTGCCGCACTCATGCTCGATCAGCCCCTCAAGGAAGCTCTCGATAGGTTTCGGGCGGTGTGCCCGGCGATTGCTTGGGCGTGGCTCCTGCGCCCGCTCCCATACGTCGTGGTCGATGATGGGGGGAATGCAGTTATCGACGCTTGTCGTGCCAAATGTGGCTGTCCCGCGATAGGTTGCGCGCGTGCGGATCGCGGCAATCGTTGATATCGTCCAGGCGGTGCTGCCATTTCGGGTGATCGCGCCGCGATCCGCCAGTTCGCGGGCGATTTGCGCATCCCCGGCGCCCTCTACGCGACGCTGGTACACGTGCTGAATGATCGCAGCCTCTTCTGGCACGATTTCGTAGTTGCTGCCTCTACTGGTGCGGCGATATCCCAGAGGGGGCACACCATGGGGCATTCCACGTCGAGCTCGTTCGTGGAGAGCGCTGCGGACGTTGGCGCTGATGACGCGCGTCAGATGCTCGTTGGCGGCCCCGAGGATCTGGCGGAAGAGGGGATGGTCAATGTTGGGGTCTTGCGAGGAATAGACCTGCACGCCGAGCTGCGTGAACTCGTGCAGGATGTTTTCCTGCAGCCTTAGCAAGCGGGCGAGGCGGTCGAGGCGCCAGAAGGCCACGACATGAACGTCACGCTGACGGCAGCGCTCATAGAGATGTAAGAGGCCGGGGCGGCGCTCATCGTAACCCTTGAGGTCGGGGTCGCGGATCTCATCGATCACCGACCATCCGAACCGCGCGGCGTCAGCGCGTAGGACTCGCGACTGGCTATCGAGACTGAGTGAGCGCTCTCCCTGCCCATCGCTGTCGGACTGCCGAAGATACAGGATTGCCCGCTGACTCATGTGCTTCTCCTTGACTGCTCTTGCCGTCCATGCTACCAACAATCAGAACAAGTGTTCTAGTATGAGAGGGGACATTGGTCGTGAGCACTGACGATCACAACCGGTCGGATGACGACGCGTCGGAGATGGGCGGGACATCGTTCTGGCGAGTGACGCAACACGGAAAGACGGTGGAGGCCAACACTCGAGACCAGGTCACAATAGATGAGGAAGGTGCGGCCTGGGCGATTGAGCCGGTCGTAGATGGCGTTCGGGCGGGATTGGTGCGCTCGACATCGCCACACGTGCGCCGTTTCGTGCACGAGGTCGCGACCGCGAAAGGGCGAATTGCCTACCGTCAGCGACCCGTGACCCCGATCCCCAAGCCACGCCGGTCGCGACGGTTGCCAGCGGGCTTGCCGCCGGGGCATGTGCCGTGCCCGCTCTGTCATCCACGCGCGGCGGACAACGTGCTGGGCGAGGCGATGCCGGATTGCGAATTGTGCGAGGGCAGCGGAATCATCCGGGCCGAGCTGGGACAAGACTAGGGTGCAGCGGCGGCAATCTCACGATCAATGATGATCCATTCTTGCAGCTGCTTTTCCAGCGGTCTTGCGCGATCTTCGGTCCACTTCACCCGCTTGACGAGCGCAATGATGCGCGCCTGAGGGGCATCAGCAGGTATCACGGCAGTAGGTTCGCGATGCCCCGCCAGCGCTAACACGTCATCAGCATCGGCGCCGAACGCCTCTGCAAGGCGACGGGCTGATTGCACATTGGGAACGAATTTCCCATTGATCCAATCACTAACGCGAGAAGGCGACATATCCAACTCCCGCGCAAGGTCTGCGCCGGACCAGTCCCTTCGTTGCATCTGCTTGCGTATCCACACGGCGACATCCCCCGACGCCCCGCCCCGTGACTCTGACAACACCGACTCCCCCATTAGTCCTGTCTGTTCTGCGTCAAGATTACTTGACGCTGTTCGGCGAACAGGATATATTCATCCTATGAACAGAACACCGCGTTTTGTGGCGACGGGCCTAGATGGTGTGATGACAGCGCAGGGGCGTAAGAGTCGCTGGCTGGCGCGTCAGGTGGGCGTATCTGAGTCGTACGTGTCGAAGCTGCTAGCTGGGCGAAAAACGGCCGACCAAGCCACCGGCGAGCGCATCGCAGCAGCGTTGGGTGTTCCGTTTTTTTTGCTCTTCGATTCCGTTAAACCGAACAAATTCGTACGGTCAACGGAATTGACGAGCCGCCGATGAAAGCCGCAACCGGTGCCACGCCTGCGCCGTGGGCGCGTCTGCCCGAGGCAGAGCAAGAGGCCATCCAGATGGCGCTGGTACGCGGACTGATCACGGTGTTGCAGCAAATGGCCGCGGAGCAGCGGCCCCTGATTCAGCCTCTCAAAGAGGGACCCCGGCAGTTTGGTCCTGCCGGGGTCAGCGCAACAACCCGTTAGGAGGGTCGTATGCATCCCGAGTGTACCCCGGTTGTGGTCGTGACTCCGGCGCCGTTGCCGGCAGGCGACCGCTACGTGATCAAGTCCGAGCCGGCGCCGATGCCGAAGCCGAGCTGGTGGCGGTCGTTGTGGCTGGTGGTGGACACCGCCACCGACTCCATCGTCAGCCGCCACAAGACGTGGGGCTCCGCGTTGATGGACTCCCAGTGCCGCAACCTCCCGGACAACGCCTTCTGCCGCTCGACCCGTGAGACCGCCGCAGAGATCTGGGGGTGGGCGTCATGAGCAGCACGACTGTCGCAACAAAGCCCATCGTGCACACCGGCCTGCGCATCGACATCGATGGCGATGCGTACGAGGTGACGTGGGATCAGACGGACGAGGACGGCGGGCTGTCGGCGTGGCAGTACGCCGTGGACGGCTACGTCGAGACCATTGAGCTGCCCACGCTCGGTATGACGCTGGTGGTCAATGACCGCGAGAACAGCGCGGACGAGTGGGCCGAGCGACTCAACCCCTACGCGACGCGCCTGCGCTTGCAGGAGATCGGCCGGCACGGCCACCCCATCGCTGACGCCGTTGCGGGGCCGGTGCTGGTCGTCAGTAACCGCGTGACGCGCCACGGTGACGCTATCGGGTTGACCGGGCGGCAGGTGGCGGGGCTGCGCCGAATGATCGCGGTCGAGCAGAAGCGGCAACGCTCATGACCTGGGCAGACGAACTCGCGGACGACGCGGCGAAGGCCGCGCGGCATCAGGCGTTGGCGCGCACGTTCTGGAGCAAGCTCGATGGCAAGGAAGAAGACGACGCTGAACCGGCACCGGGCGGACATCCGGGCGATTCAGCGGTTTCGCTCGAGCAGCCGGCGGCGACAGCGCGGCTGGCGGTTGTCGCGGCTGCGCGAAAACTGCGCGGCGTTGGTCGAGTTGCGGTTGCCGGATCTGCTGCCGTGACGCCTGCAGCGCCGAGATCCGGCGTCTGTGGCTACACGGCGGACCGTGTCGATGAGGGGCCGTGGGGGCCGTCGTGGTGGGTGGTGCGTGATCTCGCGACCCGGCTGGAGCTTACGCGCTACCGGGTGCACGAGGTCGATGGCTCCGGCGCGATCCTGCGCTACCTGCAAGAGGAGCAGTGCTGGATGCACCAGCAAATGGGGGAAGGTCGATGAGGGAGAACCCGGCCAGCATCGTGAGGGTCGCCCATGTGGTGACCGTCGCCAGTCCGCAACGCAGTGGCGCGCACGAGGGCGCGGTCAACGCCCGGCTGGCCTCGCTGGGCAAGCACGCGCAGGTGCTGGGCGTCGACCACGCGGGTGGCCTGACCACCACTGTTGATGGCGACACGGTCATGCACAGCACGCTGATCACCTACTGGACGCTCGACACGACCCGCACCGAGGAGATCGACCTGTGACCGAGACCGCACCGCGCTACGGCTATCAGGATCCTGCAACCCCGGACACCCGCGAGCACTACCTGACCACGCTGGAGGCCACGGCGCCGCAGCCGACCCTGCGTATCCGCATCGAGCACAGCCGGACCATCAAGGATGGCTGGAGCTACAGCACCACGGTGGAGCTGAGCGGGGTGGATGCCACAGAGGCGGGCATGGTCGCCGCGCACGACATCCTCGTCGATGGGCTCGATCGCGCACGGTGGATCGGGGAGATCGAGCGCGATCAGCGCAACGTCCGCGACGACGCGCGGAAGGAGGGAGCCGCGCTCAGCTTCAACACCGCCAACTAGCCAGACCACTCAGCCAGAAGACAGGAAGACAGGAAGGACAACACCACGATGGGACGCTCATTCACCGCCGGCGACGGCTCCGGATCCAGCTTCACCGCGCAGATGCACCGCCGGGTGTCGAACGGCCAGATCATGCTCTTCGACGTCGATTTCAATGACTACTGCGCGCCGCCTCGGGGCGCACGCGGTCGCTTTGAACTCAACGGGTGGTCGCCGTTCTACGTGACGAAAAGCACCTTCGACGGGGTCACCAAGGACGTGACCCGCACCCGCGCGGAGTTCAAGATCATCAAGCTGCCGGGCAACGAGCAGATGCAGGGCAAGCTGTTCAGCCAGCAATTCCCGGTCCCGAAGCACATCGACAGCGAGAAGGCCAAGATGGGCCAGTTCCTGAAGGCGTTGCTGGGCCGAGACTTCCGCCCCGGCGAGAGCATCGATATTGACGACTTCCTGACCACCCAGTTCGTGACGTCAACCACGCGGGACGAAGTGGGCGACCGCGTCTATTGCGGTATCAGCTGGGATGTCATCGACCCCACCAAGACCGTGCTGTCGCCGTACCTCGCCAACCCGCAGCAGCCGGAGCTGGTGATGGCCGGCGGTGGCGCGGAGATCCCCGACCCCTTCCCCGCCGACATCGACGACGACCTGTAGAGAGGCGCACACCGATGACCGAAACGACCCCGGCGCCCGCCGGGCACACCTACATGATGCGCAGCGGCTCCAACACCGTCTTTGCGAGTGACGACCGTTCGGAGCGCGACAAGCTGCGCTACCGCGGCTGGGAGCGAGTGACGCTGCCGGAGGCCGCGCGGACGATGGGCAGCAAGGGCACGCTGGTGAGTGCAGTGGCGCACTGCGGCGGCGGCGAGATCGAGCGCATCAGCGAGCTGGGCGAGATCCGCATCATCTTCC
>JASGGF010000224.1:0-8659 GCA_047605145.1 Thermomicrobiales bacterium | reverse complement strand
CTCTCCCGATGCGCGGGAGAGGGGCTTTGCCCCCGGCGTGGTGACAAATCCGGCGTGGTGACGCCGGAAACCCGCACCGCCATCGCGAATCGGCTCCCCTCTCCCGCGCATCGGGAGAGGGGCTGGGGGTGAGGGCTACTCCGTGGTTGCTCCTACTGCTCGCTGGCGGTCGCCACGGCCGCGGGCGGCAGCCACTCGATGCGCTTCACCTCGTCCGTCTTGTAGTAGAACCCGCGCGGCTGCGAGGGGATGGTGACGCCGGGGATCGGCTCGAAGGGCGGCAGGTCGTAGCCGAGCGGCTGCGGCGCGTCGTTGTAGACGATGCCCAGTTCGCGGATCGCCTGCACCACCAGCGGCAACTGGTAGTAGCTGTAGTAGAGCGTGTTCAGCATCAGCCCGAACAGCAGCGGCTCCTCCGCCTCGAAGCGCGCCACCGCCGCCACCTGCGCCGCCGGCTCCAGCGCCCCCAGCGAGCCGCCCGCCGCCGCGCCCAGCGCGGCCAGCACGACATCGACGCCATCCAGCCCGATGCGCTCGCGCAGGCGGTCCGCCAGCAGGCCCTGCGCGCCAGCCGCCGAGGCGGCGGGGAACAGGTCGTCACCGGGGATCAGCACATCGACCAGCAGCGCCAGTTCTTCGGCGGCTGCGGGGTAGGGGTAGGCCGCCGCGCTCATTCCGCCGCCACCGCTTCGGTCGCGCGGTGCTCGTCCATGGAGGAGCCCTCGAAGACCTCGTACGGCGAGGCCGTCGGCCACTGCGGCCAGAGCGGCACCAGCATCACGCCGGCGACCACCACCAGCTGGATCGTCTCATCGCCGGTGTTGTACACCCGGTGGATGACGCCGGGGCGGTTTAGCACGGCGCACCCCGCCGAAATCGGCCGCCGCTCGCCGTCCGACTCCAGTTCGCCGCTGCCCTTGACGACGTAATACACCTCTTCGCAGCGGTGCCGGTGCAGCGGCGAATGGTGGCCGGGGTCGATCTCGACCAGCCCCAGACACAGGGTCATGGCGTCGAACCCGGTCTCCGGGTAGATCAGCTTCAGATCGCGCACTGCGCCATCCGACTGCTGCATCGGCGACCCATCGAGAAACTGCTCCGGCGCGATCACGACGCGTTGCTCGGTCACGGTACCTCCCTCCAAGGGGGAGACGGCCTGCGGGCCTTAGGGGGAGACGCGCTGCGGCGCTTTGGGGGAGACGGCTTGCGAGCCTTAGGGGGAAGAGAATGAGGAGCACGAGAGGTGTGATGTACCTCGTCCAATCTCATCTCACTCCCTTCCCCCCTAAGCGAAGCGTCTCCCCCTGAGGCCCGCGGGCCGTCTCCCCCTAAGCCTCCGTAGAGGCGTCTCCCCCTACTTCACGGCTCCCATCGTCAGGCCTCGCACGAGGCCGCGCTGGAAGAAAAGCGCCACCAGATAGATCGGGATCATGCCGGTGAGTGACGCGGCGGCCATCTGCCCGAACTGCACCAGCCGGTCACCCTGAAAGAGGGCGATGCCGACAGGGAGGGTCTGGGTTTCGGGCCGGTACGTCATCACCAGCGCAAACAGGAACTCGTTGTATGACAGGATGATACAAATGATCGCCACCGCCACCAAACCGGGCAGCAGCAGCGGCAGCACGATCTGCAGCATCGTGCCGAAGCGCCCGGCGCCATCGACCCACGACGCCTCCTCCAGATCGGCAGGGACCTCGCGCACGAAGCTGTCCAGCAGCCAGATCGCCACCGGCAGATTCGCCAGCGCGTGCACCAGCGCCAGCCCCGGCAGGGTGTCGATCAGCGCGGCGTTCTTCAACAGAAAGAAGAGCGGGATCACCGCCACGATGGGCGGGGCCACGTACGACGACAGCACCGCCGAGCGCAGCACCCCGCCGCCCGTCCGGAAGCGCACCATGGCGTACGAGGCCGGCACGGCGATGGCCATGGTCACCAGCGCGCTGATTGCCGCCACGAAGATCGAGTTGCGCAGGAAGAGCAGCACCTGCACCGACTTGAAGGCGTTCGGCCAGTTCTCCCACGCGACGCGCGAGGGGATGATCTGCCCGCTCAGCACTTCCGGCTGCGGCGTCAGCGAAACCAGCGTCAGATAGACCATCGGGGTCAGGAAGAAGACCAGCACCAGCGCCAGCAGCGCGCCGCGCACGATGCGCCCGGCGCGGCTGCGGCGCTGGGCAATCGGCTCTTCGCGGGTTGCGGCGTTCGCGGTCATCGGCAGGCCCGGGGCGGCGGCGCTCATCCCCACCTCCGCAGCGACCAATCGCGCAGCCAGACGAGGGGCAGGGTGACCAAACTTACCACCAGCCCGAAGATCAGGGTGAGGGCCGCCGCGTACCCCACGTTGAACTTCTCCAGCGCCACCCGGTAGATGTGGAACGAGGCCACCGTCGTATCGAAGCCGGGGCCGCCGGCCGTCAGCGCGTAGACGAGGTCGAACAGCTTCAGCGCCATGATGAAGCGGATTAGCGCCACCGCCACCAGCGCGGGGGCCAGCATCGGCAGCGTGATATCGCGGAAGATCTGCCACTCGCTGGCGCCATCGATGGTCGCCGCCTGCCGCACGTCGTCCGGCTGCGCCTGCAACGCGGCGAAGATGAGCAGCGTGATGAACGGCGTCCACTGCCACGCGTCGGCCAACGCCACGGAGGGGAAGGCCCACGTGGAAGAGCCGAGCACGGACACCGGTTTGTCCGTAAGTCCCAGCTTGAACAACGTGCTGTTCAGCAGGCCGCCGACCGGGCTGAGGATCAGCTTCCACGCGACCGCCACCATCACCGGCGGGGTCATCAGCGGCAGCAGCATCAGGGTGCGCACCACGTGCCCGCCGCGCACGCTCTGCTGCAGCAGCACCGCGATGCCCAGCCCGAGCGCCACCTCGACGATGGTGACCGGCACGGCGAACCCGACCGAGCGCACCAGCGACCACAGGAACGCCTGATCGCGGAACGCGGTCTGGAAATTATCCAGCCCCACCCACGCCTGAAACGGCTTGCCCAGCAGCGACTTGGAGCCGGAGAGCACGATCAGGTAGATAAGCGGGTAGATGGCGAACGCCAGCAGCGCCACCACCAACGGCGCCACCAGCAGCAGCGGCGTCAGGCGCTGGGAGTGCGCGCTGGCGGAGAGTTGTCGTTTCCCACCCGGAGCCGGGTATTGGTACGCGGAAACAGGCTGACCTTGAGGCATGGCCCTCACCCCCAGCCCCTCTCCCGATGCGCGGGAGAGGGGAGCCGGCTTGCGGCGTTACGGGTGGAATTGTGACGTAACCACGCCGCATTCAGCGCGCACGCCCGGGGTACGAGCCCCTCTCCCGCGCATCGGGAGAGGGGTTGGGGTGAGGGCTTCTCCGGGGCTGGGGCCGCTCCCCTTACTGCGGCAGAATCGTCAGCCACGCCGCCTGCGCGTCGGCGAGGGCGGTGGCGGCGTCCTTGTTGCCCTGCAGCATCAGCGCCAGCTCGTCCGCCAGCGCCTGCATCAGGTCCGGGGATTCGGGGATCGTCGGCCACGCGAAGGCGCCGGAGAGGGACGCCGTGGCGGCCGCCTGCACCTTTGGCGCGAAGGCCTTGTACTCATCGGCCTCCAGCGCGGAGAGGCGCATCGGGTCGATGCCGCTGCCAGTGACGGTCAGCAGCTTGAGGTGGTAGTCCTTGCTGGTGGCGAACTTCACGAACTGCCGCGCCAGCTCCTTGTTGTGGGAACCGGTGGAGACGGAGAAGCAGAAGCCGGCGTTCAGCGGCGCGATGTGCTTCGTGTTGCTGCCGCCGTACGGCATCTGCACGACATCCCACTTGCCGGCGATCTTGCTGTCCGGCCCCTCAGCGTAGACCCCGAGGTCGGTCCAGAACTCCATCATCGCGATCTGGCCGTTCAGGAACGCCGGTAGCGCTTGGTCGAAGCCGGTCTCCAGCGGGGTCGGCAGCACGTATGGCGAAACATCGAGCATCGCCTGCGCCGCCTGCACCGCCGCCTCGCTGTCGAGGGCCGGGGCGTTGTCCACGGTCAGGAACTCGCCGCCGAACCCGGCCAGCCGGTTGGCGTAGGAGGAGCCGATGATGATCGGGGCCTGAAAGCCCTGTAGCGCGGCGCCGTAGACGCCGTTGGCGCCCTCCGCCTCGGTGATCGTCTTCGCGGCGTTCAGGAAATCGTCCCAGCTCTGCGGCGCGGAGAGGCCGTTTCGCTCGAAGATCTCGGTGTTGTAGAAGAGGACGTGGGTGTCGCCGTCGTAGGGGATGCCGTAGCGGCGGCCATCGTACAGGGTGTAGACATCGTAGATGCTGGGGATGAAGTCCGCCGGGTCGATGTCCGGGTCGTTCTCGATGAAGTCGGTCAGATCTTCGACCACGCCCTGACTGGCCAGCGCCCCGACGGTCGGGTACCAGTAGTCGAGCACGTCGAACACGTTGGCGCCGGACTGCACGTCCAGCGTGGCCTTGGCCTGCACCTCGTCATACGGCACGACCGTAAGTTCGACCTTGGCGCCGGTGGCGGCCTCGAAGTCGGCCTTCAGCAGATCGCCCGTCACCGCGTGCGGCTGGATGATCATGAAGTTGATCGTCTCGCCGGTGAAGTCCGGGTACGAGACTTCGCCGCCTGCGGGCGTCGCGTCTTGCGCGCCAGCCACGCTAGCGCGGCCCAGCAGGGCGCCGGTGAGCCCGGCGGCCCCAAGGCCCAGCAGGCGGCGGCGGTGGAGGCCAGCGGCCAGAACGTTCGCACGGTTCACTTCGCGCATCGACCAGCGTCCTTCTACTGAAACCAGCGTCTCCGCCAGCGCGGACACGCAACCCGCCGGGGCCGATGAGGGCCGGCTCCCGGCAGAACAGATCACCCGTCCGAGACAGGCGAGGGTAAGGCGCTACGGTGCAGGGCGATGATGCCGCCGCGCGTGTCCCTCATCTTTCAGGCGACAATGCCTGCCGGAAGGAGCACCTGCCCTTGGGGGTGGTTGCTGGAGCATCACCGGGCCGGTCCCTCCGCTCCTCGAGATGAGCGCGCACGGGGCGCGAACCCGTCGATACTACAGTTCTGGATCAAGAACGTCAATCATGACACGCCGATGGTGAAGGCCTGCTGGCTTGCGGAATCCCACCGTATTGTCTACAACGACAGTGGACAATGCGCCTCCGGGCCGCGTGGTTACCATGGTCGCCACATCGTGCTCGCCCGGTCGGTCGCACAACGCGCCTATTCAGGAGGTCTTCCGTGGTTGCCGCCACTCTGCCCCAAGCCATCGCCCGTTTCCTCGATCTCGCGCAGGAGCCGCAAGAGCTGCTGGCCGAGTTGGGTAAGGACATCCGCCTGAACCCCTACGGCGGGGGGAACTTCGGGATGCCGCTCGATTTTCAGGGGCCGGAGTACGCGCTGACCGTGCCGACGGAGCGCTTCTTCATGCGCTCCAATGGCCCGGTGCCGGTCATCGACCCGCAGGCGTACACCCTGACGGTGGACGGCGAGGTCGATCAGCCGCTCACCCTCAGCCTGAGCGACCTGCAGGCGATGCCGCAGCGCACCCTGACCGCGTTTCTGGAGTGCGCCGGCAATGGCCGCACCCGTTTTCAGCCCGTGCCGCCGGGCACCCCGTGGCGCAACGACGCCAGCGGCACGGCGGTCTGGGAGGGCGTGGCGCTGGCGGATGTGCTGGCGCTGGCGGGCGTGAGCGCGGCGGCGGTCGATCTGGTGGCGCAGGGCGGTGATTCCCCGGAGATGCAGCGCGGCCTGCCGCTGGCGGTGGCGCGCGACCCGAACACGCTGCTGGTGCTGCGCATGAACGGCGAGCCGCTGACGGTGGCGCACGGCGCCCCGGTGCGCCTGCTGACACCCGGCTGGGCGGGCATTGCCTCCACCAAGTGGCTGGTGGGCCTGACCGTAATCGATCACGCCTTCGCCGGGTTCTGGAACGCGGACAACTACGTCTACTGGGCGGAAGATGGCACAGCGCTGCGCCCGGTGCAGGAGATGAGCGTCAAGTCGGTGATCGCCGCGCCGCAGGCAGGCGCCACGCTGCCGGCAGGCGAGACGATCATCACCGGCTACGCGTGGTCTGGTTACGGGGAAGTCGTAACAGTCGAGGTGAGCGACGACGGCGGCGAGACGTGGCAGCCTGCTGCGCTGGAGCGCGCCGGCCGCCGCGCGTGGGCGCGCTTCACACTGCCGTGGCAGGCCACCCCCGGCGAGCACACCCTGCTGGCCCGCGCCACCGATGAGCGCCGGTTGCAGCAGCCCGTGCAGGCGGCTTGGAACGCGAAGGGCTACGGCCAGAACGGCATTCAGGCGCTGCCGGTGACGGTGGAGTAGGGGCACGGCGACACCCGTGTTCCCCTTCGGGCGGGGGGTACAGGTGGACAAGATGGTCGAGGTGGTCGAGGTGGTCAAGTTGTCCACCTTGCCACCCGGACGGGTCGCCACGTTCGCCAGGCGGCTGGGAGTGAGTGCATGTGTGTGTACTGACAGGGGCCCGGTCTCTGCGGGGTTCTGCCGGACATCTCGACCACCTCGACCACCTCGACCACCTCGACCACCTGTACCCCCCGGCTCGATGGGGGACAAGATGCCCCGTTGGCGTCCAAGGTGACCAAGGTGTCCCCCTGTACCCCTTGTCATCCCGACAGTTTGCGAAATGCGCGCCTGCCGGTGTCGATGCCGAAACTCGTGGTGGGAAGCGAGGTATTGCGCCCGGCCCGCTGGGGGCGAAAGACCCCCGGCTACCACGCTCGGAAGCCCTCTGAAGATGGCTGCAATCTCGCCGTTGTCCTGAGATAGTGAGGGGTCACGCCGGCATTGCCATAGATGCAGCTCAGGCCCATTCATGGGCCATTCAGTGGGGTCGCTGGGGGTCTTTAGCCCCCAGTGGCAGGGTCGCGGCGCCCCATGGTCCACCGCGCACGCCCCAAAGAGGTACACAACGCAAACTGTCGGGATGACAACCCTGTACCCCCCACGGCCCGAGGGAGACATCTTCCCTGGCGCGGGCTCCCGGCCATGTGCGCAACGCCGGCACAGCCCGCCACACCTCTCACAAGTTAATGTCCACCAAGTTGACAGACAAAGGTGATTAAGCTACTGTGGCCGCGGTCAAACGAGCGGCCAGCCATCGCGGTCACGCGATGCCCGCGGCGCCGCTCCGGAGGAAGGGACCACACATGAGCGCATCGACGATTACCCGCGACGCCGCAACCGGGCGCGCCGCCAGCCACGCGGAGTCCGCGTTCGCGGCCTCACCGGGCGCCGCGTCGCCGCTGGATGCCGAGGCGATCCGCGCCCGCTTCCCGATTCTGGCGCAGACGAATGAGCGCGGGCAGTTGCTGGCCTATCTCGATTCCGCCGCCAGCGCCCAGAAGCCGGATGTCGTGCTGGATGTGCTGGACGACTACTACCGCCGTTACAACGCCAACATCCACCGCGGGGTTTACACGCTCTCCGAGCTGGCGACGAACGGCTACGAGACCGCCCGCGCGCAGGTGGCGGCGTTCATCAACGCCGAGGCGCGCGAGTGCGTCTTCGTGCGCAACACCACCGAGGCGATCAACCTCGTGGCGCAGACGTGGGGGCGCGCCAATCTTCGCCCCGGCGACCTGATCGTCAACACGGTGCTCGATCACCACTCCAACCTCGTGCCGTGGCAGCTGCTGGCGCAGCAGACCGGCGCCCGCACTGCCTACGTGCCGATCCGCGCCGATGGTCAGCTCGATCTGGCTGTGTTCGAGACCCTGCTGGCGCAAGGCCCGAAGCTGGTGGCGTTCTCGCACGTCTCCAACGCGGTCGGCACCGTGAACGACGCCGTTTGGCTGACGCAACGCGCGAAAGCCGCTGGGGCCACGGTGCTGATCGACGCCGCCCAGAGCGCGCCGCACCGCCCGCTCGATGTGCAGGCGCTGGGCTGCGACTTCCTCGCCCTCTCTGGCCACAAGGTGATGGGCCCGATGGGCTCCGGCGTCCTCTTCGGCCGCTACGAGCTGCTGGCGGAAATGCCGCCCTTCATGGCCGGTGGCGGCATGGTCGCGAACGTCACCCTCGAAGGCACGGCGTGGGCGGATGCCCCGGCGCGCTTCGAGGCAGGCACCCCGGCGGTGGGCGAGGCGATCGGCCTCGGGGTGGCGGTGGGCTACCTCGATGCCCTCGGGCGGGCGCAGGTCGCCGCGCATGAGGAGCATCTGGCGGAGATGGCGCGCGCCGGCCTCTCCGAGATTCCCGGCGTGGAGCTGCACGGCCCGTTGAGCGCCGCCGCGCGCAGCGGCATCGTCGGGTTCACGGTGGATGGCCTAACGCCCGGCGAGGTGGCGGAGACGCTCGATGCCGGCAACGTGGCGGTGCGCGCCGGGCGCCACTGCTGCCACCCGCTCTTCAACGCGCTGGGGTTGGACGCCATCATCCGGGCCAGCTTCTACGTCTACAACACGGAGGATGACGTCGCCCGCCTCATCACTGGCGTGGAGCAGGCGCGCTGGCGGTTGACCACGCGCAGCTTCGGCAGCGCGGTGGGCTCCACGGCCCGCAACGGCGATCCCTGCGCGCGCCGGGCCTCGGCCTGACGCGCGTTCCCCGGAGATGCCCTCACCCTTAGCCCCTCTCCCTGCGTCCATGCGCGGGAGAGGGGAGCCCGTTGGCGGTGGCGGCGACGCCCTTCGGGGAGCCCTCACCCCCAGCCCCTCTCCCGATGCGCGGG
>JASGGF010000223.1:0-8680 GCA_047605145.1 Thermomicrobiales bacterium | reverse complement strand
CATTGCGGATGCTCGGCCCCAGCGCCGCCGTCAGCCCCAGCGCCAGAATCAGGCCCGGGAAGGCCTGCACCGCATCCACGAACCGCATGATCACTTCATCGACCACTCCTCCCAGGTACCCGCTCACCAACCCGAGCACGGCCCCCAACGCCACGGCGATCGCCACCGAGATGGCCCCGACCTGCAACGACACCCGGGTGCCGTAGATGATCCGCGAGAGGACATCGCGGCCCAGGTCATCGGTGCCCAGCCAGTGCGCCGCCGAGGGCCGCTGGGCAATGGCGAGGTAGTCCTGCGCCAGGGGGTCGTAGGGGCTGATCAGGGGGGCGAAGATGGCGCAGAAGAGGACAATCCCCAGCACCACGAGGCCGAAATTGACGAGGCGGGTCTGGCGCAGGCGCCGCAGGAGGGAGAAGCGCGGATTGCGGGCAGGGATGATCGCCGGGGCGGCCCGTTGCGCAGAGAGGGCGATCATGCTGGAAACTGCCTCCGTTCAGACGCGCCAGCGCGTGGCTACCGGACGCGAATGCGTGGATCGAGATACCCGTACATCAGATCGGTCAACAGGTTGGCCAGCATCACCGCCAGCGTCAGCATCAGCACGGCGCCCTGCAGCACCGGGTAGTCGCGGAAGAAGATGGCGTCCACCGCCGCCCGGCCCACGCCCGGAATGGCGAAGACGGTTTCGGCGATGGCCGCGCCAGACACGAGGCCGCCGATCTGCAGGCCGATGATGGTGAGCACCGGGATCATGGCGTTCTTGAAGGCGTGGCCCATCAGCACCCGCCGCTCGCTGATCCCTTTCGCCCGCGCCACGCGCACATAGTCCTGCCCCAGCACCTCGATCAGCGCGGAGCGCGCCTGGCGCATGATGATGGCGGCGGAACTCGTGCCGAGCACCAGCGCGGGCATGATGAGCATCTTCAGGCTAAGCCCGAGGTTCTCCCCGGGCGGGGTGTAACCGCTGGGCGGCAACCAGCGCAGTTGCACACCGAAGACGTAAATGAGCAACAGCGCCAGCCAGAAGCCGGGGATGGCGATTCCCGCCAGCCCGAACACGGTGGCCGCGATATCGAGCCGGCTGCCGGGGCGCACCGCCGAAATCAGCGCCGTGGGGATGCCAATCAGCAGCCCGACCAGCAGACCCGCCGCGCCGACGTAGATGCTGACCGGAGCGCGCTGCCCCAGCACCTTCGCCACCGGTTCGCCCGTGCGGATCGACACCCCGAGATCGCCGCGCAGCGTGCGCCCCAGCCAGTCTGCGTATTGCACCCAGACCGGATCATTCAGCCCCAGCTCATCCCGCAGGCCCTGGTAGGTCGCTTCGTTGCCGGCCTCCTCGCCAAGCAGCGCGATTGCCGGGTCCCCCGGCAGGACGTACAGCAGCGCGAATGAGATCACGCTGACGATGAACAGCACCGGAACCATGCCAATCAGGCGGCGTAAGAGATATTCAGTCACGGGCGACCGGGGGAGGGGGCATCGCAACACCTCAATGTGTCAAGCCATTGCAAAACGCGAGTTCTGCACGCTTCGTTGCTTGTTGCGGAGTATACAACGTTGCCCAAAAAAGATGTTCGCAATTGTGTCGGCCTGCATGATCGGCGCCATCTCGAGGCCAGCCCAGGACGGCGCCAGTCACGCGGCGTCATCGCCAATAGATCACCGTAGCCCGTTGCGCCAGATCAGCCCCGCCGTCGCTTGCCCGACGGGGCTTCCTCTGTTAAGGTCAGGGGGCGGCTTCGGGGCGTGGATGGGCGCGCCCGAATCGCGCAGGGTCTGGCCGCGCGGGGGCGTTCGCCAGCCATCACCACCAGTGCGGGAAACCACCAGGCGGCGTGTGCCTCTGGTGGGAGGGATGGGATGCTTTCCAGATCACAACGTGGCCGCCGGTGGCTCGGTTTGGCGCTGGCGGTGGGGATGCTGCTCGCCACGCCGTTCGCCACGTTGACCCCGGCCCTTGCCCAAAGCCAGACTGAGTTGGCCCCCGGGGTAACGGCGCTCGTCGCCAATACGGGCGGCGAGGGCGTGGTGCTGCGTGATGCCCCACAGTGGGACGCCGCCACGCTCGGCGCCTACCCCGAGGGCGCGGCAGTGGAGATCACCGAGGGCCCGCTCTACGACGCGGATGGCTCGCCGTGGCTGGGCGTGGTGGTGGACGGCGCCTTCGGCTACCTGCCGGCCTCGTCTCTGGCGACTGATATCACCCTCGCGCCCGTGATGGCGCAGCCAGCGGACGCGGCGCCCCTTGTCGCCGCGCCGCAGCAGGTGGACGAAGCGCCGGCGGCGCCGGTGGATCTCAACGTGCGCAGCGAGCCCGGCGGCGAGAGCGCCATCCTGGCGGTCATCCCCGCCGGCGCGCCGCTCCAGCTGACCGGCGACTGGGTGGATGCCTGGGCCGGCGTGGTGGTGGACGGCCAGTTTGGCTGGGTGGATGGCGCCTGGCTGGGCGAGAACGCCGCCGCGCCTCCGGCCGCGCCAGCGGGCGACACACCCGAAGGCGATGTCTACCTGTTGCAGGAGGCGTCCTCCGAAACGGGCGTCGTCGAACTGGAGCAGCGCGGCAAGAAAAACCGCAACAAGGACCGCATCAAGGAATCCGGCAACGGCGGTGTGGATGACGCCTCCGCCGATTCCCCCGGCAACGCCCCCGCGGAGCCAGCGCCGGTCGGTGAGGCGCCCGAAGGCGGCATCGCCTGGCCGGTCAGCGGCGGCGAGTGGTCCATCATGCAGGGGTACAACGGCTCGTCTCACCAGAACCAGGACGGGATGTGGCAGTACTACTACTCGCTGGACATCGTGAAGGATGACGGCGAGACCGCCGGCCAGCCGGTCTACTCCCCGGTCAACGGCACGGTGACGTGGGTGGATCCCTCCAGCGGCGGGGTGTCCATCGATATCGGCGGCGGCCACGCGGTCGCCATGTTCCACGTCGATTTCGACCCCGCGTTCGAGGCGGGCACGGCGGTGAGCCAGGGAGAACCGATGGGCGTGATCTCCGGTCCCGGCGGGCCCGGTTACGCCGAGCAGCCACACCTGCACTTCACGCTCTGGACCTCGTCAGACGATGGCAACTGGGACCGTCACGCCGTGCCCTTCACCGGCCCTTTCGCCATCGAGGGTCTGGACCTCCCGGACAAGGGCGGTCGCTCCCAGTACGCGGGCACGACGTTCGAGCCGTAAGCGCCGGATGAACCCTCACCCCAACCCCTCTCCCTTTGCGAAGGGCGAGGGGCTCCTGGTGGCGGCGCACGTGGTACAGGGTCTGACGGAGACCGCGGCCCACGGAGCGATACGACGCAAGCAATCGGCTCCCCTCGCCCTTTGCGAAGGGAGAGGGGTTGGGGGTGAGGGTTTTTCACAGGGAGCAGAGGTACACCCATTGCTCGAACTTGCGTGGGGGCCGGACGCGCCGAACACCGTCATCGCGGCGGATAACGCCGCGATTCTGCCGCAGTTGCCCGGCGGCGCCTTCCGCCTCATCTACCTCGATCCCCCGTTCAACACCGGCAAGGTGCAACGGCGACAATCGACGTCCGGCGCGCGCTCGGCTACCGCCTCCCGCCTCGGCTTTCGCGGGCAGTCTTACGAAACGGTACGCGGCCAGATCACCGCCTACAACGACGACTTCGCCGACTACTGGGCCTTTCTGGAGCCCCGGCTGGCCGAAGCGTGGCGGCTGCTCACCGACGACGGCACGCTCTACCTGCATCTGGACTACCGCGAGGTGCACTACGCCAAGGTGCTGCTGGACGTCCTGTTTGGCCGCGAGTGCTTCCTGAACGAGATCATCTGGGCGTACGACTACGGCGGGCGATCCACCCGCAAGTGGCCCAGCAAGCACGACACCATCCTGGTTTACGTGCGGAACCCGGCGGCGTACTACTTCAATACCGAAGCCGTGGACCGGGAACCATACATGGCCCCCGGCCTGGTCACCCCGGAAAAAATCGCGCGCGGCAAGCTCCCCACCGATGTCTGGTGGCACACCATCGTCTCCCCGACCGGCCGTGAGAAGACCGGCTACCCCACCCAGAAACCGGAAGGGATCATCCGGCGCATCGTGCAGGCCAGCAGCGAGCCGGACGACTGGGTGCTGGACTTCTTTGCCGGCAGTGGCACCACCGGCGCCGTGGCGGCGGCGCTGGGCCGCCGGTTCCTGCTGATCGACAACAACCCCGCCGCCATCGCGGTGATGCGGCAGCGCCTCGCCCCACCCGTCACGTTCATCATGGACCCCAGGCAAGACCCTGATGGATCCACACCCGTCAGCCAGACGTTCTCACCATAACCGTCGCCGGTAGCGTGCCGCTGGCGGTCTGGCACGGCTTTGGCGTGCAGCCAACGCGAGCGCAACGCACACGGCGCGCTCTGCCGCCGTGCGCCCGATGCTTGCACCTGGAGGATACCGACCATGACAGCGCAACCAACACCTGGTGGCGTGGTGAACGCCACCCCGGAAGCCGGCCCCGTCCACGCCGGCGAGCCTGCCGCCACGCCCGGCGCGGGGCAGGTGCGCCTGACCCCGGAGGCTGGCCCGCTGGCCGAGCCTGCTGGCGAGACCCTGACCCCGCCGACCTGGCAGGAGCACATGAAAGGCCCCGTCCTCGGGTTGGACGACCAGCCAGCGGCCGCCGCGCAGGCCGCACAAGGCGCATCCATTTCGGACGCCGCCGCCGCTGCCTCGCAGGCTGGCACGTTCACCGGGGGCGAGCGCACGCCAGAGGACGACGCGGAACTGAAGAAGTGGCCGCCGCACATCGGCAAGCCAGTCAGCGACGTCAATGACGCCTGGCGCTACGCCGCGCCCATCGTGTCGCAGGCGGAAAAGCTGGCCATTGGCGCGCTCGGCCTCACCGGCCAGGGCCTGACAAAGCTGGCTGGTTTCCTGGAGCAGCGCCGCGCTGACCGCGCCAGCAATGGGGACGAGCGCCAGTCCTGAACCGCCCTTCACCACGCGTTTCCACCGCCGGGCGCGGCTGGCCCGGCGGTATCTCGGCGTGCGCGTCACCAGTGGCGCCGCTGTTTGACGCGTTCAGCGGGCGCTCGTATCATGGCCGGGGATGGGGTAATTCGTGGCAGTGTGGATGCTGCCGTCTTTTGACCAATCGCTCCACAACGTTGAACGCATTACCACGCTCATGGCCAATACCCACACTCCTGTAACGGAGTTGGTATTACACACGCCGTGCGCGCCCACGGGCACGCACGTCACAACCCAATTACTCAGGGATGCCGATGGACAACGGAATCATCTTCGGTGTCCTCGGAGCCATTCTCGTCGCAGTAGCCACCTACTTCGTGACTCGGTGGTACCTGGAAGGGCGTGCGGATTCCCGTGCGCGAAAAATCCAGGCCGATGCCGACCGCATGCTGGAGGAAGCCGAATCCCGGCGACGTGATGCCGCTCTCGAGGCGAAGGACGAAGCGATCCGGCTTCGCGCCGATCTGGACCGCGAGCTTTCCCAGCGCCGCAAGGAAATCGACCGCGTCGAACGCCGCGTGGAGCAAAAGGAAACCGCCAACGACCAGAAAGCGACGGCGCTGGACCGGCGGGAGCAGGACCTGCGCCGGCAGGATCTCGATATCCAGCGGGACCGCGACAAATGGGAAGCGGACCGCGCCAAGCAGCACGCCGCCTTCGAGGCGGACATGGCCCGCAAGCAGGCCACCTTTGACGCCGAACACGCCAGCCAGCAAGCCGCGCTGGACGAAGCGCGGGGCCGCCACCTCGAAGAACTGGAGCGCGTCGCCGGACTGACCGCCGATCAGGCGCGCGATGAACTGGTGCGCGAGGTGGAGGACGAGGCCCGCTCGCTGGCCGCCCGCCGCCTGCACGAACTCGATCTGGAACTGCGCGAGGAGGCGGACCGCCGCTCCCGCCGCATTCTGGCCACCACCATCCAGCGCATCGCCTCCGACTACGTCTCGGAATCGACCGTCTCGGTGATCCCGCTGCCTTCGGACGACATGAAGGGGCGCATCATCGGCCGCGAAGGGCGCAATATCCGCGCGCTGGAGCAGGCCACCGGTGTCGATCTCATCGTGGACGACACCCCCGAAGCGGTCACCATCTCCGCCTTCGACCCCGTGCGGCGCGAAGTGGCGCGGCGGGCGCTGAACAAGCTGTTGCAGGATGGCCGCATCCACCCCACCCGCATCGAGGAAGTGGTCTCCAAGACCCGGCTCGAGCTGGAGCAGGTGATGCGCGAAGAGGGCGAGAAGGTCGCCTACGAGGCGAACGTGCCCGGCCTGCACCCGGACCTGATCAAGCTGCTGGGCCGCCTCAAGTTCCGCACCTCCTACGGCCAGAACGTGCTTGGTCACTCGCTGGAGACCAGCATGATCGCCGCCGCCATCGCGGCGGAGCTGGGCGCCGATATCAACGTCGCCAAGACCGCCGGCCTGCTGCACGACATCGGCAAGGCGGTGGACCACGAGGTGGAGGGCCCGCACGCCCTCATCGGCGCGGATATCGCCAAGCGGCTGGGCCGCTCCTCCAAGATCGTGCACGCCATCGCGGCGCACCACGGCGAGGAAGAGCCGCAGACGGTGGAGGCGTTCATCGTCGCCACGGCGGACGCCATCTCAGGCGCCCGGCCCGGCGCCCGCCGCGAAATGGTGGAGACGTACATCAAGCGGCTGGAAGCGCTGGAAGGAGTCGCCAACTCCTTCGACGGCGTGGAGAAGAGCTTCGCCATTCAGGCCGGGCGCGAGGTGCGCATTCTCGTCCACCCCGATTCCATCGACGATCTGGCCGCCGCCCGGCTGGCGCACGATGTCTCGAAGAAGATCGAGGAGAGCCTCGAATACCCCGGCCAGATCAAGGTGACCGTCATTCGCGAGGTGCGTGCCGTGGATTACGCCCGCTAGCGGGGGCGCCTTCAGAAATCACGCCCGCGAGCAGAGGCGCCACGCTCAACAGGTTCATTCTGTACTAGACTGCATTGCAATGCGACGCCTCGACGTCGAGGACTGGCCGGCCAACCCCCGGCCAGTCTGCGCGAGAGGGCCATTTTTGCTACGGCACAACGTGTTTGCCGTGAGGTGAAGCCGGGACAGGTTCGGCTTTGATTCGCGATGCTTCGGAGGCCCGAAGCAGAGTTTGCGGCCGGTCAGGATTCGCCCGCCTCCGCCGCCCGTATCAAACGTTCAGGGGGTTCTTCAACGTGGATCGCTTCTTCTCCAAGCTGGACCTGCGCGACATCAAGATCGATCCGTTCAAGACCAGCTACCCGCCTGACGCCGAGGACGAGGTTGAGGTTGACACGGAGTACGCCGTGGAGACCGAGGTCATCGAGCACAGCTACACCGCCGTCTCCACCTCGGTACGCCAGCCGCACACGCCCGCGTGGGCGCCCGCCGAAGCCCCTGCCAACGGCGGCTACGCGCCGGACGAGGATGACGCCCTGCCGTACGGCAACGGCGCCGTTGCCTATGTCGAAGAGCGGGTGACCTACACCGAGAGTGTCGCCACGGACGATCAGCGCAATGGCGATGTGCTGAAAGTCTCCGCCCGCTCCCGCCCGAGCGCTGTGGCTGGCGCCATCGCCGGCGTGGTGCGCGAGAATGGCCGCGCCGAGGTGCAGGCCATCGGGGCCGGCGCCACCAATCAGGCGGTCAAGGCGGTCGCTATCGCGCGGGACTACCTGCGTGAGACCGGCATCGACGCCATCTGCCTGCCCGCCTTCATCGACGTCACCATCGAGAACGAAGACCGCACCGCTATCCGGCTCGTCGTCGAGCCGCGCTAGAACCGCCCAGCCTGTGACCATTTCCGGCGGGGGAAACCCCGTTGATCTCCACACGCACAGCACCGCCTCCGACGGCCTCCTCTCGCCAGCAGCGCTGGTGGCGGAGGCCGCCGCGCGTGGGGTGCGCTTCCTCGGCCTGACGGACCACGACACGGTGGACGGCATTCCCGAAGCGCAGCAGGCCGGCGCGGCGCTCGGCGTGGAGGTGATCCCCGGCGTGGAGCTGAGCACTTCGCTCGATGGCGGCGAAGGGGTGCACCTGCTCGGCTACTTCATCGACATCACCCATCCGGAGCTGCAGGACGCGCTGGCGACGTGGGCCGCCGCCCGCCGCGAGCGCAGCGTGCGCATGGTGGCCCGCCTGCGCGATATCGGCGTGGCGCTGGACCCGGCAGCGGTGGACGCTCTCGCGGGGGATGGGACTATCGGGCGGCCGCACATCGCGCGGGCGCTGGTGGCCGCCGGCCACGCCACCGACCTGCCGGACGCCTTCAACCGCTACCTCGGCCGCAACAAGGCAGCGTACGTGCCGCGCCCTCGCGTGGACCCGCGCGATGCGATCCGGCTGGTGCTGGCGGCGGGCGGCGTGCCGGTGATCGCGCATCCTTTTGGCTCTGGCGGGGTAGAGGGCGCGCTGGACCGCCTCATTCCCGCCGGGCTGCTGGGGATGGAGGTCGATTACGGCGAGTACACCCCGGAGGAGCGCGAGACCCTGCGCCAGATCGCGACGCGGCGCGGGCTGATCGCCACCGGCGGCAGTGATTTTCACGGCCCCGGCGTGGGCGGTCACCTTGCGGCGCTGGGTGGGCCGCCGGTCCCCCTCGCCGCCGTCGAGAACCTGCGCGCTGCCGCCGCCAGCCAGCGCTCCTCCACCTCATGAGGCTGCCGCCGCCGGAGCGCGTTGCCGCGGTAGTGGTGGCCGCCGG
>JASGGF010000222.1:0-8684 GCA_047605145.1 Thermomicrobiales bacterium | reverse complement strand
CTTCCTGCAGCGCACGCCGCGCGGCCGTCTGGCGACCGAGGGCGCCTACGCCCATCTCGGGCTGGAACCGCCGGCCCCGGCGGCGCAGCAATGGGCGCTGTTCGGCGCGGTTCAAGAGTGACCGACCCGCTTCTGCCTTCCAGGACCTCGCTGCTCACCTCCGACTTCGATTACCACCTGCCACCCGAACTGATTGCCCAAACACCGCTGGAACGGCGGGACGAATCGCGGCTGCTGGTGCTTGACAAGGCCAGCGGAGCGATCACGCACGCGCAGTTTCGCGATTTGCCGCAGTTTCTGGCCGCCGGTGACCTGATGGTTGCGAACAACAGCCGCGTCATCCCGGCCCGCCTCCACGGCCACCGGCAGGCGACCGGTGGCGCCGTCGAACTGCTGCTGCTCCACCGGACCGACGGGGTGTGGAGCGCGCTGGCAAGGCCAGCCAAACGCCTCAAAGCCGGTGAAACACTGGAGTTTCCGGCTCGTTTCCCCGGTGCTGCGCCCGCTATCGCCACGGTGATCGAACGGCGGGACGACGGCGAAATCGGGGTGCGCTTCGACGACGACGCCGACGAGCGTTTGCAGGACTACGGCGTTGCCCCACTGCCGCCGTATATCACGCAGCGACTGCATGACGAGGAGCGGTACCAGACGGTGTACGCGCGGCAGGCAGGATCCGCAGCGGCGCCGACGGCGGGGCTGCATTTCACCCCGGCGCTGATGGCGTCGCTGGCCGGCGCGGGTATCGGCTGGTCGGAGGTCACCTTGCACGTCGGGCTCGACACGTTTCGGCCGGTCGCGGTCGATGACGTCAGCCAGCATCACATCCATCAGGAGTGGTGCGAGGTGGGGGCGGCGACTGCAGAGGCCATCGCCACGGCAAAGCGAGAGCAGCGCAGGGTCGTGGCCGTTGGCACGACCTCTGCGCGCACCCTGGAGACGCTGGGCCGGCGGTGGGCAGCAGGGGAGCCGGGCGGATTTACCGGGATGACTGGCGAGTTCATCGTTCCCGGACACCACTGGACCGTATTGGATGCGCTGGTCACGAATTTCCACCTGCCGCGCTCCACCCTGTTGATGCTGGTGAGCGCGCTGGCGGGCCGAGAGGCTATCTTGGAGGCGTACGCACGCGCCGTGGAGCACCGGTACCGGTTCTTCTCGTTCGGCGACGCGATGCTGATTCGGTGAGAGGCATGATGACGACGCGTGAATCGACGAAGGGGCGGCAGCGGTTGCTGACCGGGGTGCTGGCCAGTCTGCTCCTTGGGGCAGGAGCCGCCGGCGTTGCCGCTCAGGCCACGCCGCCGGCCACGCCCGCAGCACTGGGCTGCTGGGCTTCGGACCAAATCACGGAGGATCCAGACTTGGGCAAGCAGTACGCTGCAGCGCCAGCAATGAAGATCGACCCGGCGAAAACCTACACCGCCGTTCTCAAGACCAACAAGGGCGACATCACCGTCGAGCTCTTCCCGCAGGATGCGCCGGTCACGGTCAATAGCTTCGTCTGCCTCGCGGATGATGGCTACTTCACCGACACGCCGTTCCACCGCATCGTCAAGGGGTTCGTGATTCAGGGCGGCGATCCGACCGGCACTGGCATGGGCGGGCCGGGCTACAAGTTCGAAGACGAGCCCGTTTCGCGGGAGTACGAGCGCGGCACGCTGGCCATGGCCAACGCCGGCCCGAACACGAACGGCAGCCAGTTTTTCATCGTACTGGACGACCTGCAGGGCAAACTGCCAAAGAACTACACCATCTTCGGCAAGGTGACGGAGGGGTTGGACGTGGTGGACGCCATCGCCAACACCCCGACCTCGGTCGGTCGCTCCGGCGAGAAGTCAACGCCCAACGAGCCGATCATCCTCGAGAGCGTGACCGTCACCGCCTCCTGACGTCCGGGAAACCGATCTGGCATGCAACAAAGCGGGCCGGCAAACGCCGGCCCGCTTTCGTGTGTCTGGCCAGAAAGGTCTGCGTCAGGCGGCCTGATCGAGCTCCCGGCAGACATCCTCGTACTCGTGGAGCAGCTTGAACCAGAAGGCTTCCCACTCGGCGATATCGGCTCCGGCCAGCTCCGCTGCCTCGATGCGCTGGTAGCCGTCGTCCAACCGGCCCCGGAGGGCGTTGCGACGCTCCTCCAGGTTGGCGATATCGCTCTTCGGTTCGGCCTTTTTCCGCGTTGCGCGCGCCATGGCGATTCCTCGCTCTCTCCTGTAACCGGGTTCAGGACGCCAGGGGGACGTCAATGCGCTGCCCCTGATTCTGCATGAGGTCGATCAAGGCCGACGCATCCCGGCGGCTCAGCGCCATCGCGGGCGCGCCGTACTCACGCTGCGCCAGCTCGTCCAGCGCCTGCGCGTCGTAGCCCGCCTCGCGCGCGACCGCCTGCATGTACCGCAGCTGTCGCTGCGTCGCGGCCTGCTCGGGAGCTGGCGCCGCTGCCGCCGCTGCCGGCCGATCCACGTCACTACCAGACCGGGAGAAGCGGCTCACTTTCACCGGGGCATCGACCACCCGGCCAGCGGAGGCGCCAAACTCATGATCCGGGCAGAACTGCGTGCCGAATCCGAGGGCCGCCGCCGCGCGGCCAATCGCCTTGGTTTCCGCCTTTTCGAGGTAATCCCGGAAATCGCCGGCGGTTTCGCTGCCCCAACCAGAGGCCGAACCACCGCCGGGCACCGTGATCCGCGCCCGAAACACTGCGGTGTTATCGTGATGGCTGACCAATTCGGTCTCGACCACCGCGTCCGGGTGACGATCTCGCAACCAGACCAGACGCCACTTGACTTCCAAATACTCAGAGCCGTTGACACGTGTCAGGAACTTTGCCGGCTCGAATGCTTCCACTGCGCTCATGCCCAACCTCCGAGCGATTTAGAACCTTTGTTCTGGTAGGAAGTATAGAACACCCGTTCTGCATGTCAAGCTGTCAAGGCTTGTTTCTGCAACGTGGTCGCGGCGAGTGGCAAACCCGGTGCTATACTCGCGCTTCGGTGTCCGTACAGTCAGCCGGGCGAGGCGGACTCGCGAAACGCGGGCACATATGCACGGGAGAGGCCCACGGTGGATGTCTCAGCACCGCAGGATCTGTTGCAGCGCGCCCTGAGCCAGGTGAGCCGCGCTGTCGCGACGAAGACCACCTTCCCGGTGCTGAGCAACGTTCTCATCGAAGCCTCAGACGATGCCCTCAACCTCTCGGCGACCAATCAGGAAATTGGCATCCGAACATCGATTCCGGCGCAGGTGACGGAGCCTGGCCGGATCACTGTGGACGCCCGGCTCATCGCCGAATTCGTCAACACCCTGCCTTCCGCGCCGGTGCGGCTTTCCAATGATCTTGGCAAGCTGGTGCTCAAGGTGCAGGGGATGGGCGCCGACGCCGAGATCAACGGCATCGATGCGGACGAGTTCCCGGTCATGCCGGAGGCTGAGGAAAACTCCTTCGCCGCCTCCGTCGATCCGCAGGCGCTGCGCGAAATGATCGGGTTGGTGGAGTTCGCGGCGGCCACGGACGACAGCCGCCCGGTGCTGGCAGGCGTGCTGGTACGGTTCGAGGAAAACCGGGTGACGATGGCGTCCGCCGACGGATTCCGGCTGGCGGTGCGTGAGGGCGAACTGGCGCAGCCAGTGGCGGACCGGCTCGATGTCATCGTGCCGGCCAGAGCGATCCGCGAGTTGTCGCGCATCCTTGGGGACCGCACCGAGCCCATTGACCTGACCGTCACGCCCAACCGGGGCCAACTGATTGTCTCGACCGGCGACACGTCGTTTTTCTCGCGGTTGATCGACGGCACGTTCCCCGATTTTCGCCAGATCATTCCACGAGAGTTCGCGACGCAGATCGAACTGGGGCGAGAGGATTTCCTCACAGCTGTCCGCCGCGCCAGCTTCTTCGCGCGCGATAACAACGACGTCGTGCGGATCGGCGCGAAGGCCGGTGAGGACGAACTGGCTCCCGGGCAGGTGCACGTGACCGCTACCGCCGCCGAGCGGGGTAGCAGCCAGAGCGAAATGACAGCTTCCGTCAACGGGCCAGATGGCCAGATTGCGTTCAATTCCCGGTACCTCGTTGATGTCCTCAGTGTGTTGCGGACCGGCCGGGTAATGTTGGGAATGAACGGATCGAACCAGGCGGGCGTGCTCCGGCCGTTGGAGTCGTCTGCCTACACCAACGTCATCATGCCTATGGTCATCGGCGCGAACTGATCGCCCGTGCAGCTCACCGCGCTCGAGCTCACCGAGTTCAGGTCGTTCCGCGAACTTCGGCTCGAGGCGCCAGCAGCAGGGTTTCGCGCCATCGGCGCCAACGCCAGCGGCAAATCGACGCTGCTGGAGGCGATCACCATGCTCGCCACGACACGGTCTCCACGCACGTCGAGCGAACGCGAGCTGGCGAACTGGCGCAGCGGTGAGGCCTTCGGGCTAACCCCATACGCACGCGTGCGCGGGGAGTTCACCCGCGCCGACGGCGCCCACTCGGTAGCGCTCGGGCTGGCTGTCGATGAAGGCGGCCGGTCTGGTCTCCGCAAGAGCGTGCAGTTCGATGAGCAACCGGCCCGCGCCATTGATGTCGTGGGGCGCCTGAAGACGGTGCTTTTCTCTCCGGAGGACGTCGAACTGATGGCTGGCTCGCCCGGAGGGCGCCGCCGCTACCTCGATCTTGGCATCAGTCAGGCCCGGCAGCCCTATCTGCGTGGGCTCTCTCGCTACACGCGGGTGCTCGAACAGCGCAACGGGCTGCTGCGCTCGCTTGCTCGCGATGGTGGGTTCGGGCGCAGCCGGGCCGAGCAGGAACTCCCGTTCTGGGACGAGGAACTGACGGCCTCGGCGGCCGTCGTGCTGGCCGAGCGGCTGGTGTACATCGCGCGTCTGGACGCCCTCGCGCGCGAGCATTTTCAGCGGCTGACTGGCCGGGAATCATTGACCACACGGTATGTGAGTCACCGGTTGCCCGCGATAGATGTTCGTGAGTTGGCCGAGGCATTGGACGACGCCGGCATGATTTCCTTGCAGCAGTCGTTGGCCGCCAGTTTCGGGCGAGTGCTGCGAGAGGCGCGTGGCGAAGAGCTGCGGCGAGGGGTGACCGCAGTCGGCCCGCACCGCGATGACCTGTCGTTCGAGTTGGATGGCGTTGATCTGGGAAAGTTCGGTTCCCGGGGACAGCAACGCCTCGCTTTGGTGGCTGCGAAACTGGCGGAGGTCGATATCTTGCGCCAGGCTGCGGGGGAGTATCCCGTCTTGCTGCTGGATGACGTGCTCTCTGAACTGGATCCGCGCCACCGGAGCCTGCTGATTGACGCCATCGGCAAAGGCCCCGCGCAGGTCTGCATCACAGCCACGGATCTCGGTGACCTGGACGCGCCAGGACTGCGCGATCTCCCAGTGCTGCAGATCGGCGCCGGAGCCGTCGAGTATCGCAGCGTGGGGGCGGGCGCATGACCGGGCGGTACAGCCGCCGGCGGTGGCTAGCGGCGAGCGGGGGCATTCTGCTCGCGCCGCTGCTGGCTTCGTGCGGGACCAACGCCCAACCGTCTGGTATCTATATCGTCCCAGAGGACGGTGCACCCAGGTGGATCGGCTCCGGTGTCGGCGCCCCGGCGTGGTCTCCAGCCGGCGACGCGGTCGTCTGGGGAGACGAGACCGGCCTCTGGCAATGGCGGGAAGAAGAAGCCGCCCTCTCGCGCATTGTGGATACCAGCGTCGTCGCGAGGCCTGCGTGGGCGCCTGACGCGTCGGCAATTGCGTTCGTGGACGCCAGGAGCGCCACGCTGCAACGAGTTGCGCCGGACGGCGTTGATCTGCTCCCCTTGGCGACGATCGCCGCCAACGCCGGCGCAGCATCTTCGCCGCTCATGAAGCGTGGTGGCCCGGCCTGGTCGCCGGATGGCAAGACCATCGCGTTTGTCTGCTGGGACGGCGGGGGCGACGAGTTGTGCCTGGTCGATGCCGAAGGCTCCCGGCGCCAGGAAATCACCTCGCTGGGACAACGTGCGGCGAACGGCGCGACGCCGCCAGCCGGCAGCAGCGTCGTCGGCATGGCCTGGAGCCCGGACAGCACCCAGCTCGCCGTGGGCGTTCAGGGGGAACAACGCGGGGCAACGGCGGGTGTGTTCCTCGTCGAACTGGCCGTCCGTACCGGGCGACGCCTCTCAACGCTCATTCCCAACTCGCCTATGTCCTGGCAGGCGGCGAGTGGAGCCATCTTGTTCTCGGCCGCACGTGACGGCCGGAGCGATGCCTACCTTCTTGATCCGCTCACCCAAAACGCGCGGCCATTGACGGCGGCGCTTCCGGACGGCGTGCGCGACCCGGTCATGAGCGAGCAGGGCCAACTGGCGGCGGTGCGCGGAGACGAGCTGGTGCTGGTGGACGGCGACGCCCAACGCCTGATTGCCGTGGAGACGTTGGCGGTTAGCAACCCGGTCTGGAATCCAGCAGGCAGCATGCTGGCGGTGACCGCCGCGCAGACGCCGATCAACAACTATCGCTGACGCCTCGCCGAGCCATCTGCGACCATTTCGCCCCTCGAGCTCGAGCCGTCCGTCATCTGCTTCGCGCACAGGGTGGTTCGCCGCCGGCTCGCCGGCGTCATGCGCGATCACTGGCCGCGCAGTTTCGGCGTGGACCGAGGGGATGGCGGATAGCAACGGCCCAGACCCGGCGCCCCGCCCAAAATCCGGCGAGGGAGAATCAGGAATGGGCCGCGCGGAAAACCGCTCGGCCCATTGATCTGTCTGGCTGGGGAACAGGGATTCGAACCCCAACTGCCTGATCCAGAATCAGGTGTCCTACCGTTAGACGATTCCCCAACGACGAGCGAGAGTGTATCACGTCCCGGCGGGGACCTTCAATCGACGCCGGCAGGAACCGACGCGCTGGACGATCCCGAACGTGCTGTGACTTGCGCGTACGCCGCCGTGACCGTGTTTCGTGCAAGCACCATAGTGGTTACGGGCGTCGTGCCACCGGGAACCGGCGTGTAGGCGCCCGCCACACTGGTGACCGAGGCGGCATCCGCGTCGCCAAACACCTTGCCGCCTTCGACGTTCACGCCGAAGTCGATGACGGTCGCGCCCGGCTGAATCATTTTCCCGGTGAGCAGATCGGGATACCCAGCCGCGAGCACGACGATATCCGCCTCGCGCGTTGACTCGATCAACGGGGCGGTGCGGCTGTGGCAGAGCGTGACCGTGGCATCGCGCGCGGTCAAGAGCGCCGCCATGGGTTTCCCGACCACGTTGCCCCGGCCAATGACGGTGGCGCGTTTGCCCGCAATGGGGATTTGGTAGTGGTCCAGGATTTCCATACCGGCCTGCGGGGTGCTGGGGTGGAGCGCCGGCAAACCGAGATGGAGGCGGCCCACGCTCTGAGGCGAGATGCCATCCACGTCCTTGGCCGGCGATACCGCCGAGATCACCGCCAGCCCATCGATGTGGTGCGGCAAGGGGAGCAGCACCAGGATGCCGTGGACGTCAGCACGCGCGTTGAGCTGCTCAACCTCGTCGACGACGCGAGAGGTTGAGGCAGCCACCGGCAGCAGGCAATCCTCGTGCGTGATGCCGCAGCCGCCCATCGCCCGGGCGATCGCGTCATGGTAGGCAGCCGACGGCCCTGCATTCCCCACGAGGACAGTGGCCACCATCGGCTGAACGCCATGTTCCGTTCGTAGGTGCTCCGCCGCGTCGAAGACATCCTGACGGATGCGTCTGGCAACCGGAGCGCCCCGCAACAATCGCGCAGTTGACAGAGTTCGGTCCTTTCACGATGCCCGGGTGTCCCGGCGCTGTGCCCAGCTAGCAGCGCTTCCACCCAGACGGCGACGCCGTTCCGGGCCGATCCCGGGCGCGCCAAGTGTAAAGCGGGGCGGGCTGAGCGGCGACAGTGTCGGAATCATCGAGACGCCCGATGGCGACAGCGCCCCCAGAAACCGCTCCAGGCGGCAATAGCCCGGGTGGAGACCACCTGGGGCCTGGCTGATCTCCTTCTAAAAGACAGCATGCGACACCTCGCGGCCACTGTCACTGTCGTTTATGGATCGAGAAATCGCGCACTGTCGATTTGGCCCTCCCGCGAGCAGCGACTGTCGATATTGCTTAGGCCTATTGACTGTTGGGAAAGACACTGCTACTATCTAGTCAACGGGTCGCCCGCACGTTGACTCGTAGGCAACAACGCCAGATGGTCACCCCGACCAGCCGTGGCAGAGGTTGTGAGAGCAATGGGACAGGCAGGCGCGGACTTCGGTGGTCTTCTCAAGTCGATGCGCGAGGCGCGCAGGATTTCACAAAGCAAGTTGGCGGAGCGTGCGGACTTCGATCACAGCTACGTGAGCCGTCTCGAGAGCGGCGCCCGGATGCCAACCCGAGACGCCGTTGAGCGGCTGGGTACGGCGATGACCCTCTCCCAGACCGAGGAAGACAGCCTCCTGGCTGCGGCCGGGTTCCTCCCCCGCGATGTCTCCAGCCTGCTCTCCGATGAGCCGGTCCTGGGCGAAGTGCTTGACCTGCTGCAGAACGATGCGGTCCCGGTTGAGTACCGCGAGAACATCCGCCAGGTGCTGCGGCTGCTGACCGAGCAGGCCCACATGGCGATGCGGCGGGATGCCGTCGCCGGCGTCGCCGCCTGATCCCGGCAGCCAGGCCACGGGTGGGGAAAACCAGAAGCGCCGCGACACTGCACGTCGC
>JASGGF010000221.1:0-8691 GCA_047605145.1 Thermomicrobiales bacterium | reverse complement strand
TGCCGACCTCCTCCACGCAGCGCGCCACCTCCACCGGCGACAGCTCCAGCGCAACGCCGAGGCCCTCCAGCAGGTCGGCGGAGCCGCACTGCGAGCTGGCGGCGCGGTTGCCGTGCTTGGCGACGCGCACTCCTGCTCCCGCAATTGCGAAGGAGGCGGTGGTTGAGATGTTGAAGGTTCCGGAGGCGTCTCCGCCGGTGCCGCAGGTATCGACCACCGGGCTGGAATCGAGGTCCACGTGGACCCGCAGCGCGTGGCGGCGCATCGCCCCGGCGAAACCGGCGATCTCCTCGACCGTCTCCCCGCGCATCCGCAGCGCCGTCACCAGCGCCCCGATTTGGGCCGGGGTGACCTCGCCGGTCATGATGGCGTCCATTACCGCGCCGGCGGATGCGGCATCGAGCGCCTCGCCTTCCACCACCGTCCGGATGGCGCCCCGGATATCCGTCGCTCCCGTCATGGCAGCGTTTCCTTTCTCGCTCATCCGTAGGTGGCGGCAATCGCCAGATCGCGCTCGGCCCGCGCGCCGCTACGCCCGAGGAAATTGGCCAGCAAATCCTTGCCGTGCGGCGTCAGGATCGACTCCGGGTGGAACTGGATGCCATCCACCGGCAAGGTCTTGTGGCGCACGCCCATGATCAGGCCATCCGCCCACGCGGTGATCTCCAGATCGTCCGGCAGGGTGTTTTCCTCGACGATCAGAGAGTGATAGCGGGTCGCTTGAAACGGGTTCGGCAGCCCGGCGTAAATCCCCTTGCCGTCGTGGCGGATCATGGAGGTCTTGCCGTGCATCAGCTTCGGGGCGCGGCGCACCACGCCGCCGAACGCCTCGCCGATGGCCTGATGCCCGAGGCAGACGCCCAGCATCGGCACGCCGCCGGCAAGTTCGCGGATCATCTCCACCGAGATTCCGGCTTCAGTCGGGGTGCATGGCCCCGGCGAAACCACGATGCCGTCGAGCGTGGGCAGCATGCGCTCCACCTCGCGCACGGTGATCTGGTCATTGCGGCGCACATCGACCGTGGCGCCGAGTTCACTGAGGGCCTGATAGAGGTTGTAGGTGAAGGAGTCGTAGTTATCGAGCAACAGGATCATGACCGCCCCCCGTGCTGGCGCTCGTTGCGCTCCAGGTCTTCCGCCAATTCGATCGCCCGCAAGGGACCGCGCATCTTGTGCAGCGATTCGTTGTACTCGCCCTCGGGCGTACTGTCGGCGACGATGCCACCGCCTGCCTGCATGGAAACCACGCCGTCCTTGACCACCATGGTGCGCAAGGCGATGGCGGTGTCCATGCCGCCGGAGAAATCGACGTAGCCCGCCGCCCCGGCGTATGGGCCGCGCCGGTCCACTTCCAGCTCGGCGATGATCTCCATGGCCCGGATCTTCGGGGCGCCGGAAACGGTGCCCGCCGGGAAGCAGGCGCGCAGGGCGTCCAGCCCGGTCAGGTCATCGACGATCTCGCCCTCGACGTTGCTGACGATGTGCATGACGTGCGAGTACTTCTCGATCTCCATGAAGCGCGGCACTGTGACCGTGCCCGGCTTCGAGACACGGCCGATGTCGTTGCGGCCGAGATCGACCAGCATCACGTGCTCGGCGATCTCCTTCTGGTCCGCCAGCAGGTCGGCGGCGTTCGCCTGATCCTCCGCCTCCGTCGCGCCGCGCGGACGGGTGCCGGCGATGGGGTGGTTGGCGACGGTCGTGCCCTCCAGCCGCACCAGTAGCTCCGGCGAGGCGCCGACGATCTGGTGGTCGTTGAAGTCAAGGTAGAACATATACGGTGAGGGGTTGACCGTGCGCAGCGCCCGGTAGACCGTGAACGGGTGCACGGGCGTCTCGACATCGACGCGCTGCGAGAGGACGACCTGAAAGATGTCGCCGGCCCGGATGTACTCCCGCGCGGTGTCCACCATCAGCATGTAGCGGTCGCGGTCGGTGTTGGAAACCTGTCGCTCCTCCGCCGGGAGATCCGGGGCGGGATCGCCGCAGGGCATCGGCGGCTGCGGGCGCTTGATGCGCGCAATCAGCGCGTCGATGCGCGCCTCTGCGGCGGCGTATGCCTCCTCCAGCGAGGTCTCCGGCTCGATGATGACGTGCGCCACCGCCTTGATGGTGCGCGCCAGATGATCGAAGACCAGCAGCGCGTCAGTCAGCATCCACATGCCGGCGGGCAGGCCAAGCCCTTCGCCGGGGGCAGCGGGCACGCGCGGTTCGAAGTCGCGCACCGCCTCGTAGGAGAGGTAGCCGACCGCGCCGCCGCAAAAACGGGGCAGCGGCAGATCGTGCTGGGTTGGGGTGCGGAACTGCGCCACCATCTCGGCCAGCGGCACGAGTGGGTCGTCATACTCGGTGATCGACGTGCCGACCGCCGTCTGCGTCACCGCGACGTGGTCGCGCAGGGTCAGGATAGCAATGGGGTCGGCGCCGATGAAGGAGTAGCGGGCCAGCCGCTCGCCGCCTTCGATGCTCTCCAGCAGGAACGACGGACCGTCGCCCTTCAGTTTCAGGTAGGCGCTGACCGGGGTTTCCAGGTCGGCAATCACTTCGCGGTAAATTGGCACCGCGCGCACCCCGGCATCCTGCCGGGCGATCTCGGCGACGGCGGGGAGCTGGGGCTGGGTCGCCCAGCGCCCGGACAGGTTCCGGACTGTGGGACCCGCCGCTGCTGCCTGGACCATGTTGCCCTCCTGCTCTCTGCCGCAGCCACCCGGCCGCGTTTCGCAAAACACAAAAAACCCCCATCCCAAAAGGGACGGAGGCAAACTTGCCGGCCGCGGTACCACCCTCGTTGACCACCCCGCGCATGGGGGCGATCCACTCTGCCGCACGACGGGTCGCTCAGGACCAGGGATCGTGCGTCTCCCGGTAACGGAGGAGATTCCGGCGCCGCCTACCTGACCTTCCGGTCACTCGGGGCGCGACTCACGGACCCATTCGGCGCTTGCGGGGCCCCGGGCTTCCACCACCCCCGGTTCGCTTTGCCCACACGTTGCGGCGCCTACTCGCTCCGGTCAACGTCGATGCCATCTTGCACTGGGCGCGGACTCTAGCACCCAGAACGCCGGAAGTCAACCAGTGGACGGGTCAGTCTGCCAAGGCTGCCAACTTTTGCGGTGGCGCCCATTTGGCAAACCTGCGGCGCCTGAACCTGCCATACACGCAAAAAGCCCCTGCCCGCGGCGTTCGCCACGGGCAGGGGCAGCGCAAGAGCGCGGAGGCTACTTAACCTCAGCCTTGGCGCCAGCCTCTTCCAGCTTCGCCTTGGCAGCGGTGGCCTCGTCCTTGGAGACGCCCTGCTTGACGGCCTTCGGCGCGCCGTCCACCAGGTCCTTGGCCTCCTTGAGGCCGAGGCTGGTCAGCTCGCGGACCGCCTTGATGACCTGAATCTTGTTCGCGCCGATCTCGGTCAGCACGACGTCGAACTCGGTCTGCTCCTCTTCCGGAGCGGCGGCGGCGGCGCCACCACCACCAGCGACCGCGACGGCGGCCGGCGCGGCGGCGGACACGCCCCAGCGCTCCTCGAGCTCCTTGACCAGGGAGTTGAGCTCGAGAACGGTCATGCTTTCAAGACTGGAAATCAACTGCTCGGTATCAGCCACGATGGACTCCTCATTGCCGCGAAGCGCGGCGGGTTGCAATGCTTGTGTTGGCGTGCGCCCTGCGCCGCCAGACGGTCAGATCTAGTCGGCGGCAGCGGCGGGTTCTTCGCCACCCCCACCCAGCTGCTCGGCGCGCGCGTTGAGCAGGTACGCCAGCGAGCGCGACGGCCCGGTGAGCACACCCAGCGTGCGTGTCATCGGCGAGATGAGCATGCCAAGCAGCTTGGCCTGCAGCTCTTCCTTCGACGGTAGCGTGGCGATTGCTTCGACATCGGCGGCGCTGATCGGGCGGTTGTCCATGACCCCGCCCTTGATCACCAGCACGCGCGACGTGCGCACGAAGTCCGAAACGGTCTTCGCGGTCTGCACAGCGTCCTCGAAGCCGAACGCAATGGCGCTTGGGCCTTCCAGGTGCGCATCCAGCCCGACGACGTCGGCGTTGCCGGCGGCGATCTTGACCAGCGTGTTCTTAGCGATGTGGAACTCGCCGCCGGACGTGCGCAGGTTGGTGCGCAGCGTCTGCAGGTCGGAGACCTTCAGGCCACGGTAGTCCGTGACGATGACCAGCTTCGCGCGTGAGAGCTGCTCGGTCAGCTCGTCAATCGACTTTGCTTTCTGCGGTGTAGGCATCTGTATTCACCTCCTCTCTCGTTTGGCGTTGACCAAACGAAACGCCCCGGGTCCATTCGACCCGGGGCGCAGGAGGGCACGCGTTGGCGTGACATCTGGGAGCACTGCCGGGCCTCGGTCGGAAATTAAGCGACGCCTACGCGCCACGCCGACTGTCTGCGGCCGGGATGATTCGTGTGGTATCGAGACCCTACGCGGCCGACTCCGACGAGGCGGAGAGGATCGCATTGACGTCCAGCGCAATGCCGGGCGACATGGTGCTCGCAATGTTCAGTGTACGCAGGTACACACCCTTGGCGCCACTTGGCTTGGCGCGGTTGAGGGCGTCAACGAACGCGTACAGGTTCTGGCGGATCTGGTCTTCGGTGAAGCTCTTCTTGCCGATAGCCAGGTGGACAATGCCGGTGCGGTCGTTGCGAAACTCGACGCGGCCGCCCTTGAGCTCGGCGAGCACGTTTGGCAGGTCGGCGGCCTCACGCACCACCGTGCCGGAGCGCGGGTTCGGCATCAGGCCGCGGCGGCCGAGGATACGGCCGAGACCACCGACCTTGCCCATCTGATCCGCCATGGCGACGGCGGCATCGAACTCCAGCCAGCCGCCATTGATCTGCTGCACCAGGTCATCGGAGCCGACGTAATCGGCGCCAGCATCACGGGCCACGCGCTCGGCTTCGCCAGCGGCGAAGACCAGGACGCGCACGGTCTTGCCGGTGCCGCCCGGCAGCACGACGGTGGAGCGCACCGTCTGGTCCGCCTGGCGCGGGTCAATGCCGAGCCGGGCGTGCACTTCGATCGTCTCGTCGAACTTGGCGGTAGCAACTTCCTTCAGGAGCGCAATCGCCTCTTCCGCGCCGTACAGCTTCTCTTCATCGACCAGCTTGATCGCGTTATCGTATCGCTTGCCGTGCTTCGGCATGGTGGAACCTCCTGTGGTGCAAACGGGGGGCCTGCCCCTCCCACACTGAATGCGAGCCGGAAACCCGGCTTACGCCACAACCTCGATGCCCATGCTGCGGGCGGTGCCTTCGACCTGCTTGACCGCGCCAGCGAGGTCGACGGCGTTCAGGTCCTTCATCTTCAGCTCGGCGATCTCGCGCACCTGGTCCGCCGTGACCTTGCCCACGCGGGACAGGTTCGGCTTACCGGAGCCCTTGTCCACGCCAGCGGCGCGGCGCAGCAGGTCGGCCGCCGGCGGGGTCTTGGTGACGAAGGTGAACGAGCGGTCTTCGTAGACGGTGATGACGACCGGGATGATCTGGCCGGTCTGCGCCTGCGTGCGCTCGTTGTACTGCTTGACGAACTCCATGATCGCCACGCCGTGCTGACCGAGGGCCGGGCCAATCGGCGGGGCCGGGGTCGCCTTGCCGGCGTTGATGGCGAGCTTCACGTAGCCCTTGACGCGCTTTGCCATGATGACTCCTCTATCCCTGAATATGGCCAGCGGGCATCCTCCCCGCCGCCGCAATCGTCTGCCTAGGTTTCGCGCTCTGCCTGCAGGAAGTCCAGTTCGACTGGCGTTTCGCGGCCAAAGAAGGAGACCAGAACGCGGATCTTGCCCTTCTCCTGGTTGATCTCGTCGATCTCGCCCCGGAAGTCCGCGAACGGCCCATCGGTAATCCGGACCGAATCGCCGACCGAGAAGGAGACCTTCACCTTCGGGGCCTCGGCGGTCATCCCCTTTAGGATGCCCTGCACCTCGGTATCCGGGAGCGGGATCGGCACGTTGTTGATGTTGACGAACCCGGTCACCCCTGGCGTGTTGCGCAGGGCGTACCAGGTGTCGTCGTCCATCTCCATGCGCACCAGCACATAGCCGGGGAAGACCTTTTTCTGAACGGTGAAGCGCTGGCCAGCGCGGATCTCGATCTCGTCCTGCGTCGGCACCACGATCTCGTAGACGCGCTCACCCAGATCAAGGGACTCGACCCGGCTCTCGATCGACTTCTTGACTTTGTTCTCATATCCGGAATAGGTATGCAGCACATACCACCCACCCTCAAGAGGCGGCTGGCCAGCGCCGGCTTCGCTGGCGCGTCGCTCGGCAAGGCGATCCTTGATCGATTTTCTGGCAGTGCTGGCGGTATCAGTCATTGGGTTTCCAATCGGCGCTCGCTCAGGTGAGCGCGTCGAAGACTTCAGCAGGACATAGTCGATACCGCCCAGAAGAAGTCCAGCACGGTGGCCATCGCCAACACCAGCGCGGTCAGACGGCGGACCGTATCGCCATCCGGCCAGTCACCCCTTCATCCGACCAGGTGTCCTGGATGAGCTTGCAATGCGCTCCATACGGAGCGATAGACCGCTTCGTGGCTTGTCTGGATCGACTTCCTTGACAGGAGCCGGTTTCGGCGGCCGCGAGGTGCTTTCCGCAGCGCGGGACTTTTCCACCACGGCATCCGCCTGCACCACGTCCTTGGCTTCCGGGGCCGCGACACGGCGTGATTTGGTGGCGCTCCGGCGCTGACTGTGCTCATCTCGACAATCCAATCAACTCGAATACGAACGAGGGACGTCTTCGTTGCATGACAACGGGGTGGAAGCCAACGGCGCCACCCCACCGATCGACGTCTCGTGGCATGCGGCAGGAATCGAACCCGCAACCTGCGGTTTTGGAGACCGCTGCTCTACCAATTGAGCTACGACCCTAAACGCGCCCCAATGGCGCAATGCTGTGGCGACTAGCGAGTTTCCCGGTGCAGCTGATGTGCCCGGCAACGCGGGCAAAACTTCTTCAGCTCGATGCGGCCGGGATCGTTACGCCGGTTCTTTTCAGTCGTGTAATTGCGCTCACGGCACGTCGTGCATTCGAGCGTAATCGTGTGCCGGTCGGCCTTCGACTTCTTGGCCATTGTACATCATCCTCTATTTCTAACTGCGTCGATGGCGCGACCAAAGAGCCGCGCTCCATTGCGATTGCTCGCACCGGAACGCGACTCCGCAGTATAGCAGAATTTGTTACTCGATGATCGAGGTCACGACCCCGGCGCCGACCGTGCGGCCCCCTTCCCGGATCGCAAATCGCAACCCTTCCTCACACGCCACCGGCGTGATCAGCTCCACCTTCATCTGGACGTTGTCCCCCGGCATCACCATCTCCACCCCGTCCGGCAACTGGATGGAGCCGGTCACGTCGGTGTGCGGATATAGAACTGCGGCCGGTACCCATTGAAGAACGGGGTGTGCCGTCCTCCCTCTTCCTTGCCCAGCACATACACCTCCGCCGACACCTTGGTGTGCGGTTTGATCGAGCCGGGTTTGCACAGCACTTGCCCGCGCTCCACATCATCCCGCTCCACCCGCGCAGCAACACCCCAACATTGTCCCCGGCCACGCCTTGTCCAACGTCTTCTGGAACATCTCCACCCCGTGGCGATGACCTTGCGCTGCTCACCCAGACCGACGATCTCGATCTTATCCCCCACCTTGACCACGCCACGATCGACGCGGCCGGTCACCACGGTGCCCCGCCCCTTGATCCCGAAGACATCTTCGATCGGCATCAGGAAGGGTTGGTCGATGGCGCGCTCCGGGGTGGGAATGTAGTCATCGACCGCATTCATCAGCTCCCAGATCGGCGCATACTCCGGCGCGCTGGGATCCTTGCTGTCAGACGACAGCGCCGCCAGTCCCGAGCCACGGATGATGGGGATATCATCGCCGGGGAACTGATACGCGCTCAACAGCTCGCGCACTTCCAACTCCACCAGCTCCAAAAGTCCGGATCGTCCATCATGTCGACCTTGTTCAGGAAGACGACGATGGCGGCACTTCCACCTGGCGCGCCAGCAGGATGTGCTCGCGCGTTTGCGGCATCGGTCCGTCCGGGGCACTCACCACCAGGATGGCGCCATCCATCTGCGCCGCGCCGGTGATCATGTTCTTGATGAAGTCGGCGTGGCCGGGGCAATCGACATGGGCATAGTGGCGCTTGTCGGTTTCGTATTCCACATGCGCGATCGCGATGGTGATACCGCGCTCGCGCTCTTCCGGGGCATTGTCGATGGAGTCGAAGGAGCGGAAGGCCGCTTCCCCACGCAACGACAAGGTCTTGGTGATGGCCGCGGTCAGGGTGGTTTTGCCATGGTCGACATGCCCAATGGTGCCCACGTTCACATGCGGTTTGGTTCGCTCGAATTTCTGCTTACCCACTTTAGTTTTCGACCTCCCTGGATCGATCGATCGTACGCGTTACACCGCGCTCACAGCGAAAAGGCTCCAACGAGCGGAGCCTTACAACGAGATGACGACCTGGAGCCCACAATCGGACTTGAACCGATGACCTCATTCTTACCAAGAATGTGCTCTACCAACTGAGCTATGTGGGCCAGCCGTTGTTGCAGCCGTCGCTGCCTGCATGGTGGGCAGTGGCGGATTCGAACCACCGAAGCTCACGCACCTGGTTTACAGCCAGGCCCAATTGTCCACTCTGGCAACTGCCCAGGACCCGACTGCCGCGTGCGCG
>JASGGF010000220.1:0-8714 GCA_047605145.1 Thermomicrobiales bacterium | reverse complement strand
ATCGAAGCCGGCGTCGTGCGTGCCGCCGCCCAGCAACTGGTAGAACTCGACGATGTGCTCCAGGCGCATCATGTCGGCGTCGGCGAAGATGAGCAGCGTGGGCGCGGTGATCCCGGCGATGCCAGCGGACCAGTCGTAGTCCTCGCTCACCATCTCGCCGGTCTTGCGGAACATCGTCTCCCAGTCGATATCGGGGTACAGCGTGGCCAGCGGCGACTGCGCCATGTGCGGGGCAATTTGTGGCGCGTTCTCCGCCATGCCCGCGAACTGCGCCTGCACTTCGGGGAAGTTGCCAGCGGCCTTCGCGCTGATCGAGATGATGACCAGCTTCCGCACGAGCTCCGGGTGGCGAATAGCGAGCTGCAAGGCCACCCCGGCCCCCAGCGACCAGCCCATGATGTCGATCTCCGCCATGTGCAGCTCTGCGATCAGCGCCGCGACATCGTCGGCCATCAGCTCGGTGCTCCACGGGCTGTCCGCGTCGCCGCTGAACCCGTGGCCGCGCAGGTGGATGGCGATGACCTCGCGGTTGCGGGCCATGGCCGCGAGCGGCGCCCCAAACATCTCCGAGGGGTTGACGCCGCCGTGCAGCATTACCAGCGGCGACCCCGCGCCGTGGATCTCGTAATACAGTTCGACGCCGTTGATGGCGGCGCGATACGATCCGTGAGCCACTGATGATCCTCCTGCAACGTGCGCGCCTGAGCCCGGCGCGCGCTCTATCAGGTAGACGTTGCGCGCGCCCCAATTTCGACATGCAGCGACTTCGTTCGCTTGGCCCTCTCCTCTCCCGGCGTCCAGATGCCGCCCTCCGGGTGATTTCCTGAGCCCGCAGGCGAAGAATCTCGGCCCATACGCGTGCCTGCTGAGGCGCATCAGTCCAGCCTCGGCCCGCTCAGCGACGGCTTCACATGCGGAAGCGGCGCTGCTGGGGATGGGCCGTGTTGCCCCGATAGCTCCCATAGATTCGAGGCTGGGCCGAGATCCTTCGCCTGCGGGCTCAGGACATCACTCGTGGGGCGGGGTGTGACTCGGACGGCGGACGCAGGCTGACCTCTGGGGGCGGCCACGCCATCCTGAGATCTGCGGCGAGACAAACCATCGGGACGACACGATAGGCGCACGACGCGCTAGGATTCGCGCGGCGCCGCCACAATTGTGGCCGCGCGTTTCATGCAGGAAGGATCGCGTGCTTTTTCTGCTGATGAGTGACAACCCGCTGACCTGAGCATTGGCAATGGGGTCAGCGGGCAACAACGCCGGACGGCGTGTCCCGCTCTGCACACAGGGCATTCATCAGCATGGGTATCGCATCTCCGCCCGGCCACGGCGCCGCCGGCGAAGTCTCTGACCGGTCCACGCGTGTTTCGGAGCCACCTCCCCCACGACCGCGCGCCGCTCCGCTGGCGCGGTTCGCTGCCGCCGGCGCCGCCTTTGGGCAGGGCTGGGACTTCTCGCACCTCTGGGCGGCCTCGGCTATCTCGCAGGTCGGCTCGCAGTTCACGCTGCTCGTCTTTCCGCTGCTGGCCGCCACCACGCTGGACGCCTCGCCGTTGGCGGTGGGCGCGTTGGGGGCGGTCGGCGCCTTGCCGCACCTGCTCTTCGGGTTCATCGCCGGCGCGTGGGTGGACCGCCTGCGCCGCCGCCCGATCCTGATCGCGGCCGATCTGGCGCGTTTCCTGCTGCTCCTCTCGGTCGCCGTCGTGGCGTTTCGGGGCGAGCTCAGCGTCGCGTATCTGGTCGGTGTGGCCTTCCTCATCGAGTCCTGCACCGTCTTCTTCGACCTCGCCTACGTCGCGTACGTGCCGGGCCTCGTGCCGAAAGACGGGCTGGTGGGCGCCAACAGCCGGCTGGAAGCGAGCGCCTCGGCCTCGCAGATCGTCGGGCCCGCCGCCGGTGGCGCAGCCGTGCGGCTGCTCGGCGCGCCATTCGCCCTGCTCGTCGATGCGGTGTCGTACCTGTTGTCCGCCGTGCTGCTGGCGCGCATCCGGGCCGAGGAGGAGCCACCCGCGCGGGCGGAGGATAGCCACCTCGTGGCGGAAATCCGCGAGGGGCTGGCCTTCCTCTGGGCGAACCGCGTGCTGCGCGGGCTGGCGTTGGCCAACGGGCTGGTGAACCTCGGCGGCTACACCTTTCTCGCGGTCTACATCCTGTACATGGTGCGCGTGCTGCACCTCGATCCCGGCGCCATCGGCCTCGTGCTAGCCACCGGCGGGGCCGGGGCGCTGGCCGGCGCCCTCGCCGCCTCGCCGGCGCAGCGCCGCTGGGGCTCGGCCCCAGTGCTCGTTGGCTCGCTGGTGATGTTCGGCGTCAGCGGCGTGACGGTCCCGATGGCCGTCCTGTTCCCCGCCGTGGCCGTGCCCATGATCGTGGCGTCAGAGGTGCTGCAGTGGTTCGCCATCCTGATTTTCAGCATCAACGCCGTCTCGGTGCGGCAAACCATCTCGCCGCCGCACATGCTGGGCCGCATCAACGGCAGCATGCGCGTCCTCAACTTCGGCCTGCGCACCGTCGCCTCCCTGCTGGGCGGCTTCCTTGGCAGCCGCATCGGCCTGCCCGCCACGCTGGTGGTGGGCGCCTTCGGCATGCTCGTCTCCTTCCTTCCGCTGCTGAACGCGGGGATCGGGGAGCTTGACCGGGCTCCGGCGGCGGTGGATTTGGCGGTGGATCTTCAAGCATGAGTCTATTGGGGTAGTGGGCTGGGTATGGGCTATGTGACGCCGTAGCGCCCTCGCCCCCACCCCCTTGTCATCCCGACAGTTTGCGAAACGCCCGTCTGCCGGGGAAGGCAGCGGGGTTCGGGGTGGGATACTGGCCGTCGCACCCGGCCCGCTGGGGGCTAAAGTCCCCCAGCTACCACGGACGAAAGCCCTATAAATAGGGCTGCAATCGCGTCCATGTACTGAGATAATCATGAAAAGGACGAAATGTCCATGCACTATCTCAGACCCATTTATGGGCCTTCCGGTGGGGTAGCTGGGGGTCTTTAGCCCCCAGCGGCAGGGTCGCGGCGCCGCATTTCCCACAGCACTGCCCCCAAAAGCGTCCAAAACGCAAACTGTCGGGATGACAACCCCCACCCCCTCTCCCGCGCAAGTACTTCGGGAGAGGGGGTGGGGGTGAGGGCCGTCGCTGTGAGGTCAGCCTGTGCCCCAATACCGCCCCTATTCAGCCGATGCGGTGGCGAGTAGACCGGGCGGGTCGTATCACCCCACCTCCCGGAAGAACGCCTCCACCGCCCCCACCACCCCGGCGTGCGAGTGCGCCACGCCCGGCACGACGTCGAGGCGGACGGGGATGCCGTTGCGCTCGTAGCTGTCGCGGAGCGCCATGATGCGGTCGAGGCGAGAGGCTCCGGCGATGTCGGCGCCGGGCATCCAGCGCGGGGAGCCGGGCGGAATGGCGATCTCCCACGTCTCGGTGTCGTCGCCGCCGATCACCATCTGCACCGCGACCTCGCGCATCGCCGCGAGGTCGGGCGCGATGCCGAAGCGCGCCTCCAGATCACGCACGCCCACCCAGAAGTCGTGCTCCGTGTCGAGCAGCGTGACCACGCCCGGCGCGCCGATGGACACGCCCGAAAGGCGCTGCGGGTGGAGGTAGAAGAAGCGGTGCGCGAAGTGGCCGCCCGCCGAGAAGCCGTGCAGCAGGAAGCGCTCCGGGCGCACCCGGTAGACCGGCGCGATCTCGTCGATCATCGCCAGCAGCACGTGGTCGAAGCGGATGCCGTGCCACTCCATGAAGCGGTAGTTGCTGACATCGCCGGGCACGATGATGCCGCCGGGGAAGAGCGGGGCGAGCAGGATGTGCCCCGTTTCCTCCGCCCAGTCAACGAAGCGGTCGCGGTACGCCTGCGCGTCGCGCAGCGAGCCGTGCATGATCACCGCCAGCGGGTAGGTGTCCGCGCCTTCCGGCTGGAAGCTGCGCGGGGTGTACAGGCAGTAGCTGAAGCGCTGGTCGTACTGGCTGGCGAAGAGCGCCGTGCGCCCGGTGGAATACGGCGAAAAATAGCCCTTCGGCGTCGGTGTTTGCGGTGTGCTGCGTGCATCCACGGTTCTACTGACCTTCCCTGCTGTTAGCGTTCGACGCGTCGCGGGTCTACCGCATCACGTAAGCCATCGCCGATGTAGTTGACGGAGAGCACGGTGATGAAGATCATCAGGCCGGGGAAGAACCCGCGCCACCACTGGCCGTCGCTGATCACGGGTCGCTGCGCTTCCTCCAGCATCCGGCCCCATGTCGCCTGCGGCGGCTGAAAACCGAGGCCGAGGAACGAGAGCGCCGATTCGGTCAGGATGGCGCCCGCGATGCCCAGCGTGGCCGCGACGATGATGGGGCTGAGCGCGTTCGGCAGGATGTGCCGCACTACGATGCTACCCCGCCGGGCGCCGATAGCCCGCGCCGCCTCGACAAACTCCTTCTCCCGCAGGGAAAGGAAGCTGGCGCGCACCAGGCGGGCCGTGCCCATCCAGCGCAACACCCCGAGCGCGATCACGATGGTCCAGAAGCCGGGCCCCAGCAGCGTGACCAGCAGGATCAGCACAAAGAGCCCGGGCAGCGAGTAGAAGACATCGACCAGGCGCATCAGCAGATTGTCGGTCAGCCCGCCGGCGTACCCCGCCAGCGCGCCAATCGCTACCCCTACGGAGACGGACACCAGCACGGCCGCCAGCGCCACGGCCAGCGACACCCGGCCGCCATCCAGCACGCGCACCAGTTGGTCGCGGCCCAGTTCATCGGTGCCCATGGGGTGCGCCAGCGACGGCGGCTGGTTCTTGGTCTTGAAGTCGATGCGCTCCGGATCATAGGTGAGCGCCATCGGCCCCACGATGACGCCGAACACCATCAGGAGCATCATTGCCAGGCTGCCCACCGCCAATTTGTGCCGGCGGAACTGCCGCCAGGCGTCCGAGAGCAGCGAGCGAGATTCGCCGCGAACCTCCCCGGCCAGGGCGGTGGCGGGCGCCGGCGGGCGGGTGGCGAGCGGCTCGTGCGCCGTGCGCGGGCTGGCGATCCCCGTCACTGGAAGCGAATCCGGGGATCGAGCGTGGCGTACAGCAGGTCGGCAACCAGGTTGAAGGTGACGACCAGGATGGCGGTGATCACCATCACGCCCATCAGCACCGGGTAGTCACGCAGGTTCGCCGATTCGATGAACAGGCGGCCCATACCCGAGATGGCGAACACCGACTCCACGATCACCGCGCCGATGAACAGGTCGGGGAGTTCGATCGCCAGCACGGTCACGATGGGGATGGCGCCGTTCTTCAGCGCGTGCACCATGACCACGGTGCGCTCCGCCAGGCCTTTCGCCTGAGCAGTGCGCACGTAATCCTGCCCGATGACATCCAGCATCGCGGCCCGCACGTAGCGGGTCAGGCTGGCGGTGGAGGTCAGGGCCAACACGGTGACCGGCATGATCAGGTGCTGCGCGCGGTCGATGACCGCGTCCACGCCGGTGTGCGCGGCGCGCGGGTCAGAAAGCCCGACCGAGGGCAGCCAGCCGAGCGTGAAGCTGAAGACGAACATCAACATCAGGGCGAACCAGAAGCTGGGGATGGCGATGCCGAGGAACGAGACTGTAGTGGTGACGTAATCGAACAGGCTATACCGGCGCACGGCGGCCAGAATGCCAATCGGAATCGCCAGGATCAGGGTAGTCAGGAAGGAAAGCCCCATCACCAGCAGCGTGGTCGGCAGCCGCTCGCCGATCATCGTCAGCACCGGCAGGCCGGTGTTGAAGGAGACCCCCCAGTCACCCCGCAGCAGGTCGCGGCCCCAGTGGATGTACTGAAGATACAGCGGGTCATCGAGGCCGTACTTGTTGCGCAGCCGCTGCAGGTCTTCCGCCGTCACCCGCGCCGACCGGCCGCCGCCCTCACCCGTCGCCAGCGGCCCGCCCGGCGTCATCTGCAGCATGATGAAGATGATGGCGCTGATGACAATCAGCAGCGGCACAGCCTGCAGGACCCGCCGCACCACGTATCGGCCCATGGCGTACTCCAGGGCGCCAGGAGGATGGCCCCACCTGGCGCCGCAATCCCGCGCTACGCCTCGTTCACGTACCAGCCAGCGGAACTGGGCCACATCCCTTCCCAGTAGCCGGTATCCACCCCCTTCAGCCGGGCGTTCCACGTCCAGCCCCAGGCCGAGCTGTACAGCGGCAGCGAAGGTCGGTCCGCCGCGAACTGCTCCGCTGCCCGGGTGTACGCCGCGCCCCGCACCGTCTGGTCCAGCGTCTGGGCCGCCTCGGTGACCGCCGCGTCGAACGCGTCGCTCTGGTAGCGCACCCGGTTGAACCCGCCGGGAGACTCGTCGCTCGGGATCTGGCTCGAGGTGAAGTCGTTCGCCCATTCGGCAGGATCGACGAAGTAGCCGGCGCGGCTCATCAGGATGTCGTAGTTCCCGCGCATGAAGATGCCGCCCTCTTCCCAACTGCCGAAGATGGTGTTGGAGGGGACATTCTCGATCGTCAACTCGATGCCGATGTCCTTCAGGTTCTGCTGCACAACCTGCTGGTACAGCTCGCGGGTCTGGTCCCCGGCGATCGTCTGGTAGCGCAGGCTGGCGCGCACGCCGTCCTTCTCGCGGACGCCGTCGCTCCCCATCACCCAGCCCGCCGCATCAAGGTTCGAGCTGGCCAGCGCCGGGTCGTACGCCGCGGCCGGGATATCGACGGCAGCCCAGCCGGCGTAGATGAACGAGCCGACCTGGTAGCCGAACCCGCCCAGCACCTCATCGATGATCGTCTGGCGGTCAATGCCGTGATCCATGGCTTCGCGGATCGCCGGATCGCCGAGGACCGGGTGCGGCTTGGCAAGATCGCCGTTGTCGGAGAGGTTCAACCAGAGCCACTCGACGTGCGAGGGACCCTCCTGCAGGGCCACTACCACGCCATCACCCGATTCCTGGGCCCCGCTCACGGCGGGCAGATCGCCGGTGGTGATGAAGTAGATGGTGTCGAACTCGCCCGCGATGAAGGAGGCGATGGCGGTCTCCTTCTCCGGCGTGATCTTGATGGTGACGCCATCCAGGTAGGGCCGCTCCGGGTCGCGGTAGTTGTCGTTGCGCACCAGCGTGATCTCGTCCCCGGTCTTCCAGTTCGCGAAGACGAACGGCCCCGTGCCCACTGGCAGCCGGGCGAGCGGGTGCTCCTGGGTGACCGCGCTCGATTCGAACAGGTGCTTCGGCTGCACGGGCCCTTCGGAATCCCACAGCGTCAGGTAGCCCGGGTTGATGCCGGACATCCTGACCTCGACCGTCAGCGGGTCAAGCGCCGTCACGGACTCGATCAATTCGTAGGCTGAACCCAGCGCCGTCGTGCTCTCCGGGTTCTTGTAGATCTCGAACGAGAAGACCACATCATCGGCAGTGAACGGCTCGCCATCGGACCAGGTGACGCCATCGCGCAGCTTGTACGTGATCGTCAGGAAATCTTCGGAGATGCCGCCATTCTTTAGGGTCGGAACCTCGGCCGCCAGCACCGGCAGGTAGGCGCCGGAGGCATCCGGCACGAAGAGCGGATCGACCGCCAGCGTCGAGAGGAACGAGCCGGATTGCACATTGAAAAAGGGGTTCATTTGCCCGGGTTCCTGGACCAGGGCGATCACCGCCGTGCCGCCAGGCGCCGGCTCACCCGCCTCCTGCGCCGCCGCGCGGCGTGGCAAGCCAGCGCCACCCAGCATCGCCGTCATCGCGGCGGCGGACATCCCGGTGAGCAGGCCGCGCCGGTGCAGCCGGCCTCCCATGACATCGTTGCGCTCGTGAGCTGCCCGAGGCGCGGCGGTTGCGTGGACCATCGTCTCCTCCTGTCATGTCCTGGTGGACGGACGTGCTACTTCAGACGCACTGGTAGGAGCCTCCCCCGTCTGGGAGAAGGCGTATTGCTGATACGGGTGGCCGTCGGGCGGCCCGACCGCTACCCACATCCGGCCCCGCGATGGATCGGCAATCACGGAGGCAAAGGTCATGATGTCGCTCTCGGGATCGTCGCCCGGCTGGCGGCACAGCGTATCGGGATAGCAGGCGCGATCCCGCAGAATCTCCTGCATCGCTCCTGCGTCGAGGCTCCCCCGCCTTTCCGCGAGCAGTGCGTGCATCCGCGCCAGCCGCACCTGGGAATTGGCGATCTGCCGGGCTGGCGACCGCTCCTCGTCCAGAAGCGCCTCGGCGACGTAGTGGTTGGCGTGGGCGAGGAGGCCATCGACCGGATCAAGGCGGGCGTCCCGCGTTGGGGTCGTCTCCAGATCCGCAGCCGTCCCGTGGCGGTCCAGCATGATCAGGTTGCGCGACGACGCCCGTGGCAGGGCGCGGATCGCCGCGATGGCTGCCTCGACCGACGTGTGCGAGAGCGCCAGCCGGGAGAAGAGATAACGCGGAAACCCGGCCCGCCAGCCGTCGCACGTCAGGAAGTTGGCGAAAACGCCCACGCCCTGATCGTTGATGCCGATGTAGGAAACCTGCCCGGCTGGCGAGAGCATCAGCACGCTTGGCATATCGTCCGGCACGATCTCCATGACGATGCTGATCTCGCGGTAAAAGGCTGGCAGATCCGCGTTCTGCCCCACCAGTGGCGTGCCGTTCGCAGTCGCCTCCGCCAGCACCGCGAACGTGGTGCACTCGTCGCCGGTTTCCCCCGCTACCGGAGTCTGCGGCGTGGCTAGAGCAGGCTGCATATTACTTGCGCCTGAGTGGGAAGCCACAGTGGGCGTAGA
>JASGGF010000219.1:0-8718 GCA_047605145.1 Thermomicrobiales bacterium | reverse complement strand
TAGGCGAGACGGGATCGCGATCGCCCAATACCCGGCCGTTTTCAACTATTCGGCGATGAACAATCTCGGCATCCGGGAGGCGAGCTTCGGAGAACAGGTCGGCCGGATTATCGCCGAATCCGAGCGGGTGCTCACCGACGAGCGGCCCGACCGCGTGGTCATCCTCGGCGACACTAACAGCGGGTTGGCAGCCTTCGTCGCGGCCCGCATGGGCATACCGGTGTTTCACCTGGAAGCGGGCAACCGGTGCTTCGACGACCGCGTGCCGGAGGAGATTAATCGGCGGGTTATCGATCACTGCAGCGCGGTGCTGATGCCCTACACCGAGCGGAGCCGGGCCAACCTGATCCGGGAAGGCGTGGCTGGCGAACGCATCTTTGTCACCGGCAACCCGATCTTCGAGGTCCTGGAGTTCTACCGGGACCGCATCGATGCCTCCCCGGCGCTGGCAGACCTCGGCCTGGAACCGGGCAGCTACCTGTTGACCACGCTGCACCGGCAGGAGAACGTCGACAATCCAGCGCGGCTGCGATCGCTCGTCGGCGCGATGGACGCGCTGGCGGCGGAGTTCGCTGCGCCGGTGGTCGTCTCGGTCCATCCCCGGACGGCTCGCCGGCTGGCCGATCAGGGGGTCGCTCCCTCTGATCCCCGCGTGCAATTACTTCCGCCGTTCGGGCTCTTCGACTTCGTGGCGCTGGAGCGAGGGGCCCGCATCGTGTTGTCGGACAGCGGCACGGTCCAGGAGGAATGCTGCATCCTTGGGGTACCGGCGGTGACCCTGCGAGACGTGACCGAGCGGCCTGAGACCATCGAGTGCGGCTCGAATGTGCTGGCTGGAGCCGAGCCCGCCGGCATCGTGCGCGCGGCGCGGGTCGCTGATGGCGCTGCCGGTTGGACGCCACCGCGAGAGTACCTCGTGGATCGGGTGAGCGCGACAGTGTCGCGCATCGTGACCGGATTTCATTCCGGAATGAGGAATGCGTCGTGACCAACCAGCCGTTGCTCACAGCCACCCCGAACCCGGCGCCGCACGCCGGCTCGCCAGGCTCCACCACCATCTCCTGGTCCACCGGAGACGGTCAGAAAGGCCTTGTCGCCGTCTCGGAAGACGGCGGCAAGATGCGGCCGTTCGCCGAAGGCCGCAGCGGAACCGAGACTGTGGAGTGGATCGCGCCCGGGCGGCGCTACACCTTCACGCTCTTCGGGCTCCGGGGCGAGGGCGCCGTGCTCGCGATGCTTGAGGTCGCCATGGAGGGCAGCCCGGCGGCCGGGCCCGAGAAGATCGGCGGTTCATTCATCCGCGCCAACCCGAACCCCGTCCCCTATTCGGCCGAACCTGGGTCGGTGGTAATCGAATGGTCGACTGGCTACGCCGACGGCGGGCGGGTCACCGTGGCCACCGATGGTGGCAGCCCGGCAGAGTTCGCCACCGGCGCCGCCGGGAGCGCAGCAGCGCCGTGGATCGCAGCGGGGCGGCGCTACGTTTTCGCCCTGCACGCGGGTGAACCGACCGGCCGGCCTCTCGCGTCAGTTGAGGTCGGCATGAACGCGCCGATTCCGATCACGGGCGCAGCGCCAGAGCGCCCGTTCCTCGCGGCCAGCCCGAATCCCATCCCGTTACAGCCGGGTGTGGAGCTGGGAACGACGATCATCTCCTGGTCCACCGCCCAGCGCGGACCGGGGCTCGTGACTGTTCGCGTGCCCGGCAACGAAGAAACCCCGTTCCACGGTGGCCCGGAGGGACATGCAGAGGCCGGCTGGATCAAGCCTGGGGTGGTGTATCTGTTTCGCCTGTACTCCGGTCCAGATCAGCGAGAACAACTCGGCGCAATCACCGTCACTATGGCAAGCGCGATGCGAGAGCGGGTGCTTGACATCGCCGTACTGGCCGGCGCCGGCGCGGTGGTGGCGTCAGCGGTGGCCATCCCAATCTCGCTGGCGGTGCGGATCGCTCGAAAGATGCGTCAGGGGTGACGGCAGCCGGCGCGATGCTGACTTTCCAGCCTCGCGCAAGGATGCGCCTCACGATCAGCGTGGTCCTTCTCTCGTGATGGCTGTTGGAACTCAGGACGGAGCCTGTCCGACAGCCGCAACCGCTGCCTGGCATCGCGGGCGCGCGATTTCGGTTCCAATCCGGAGACGGACATACGCCTTGCCCGCACCTGCCAGCGCATTCCGCAGGACCGAATCTTCCATGACGGTGATGATATGGTGGGGAAATGCGTGGGGTCGGTCTGTGACCAACGCACCCGGCGCAGCATTTCCGCACATTCCTGCCACGCCGGAAGAGGTCGAGACAGCAGGAGTTTGCGTTGTGGGGGACCGTCTCAGTTCGCGCCTGATCCCAGTGCCTTGAAGAATCGGCAAAGAGGAATGGTCATCGTCCTGTTTACCACCCCGTCCCATTCCCATTGCAAACTGCAGCGTAGTAGGCAGAATTGGACGGCGGCGCCATGAACGGAACCATCATCAAACGCAAAAAGACCGCTGTGGTCGGTTCAATCGCGCCCCATGACATCCGAGGCCCCGTACGCCTCACACTCTTTGTCGACGGCGTCGCTGCGTCGGAAGGCCGTGCGCAGCGCACTCGCGGTGGCCGCAGGTCATTCCGCCTGGACATCCCTTCCGCGTGGTTCGATGGGCTACCTCATCACCTGGCGCTCATGGACAGCAATTCCGGGCGAATCATCGGCGAGTTGGTCGAAATCCTTCCTGGCGTGTCCGCGCCGGGGGCAAGTTTGCAGCGGTATGGTGGCCTCGCGGCCCCGACGTTGTTCGCACCCGCAGCGGCGCGACGCTATGTCAATCTTCGACACTGGTTGGCAGCGAGTGATGGCCGTGAAGCGGAGTCCGGGAATGACCGGCGCCTCCAATTGAGCCAAGCTCACGAGGTGCTGGTGCGCGGTGTTGATCCCAGCGCCGAGATGCCCAGACTGAAATTTCGCTGGGTGGACGATCCGACGGTCAGTGTCATCGTCCCGGTGCACGACAACGTCGCGTTGACCTACCACTGCCTCGCCGCCCTCCTATTCGCCTACAACGCCGTCTCCTTCGAAGTCATCGTTGTCGATGATGGGTCTCGCGACGCCACGGTGTCGCTCCCAGAGCACGTCGAAGGCATCACGTATCTCAGGAATAGCGAGGCGAAGGGATTCGTTCGCGCCTGCAATCGGGGCGCGGATCACGCCCGGGGCCAGTACCTGGCGTTTCTCAACAATGACACAGAAACGACGCTCCACTGGTTGGACGAGCTTCTGTTCGTGTTCAACACGTTCGATGACGTCGGCCTCGCCGGTTCCAGGCTCGTCTTCCCGAATGGTCGCCTGCAGGCGGCAGGTGGGATCATCTGGGACAACGGCAACGTCGAGAACTATGGGAGCACGTGCAACCCGGAAGACCCGAGATTCACCTATACCCGGCAAGTGGATTACCTCCCAGGCGCCTCAATCATGCTGCCCCGTTCCGTGTGGACTGCCGTTGGGGGCTTTAGCGAAGAGTTCTGCCCAGCCTATTTCGAAGACACGGACCTGGCGTTCAAGGTGCGAGAGATCGGGAAGCGGGTGGTTTACGCGCCGTTGTCTCTGGTTTACCACCACGAGGGCGCAAGTAGCGGAGCGGGAACGGACAGCGACACCAAGAAATATCAGGACATCAATCATCCAACGTTCAAGCGCCGGTGGATCTATGCGTACCAGTCGAACGGCCCGGAGGGCAGCAACGTTGAGCTCGTCAAGGACCGGAACGTCTCCCTACGAGCGTTGGTCATTGATCAGCAGGTGCCCCGGCCGAACATCGATGCTGGAGGGTATGCGGCGTTGCAGGAGATTCGCCTGCTGCAATCGCTTGGATGCAAAGTCACGTTCCTTCCTCTCGATCTCGCGTATGCAGCTGGGTACACGCAGGCGCTTCAGCGGTTGGGAGTGGAATGCCTTTTCGCTCCGCATGTCACGTCGATAGGTGATCTGCTGGCGGCGCGTGGAAGAGAATTCGACGTTGTCTACATCACGCGATTCAGCGTGGCAAGCCATGTTATGGCAGAGGTTCGACGCTTCGCGCCGCAGGCGAAGATCCTCTTCTGCAACGCCGATCTTCATTTCCTCAGGATCTTGCGAACCGCGTTGCTCGAACACGATTACGCCAGCCTGAAGGAGGCAAAGGCCGTCCGCGCAAGCGAACTACAGGTCATGCGTGACGCGGATGTCGTCCTTTCCTACAGCGCGATTGAGCACGCGGTCATTCTCAGCCACAACTTCGCCCGGACGAAGGTGGTGACCGCCCCGTGGGTGGTGGATGTCACGGAAGAGGCTCCCCCGTTTGAAGCTCGAAGCGGTATCGCGTTCCTGGGCGGATTCGCCCACCCACCGAACTTCCCAGCGGTCGAGTTTTTCATCACCGAAGTGATGCCGTTGCTCCGCCAGCGCCTGCCGGGTGTTCTGTTTCACGTCTACGGCAGCAATGTCCCTGACGAGCTACGTGCGTTGGCGTGCGACGACGTCCGCATAGAGGGATTCGTGGAGGACGTTTCGCTCGCGTACGACCGGCGCCGCGTCTTTGTCGCGCCGCTTCTCGTCGGCGCTGGCTTGAAAGGAAAAGTCCTCGATGCCCTGGCGCATGGCACACCGTCTGTGCTCTCGCCAATTGCGGCAGAGGGCATCGGCGTGAGGAACGGCATCGAGGCCTTCATCGCGGAAACGCCCGAGCAATGGGCACGCGCGATTGAGGCGCTCTACCACGACCCTCTGCTCTGGGAGAACGTTTCGCAAGCAGCACGGGACCACGCGCGCACGGCCTATTCTTTCAGACGAGGTCAGGAACTGATGGTGGAGGCGCTTGAAGTGGCCGGAATACGACGGCCAGATCTCCGCGCCTCCCAGAAGACATTGGTGGCGCGTACCGCGCGGCCCGCTTTCCCGGCGGAATGCCAGGTCACTCAGGCGAAGCCACCGACAGAATCCGCGATTCGACATACTGCTGGAACGCGGCAATCTCCGTGAAGAAGAGATAGCCAGCGCGGTTGACGATTTCCTCCGTTTCGGCGTCCTCATCCAGCAACAACGCCACGGGTTGACTGAGACCTGTTTGCAGGCCATCGGGCCAGGCCAGGTCGAGAATAGCCAGCGGTTCCGGACCGGCGGCGTGCACGAGTTCGCAATACAGTTCGCCCGCCGGCAATCCTTGGTGCATCACCCAGGCGTTGACCGCCTGCAGCCGGACTGCCTCTTCATCCCCTCCGGTTACCGCCGGGGCAGCGAACAGTAATTCGTGCTCCGGCAGATCCAGGACCTGCGCAGCCGGCAAGCCACGGTACAGGCTGTCCAGAAACGCGTTCGCGGCGTCCGCGAGCAACCGGCGACGCTCCGCCCGGAACGCGTCGAAGTTCTCCACCCGCCAGAGTTCAGGGTTGGTTGGGATCCACTGGCTCTCCAGCACACCGGGGTGCTTTGCCTGATAGTGCGCGAGATACACGGCAGGATCTTGATCGGAAATCTTGAGATTCGTGTCTTGCGTGAGGAACATGAAGTTCGCGAGCGCGTTGACCTGAGTCCGATCATACCCACCGTGCTTGTAGAGCCGGGCTTTCGGGAAGATGTGGTGAACTTCAAGCCGCATCAGGTGGCCAAGATGCTGCTTCTTTAGTTCCAGCCCGCTGTCCAGATCCCGTGCGCCGTGCACGCGCGTCAGCAGGTACAGCAAGGGATAGAAGCGGGAACCCCGGCTCCAGGTACGGAAATCGTCCGGATGCACCCGCAGATCACCGCGATTGGCGCGCAACTGCGCAATGAGTCGATCCAGCGCGCCTTGCTGGTCGTCAATCAGGTGAAGATCCTGCGCCAGGACCGATTCCGTTGAACCGGCGTACCGGCCCCAGAGGAATGCGTGGATGTACCAATACAGCAGCTTGTCCAGTTCCGCCGGCTCGGGCAACGCCCCGCCACGCTGATCCAGGTAACGCGCCAGCACCGGAAACGGCCCAGGACTCCCGAGCACATCGCCATGGTCCAGACCAAGCCGGCCGGCAATGGCGTAAAGCATCTTGTCCAGGCGCTTTTCCGTGCGTTCCAACCCGTCGCGGAAGTCAGGAGTGCTCACGTTCGCCAGCGCGCTGAAATACGCTTCTCCCGTCGTCACCGCCGTGACGCACCGCAACAGCCAATCCAGGCGAAAGTCGTAGCCCGCGTGCCGCCACTTCGTGAGCCGCGCCTTCAATTCGTCACGCGCCTCCGGCCAGGCCGCGCAGATGCGCGCCAGCGCGAGGTCGCCCTTTGAGAGCTTTGTTCCCCCGCTGTTGACCCGGTTGAAGATATCCACGACCACATCGATCGTCTTGTCGTCGCCAGTGACCTGCTCGATATGCAGGTCGCGGTCGCGAATCGTCTGCAGATTGGTCAGCCGGGTGATGTACTGCGTGAGACTCGGCAGCAGCTCGGGGATCTGCATCAGGCTCTGGATGATCTCCCCCACCGGCCGCTGCATGACCTCCGTCACGCTGACCCAGAGCGGGTTCCCCTTCATCTTGAGCGGCGCGTAAAACTCGAACGTCTCCTCCGCGAGGTTGAAATACAGCCCGGTGAAGGCCGACGCGTTGCCATCGAAGAAGCGCGGGGGATGGCCCCTGATGACGCCGTACAGCGAGGTGATGCGCTGCTGCCCGTCCAGCAACAACTCCACGGTGCCCTGCGGCGACGGGGCGCCGTCCCCACGAATAATGTCATCGTCAGTCTTGGTAACCCACACCAGCAGGCCACCAACCGGGTGCTTCAGATACAAGGAATCCATCAGGCCTCGCACCTGATCCCGGTTCCAGACGTAGCCACGCTGGAATTCGGGAAGCGCCATGACGCCGAGATCGATTTGCGACAGAATCGTGTCTATCTTCACAGTCATCTCCGTAATTGGCTCGCTGCCCGCAAATCCTGGTCGATTCTCTACGCGACTGTCCACTCTCCGCGCAGGTAGCGTCGCACCACATCCTCGTCAACCCCGATGCCCTGCCCCGGCCCGTGGGGCACCTGAATGCAGCCATCATCCTGCACGAACGGCTCAGCCAGCAGATCGGTGCGCGGCGGATTGCGTGTCGAATCCCACGCACGCAGTGGCTCGGTGTACGGCGCAATCGGGTGCAGAAAGCGAGGGCTGGGCGGCAGCGTAGCCAGCACCTGCAGGTAGCTCTCGAAATCCTCTGGCCTCTCCGCCGGTACGCAGCCAGAGGAGCCAGCGCCCACGATTGTGTCACCCACAGGGTTCCAGTTCACGCCGCCTCGCGAGTGCCGGAAGGCGCCGCTGCCAGCACCCGGCCCGCGCCATCCTAACAGCCGCTAGCTGGCCCCGGATCAGCGCCAGGGTGAACGAATCGCGCGTGCCCCGTATAGTCGCTTCAGCAACGAAACGGTTGGCAGGCTCCGGTCAGACGGAACTGCGCATGACATGGAGAGTGCAATGGCATTGCCAGCAAGCGCCAGCGGCATGGTGCTCCACGCCTTCAATGAACCCCTGACGCTGGAGAGCGCGCCGATTCCGCAGCCGGAGCCCGGCGCCGTCGTGGCCCGGATCACCCTCGCGGGCATCTGCGGCACCGATGTCCACCTGCAGCACGGGAACCTGCCCATCCCCACGCCCGTCATCCTCGGCCACGAGGCAGTCGGGGTCGTTGCGGCGCTGGGCGACGGGGTCACCACGGATTTCAATGGCCTGCCGCTGCAGGAGGGCGACGCTATCGCGTGGGCCTCCAGCATTCCGTGCGGCCATTGCTACTGGTGCGTCGTCGAGCACGAGCGCACGCTCTGCGAGCAGCGCCGTATCTACGGCATCAACCAGCGCTTCGACGCCGGGCCGCGCCTCTCCGGAGGCTGGGCCGAGTACCTGTACCTGCAACCCGGTTCGGCCATCTTCAAGCTGCCCGCCGGCATTTCACCTCAGGCAGCGATTGCGCTCGGGTGCGCCGGGCCGACCGCCGTGCACGGTGTGGTCGAAATCTGCCCGGTGAACGTCGGGGAAACCGTCGTGGTGCAGGGCAGCGGGCCAGTCGGGTTGGCCGCCGCGATGTACGCGCAGTTGGCTGGCGCCGCGAAGACGATCATCGTCGGCGGCCCAGCCAGCCGCCTGCAGCTCGCCCGCGAGATTGGCGTGGGTGATGTTCACATCGACATTTTCGGCATCCCGGACGCCGAGGAGCGCAAGCGGCTGGTGCTGGCGGAAACGCCCGCCGGGCGCGGCGCCGATGTGGTGCTGGAGTGCGCGGGCGTGCCCTCCGCCGTCCCCGAGGGCTTCGAATTCGCGCGGCGCAATGGCCGCTATCTGGTGATGGGGCAGTACACCGACCGCGGCACGACCCCGATCAACCCCCACGTGATCACTCGCAAGCAACTGAAGGTCTACGGCACGTGGGCGTTCGCGGAGCCGCAATACGCGAAGTACGTGAACACCTTGCCGCAGTTGGCGGCCCGCTTCGATCTCGACCGCCTGATCACCACCTACCCGCTCGCGGAGGCGAACCGGGCGCTGGCCGAGATGGCAACAGGTGAGGTGATGAAGGCGGTGCTGGAGCCGTAAGCGGCGCCACTCGACCCTCGTCTTCCCACCACCATCGAGATCCCTCCTCCGTCGTCATCCCGACGAAGGAGGGATCTCGACGCGCTGCGTCTGGAAGAGCCGGGCGTGGCGCAGGCGCGCAAAAACAGCCCCGACGAACTCCGCGCGCCATCCGCTCCCTGATCAGCC
>JASGGF010000218.1:0-8786 GCA_047605145.1 Thermomicrobiales bacterium | reverse complement strand
CCGTTCTGCCCCGAACTGGAGACGAAGGCCAGGCACGCGCCGCACGTGCCGTCACCCCGGCAGCACTGGCCGGTGGGACATGGGTCACTCGCGGAGCAGGCGCAATTGGGGCACGTGCCGGCGCAGCCCGTGCTGCGGCAGATCGCGCCGCCGCTCCCACACAGGCCGTTGCTCTGCTGGCCGGCTGAATATATGCGCCCTTCGTGCTGGTGCAGCAGCCGTCCAGGCATTGCTTCGCGTACGGTTTCTTTTTCTTTTTCTTCTTCATCGGCGTTCTCCCTCCCCAGTAGCGGCGCGGCGAGCGCGCCCCCGAGCAGCGCCGTCACGGCGGGGCGCGTTTGGGGCGATGTGAGGGAGCGCGCGAGGGAATCAAACCGCGATGCGTCCATGACCGTGCCTCCGGCTACGCTGGATCATGGTCTGATCGTAGGGTCGCGGGCCGGGCTCAGCATCCGTAGAATTACGTATTTCCCAACCGGTATTTCTTGAAGGATCGGGAGCCGCTATGCCAGATGTACCGTGAGCGTCGCGGCGACCCACTTCACCCGGGCGGCGGCGGCCTCGAGGCGAACCCCGGGCAGCGTGATCGCCAGTGGGCTGTCGCTGCTGGCGGGGAGTTGTTGGGGCGGTAACCCCGCCAGCGTCACCGTCTGCACGCCATCGAACAGCGGGTGCGCGCCCGCCGCCAGCGTGATCGCTGCGCCGTCCAGCAGCTCCAGCGTGGCGCCCGCGGATTCCAGCGCGAGGTAGCGCGAATGAAGCACCTCGCCGTTGCCGAGCACGGTGACATTCATCGGGTCGAAGCCGCGCACGCGCAGGGGGGCGCCCGGCGCCGCGTGCATCACCAGTTGTGCCCCCGGTTGCGCGAAGAACGCCCGCCTCGTTTCGCGCATCGTGGCGGCGCTTTCGGTGACGGCCTGTTGCGCGTCGAGCAGGATCGCCGCGTGTTCGCGCGGTGGGAAGATGTCCGGGACGGCCTGTCGCACGGCGGGCGCTGTCGCCACCAGCGCATCGAGCGAGCTGGCATCCCCCGCCTCCAGACGCTGCTGCCAACCCGGGGAGAGCTGATCCAGCAGAAACGCCATGGCCGCGCCGCTGGTGTAGCAGCGGCTGCGGAGTTCGAGGGCGGCGTCCGTCAGCCCGCGGGGCGGGAGGCCGAGCGCCTGCAGCTCCACATAGTGCGCCAGCCCCTCCATCAGCTCTGTCTGCCGCTCGTACTGCACCGCGGCCGGGGGCATGGCGGCGAACCGGGTGTGGCGGAAATCCATGGCGAGCGCCGCCCACGCAGCAGCGTTCCGCTGGTGGAGCGCCCGCTTCAGCGCGTAGCGTTCGAGGTTCGTCTGCGCCACTATCTGGAATTGACTGGCCGGATACGTGAAGAGGTCCGCCTCATTCGCCGCCCACTCCGGGTGGGCCCGCCGCTGGTAGACGTGGAACGCCTCATGCAGGGCCAGCGCGGCGACTGCCGCTGATTTGCGCAGCATCGCGCGGTCGACGATCAGCGTGGCGACCAGCACCCCGTCGACGTCGCTGGTGGAGTTGGCGAGGATGGCGGGATGCCGCCCGGCGCTCACTAGCAGGCCGCTTTCCGCCGCCGGCGCGAAGCCCGGCGGCGTCCCCGGATACCCGAACAGCCACGTCTGTTCGCCATCAAACAGCGCCAGCGGCACGGAATGGGGATCGAAGCCGGGCCAGAACGTATCGGCGGAAAAGCGCGCGTACGTAGCGAAAACGTCGCGAATGGCCACGGCTAACTCCCTCGATCCAGTGACGGATGCGCTGGCGATGGTAGCGGGGCGCGTGTGGGGCGCTCCCCTACCCCACAGGGTGGTTGACACTCCCCTGCCCCAGTCCTAGCCTGTGCGTGGTAATCCTGAGTAGTCAGGTCGGGATTTAGTCAGGCAAAAACCAGCGCGCCAGCGGGGACGCCGGGATGGCGGCGGATTGGCGCGTGAGCCGGGAGGAGCGAGGGCGATGCGAACAGGAACACGACGTCAGTTCACACGCGTACTGAGCGGCTTGGCGGTGGGCGCGATGCTGGCGCCGGGCGTGGCGCTGGCGCAGACGCCAGTGGCAGAGGGGCCGGTTGATCTGGCTCCGGTCAAGGCGTATCTGGTCGATCACGTCGGCAAGAGCAAGGCCGGCACGGAGGCCGTGCTGGGCTACGCCCAGACCTACTACGACTGGGCCAAGGAAGCCGACTTCGACTACGACGCCCTGTGGGCGGCGCACGGCCCGGAGATCGTGACCCTGCTCACCGACGCGCGCACGGCGTGGGTCAATGACGCCTCCGGCAACTACGAGCTCAGCGAAGGCCTCGTCGCCGGTGTGCCCTCGCTGGCCCATTTCGACGTCCTCATCGACGCCGGTCCCAGCGGCGAGGATGACCCCGAGAACGCGCTGGACAATACCGTCGAGTTCCCGGACGGCACGGTCATCGAGCGCCCCGGCAGCCTCTACCACTATATGACCGAGCCGGCGCTGTGGGGCACGAACGAAGACTTCGTGGCCATGCGCGTCGATCTCGACGGCGATGGCGAGCAGGAGCTGGGCGAGGTGCTGCCAGACGCCAACGCGCTCCTCGGCACGACGCAGGCGCTGGACACCGCCACCGGCGATCTGGTCAAGGCAGTTGACGCGTGGGAGCCCACCGAGAGCGACGCCTTCACCGCCATCGTCATCATGGTCCCCACCATCGGCGGCTACTTCGATGAGTGGAAGGAATCGGTCTACGTTTCCGGCAACGAGAGCGAGGAAGAGCGCTTCGTAGGCGTCAGCCGCCTCGTGGACGTGGCCGGCATCATGAACGGCCTCGATGTCACCTACGGCGTGCTGGAGCCGACCGTCGCCGCCAGCGATCCCGAGCTGGCGAAGCAGATCGACACCGAGCTGGACGAACTGATCGCCTTCGTCAAGGATCTGCACGCGCAGGAGGAAGCCGGCACGACGTTCTCGCCGGAGCAGGCCGACCAGTTCGGCGTAGAGTTGCAGGCGCGCGCTACCGGCATCGCCGGGCAGGTCAGTCAGGCCGCCGGGTTGCTGGGCGTGGAGATTCAGGAAGAAGGCTAGAGCTGGTCGCGCACAGCGTGTCATCCTGAGCGAAGTCGAAGGATCTCGTCGCCATCGCTCGGATGGTGACGGACGAGGTCTCTCGACAAGCTCGAGACGACACGCTTTGCGCGGGCCGCATTGACCGCATCACAGGACCCACCGGGCCCGGATATCGAGGACACCGTGAACCATTGCCCGCGGTTGATCTCCGTCGTGTTGCTGGCGTTCGTGCTGGTCGCCTCGCTGGGGCGAGGGTATCCAGCGCAGGCGCAGACGCTGGCGGAATCACCGCCGGGCATCACCGGGCAGGCGGTGCGCTCCGGGCTGTTCGATGCGCAGGCGGCGCTGCTGGCCGGTGATCCGGCGGCAGCCACCGAGGGCGTGGCGGCGGCGCAAACCGCCGCCGCCCAACTCCTGCCCCTCTTCACCGCCGATCCCACGATTGCCCCGGAGATCACGCAGGATCTCGCCGCGGCTGAGGCCGCTGTCAAGGCGAACGACGCCGAGGCGCTGGCGATTGCCTCCGGCGAGATCTGGGCCACCATGATGCGCGGCGCCTACGCGCAGACCTTGGCGGCGGTGATGGCGGGCGACGCCGATGCCGCCGCCTCGTGGCTGCTGCTGCGCGATTTCCGCCTCACTACCCGCTTTGACCGCCCCAACGCCGATTCCACCGTCGCAATCCGCCAGCTCAAGGAGGGCACGGCCCAACCGGCGGACGTGGCGGCGGTGGTGCAGGCAGACCTGCTGGACACCTATCAGGCGCGGCTGGAGGCGCTGCTGAATGAGGTCGCCGCCGCCACACCGGGCCAGCTCACCCCCACGCAGGCGCAGGCGGTCGGGCTGGTCAGCGGCTTCTGGCCGCTGCTGGCCCCGGCGCTGGCCGAGCAGCAGGGCGCCGAGGCCGAGACGGCGGCGAACACCGCGTTCGCGGACTGGCTGCAGGCCGCGCAGAGCGGCACGGCGGAGCAGTTCGCGCCGCTGCAGGCGCAGACCACGCAGATCGTGCAGAGCTTCCGCGCCGCCCCCCTCTCCGAGGCGGACAAGGCGCGTCGCGCCGGGCAACTGCTGCGCTACCTCTCGCTAATCCCCATGGAATATGGCCGGGGCGTCAAGGATGGGCAGGTGCTGCTCGATTTGGAAGTGCAGGAGGCGATCGCCTTCCTCGATGGCGCCCGCGCCTCTTTCAACGACCTGCGGCTCCCCCTCTCCCAGATCAACCCGGAGGAAACCGCCGCCATCGACGCTGCGCTGGCGAACCTCGACGCCGCGCTGACCGGCACGAGCAAGCGCACCGCCATCGCCGACCCCGCCACCATTTCCGCGCAAACCGCCGACGCCACCCAGCGGCTGAACGCCATCCTGCCGAAGGCGTGGCTGCAGGCCAGCGGAGATTCCGACTTCGACATCGTGGAGCAACTGCTGGATCAGGTGGTGGCCGCTGCCGCCGCCGGCGAATATCAGCAGGCGGAATCGGCGCGCATCGAGGCGTACGCCATCTTCGAGACCGGCCCGGAGAAGCGCCTGCTGGCCTTCACGCCGGACGCCGCGCTGAAGGTGGAGCGCCTCTTCTGGGAGGGTGACGGCACGACGCCGGGCCTGTACCGCCTGATCGCCGATCAGGCCCCGGTGAACGAGATTCGCGCCTCCCGCGCCGCGTTGGACACCGAGCTGACGAACGCGCAGGCGGCCCTGAAGGCGGGCACGGCCCCGCAGGCGATCATCTTCAACGCGGCCACCATCGTGTTCCGCGAGGGGCTGGAGGCGATCCTGATTCTGGCCTCGCTGCTGGCCAGCATGGTCGGCGCGAACCGCCAATTCAAGCGGCCCCTCGCATTGGGCGCTGTCGCGGCGCTCGCGGTGACCGCCATCCTGTTCGTGCTGGTGCAGAACGCGCTGCTCTCCTTCGGGCAGTACAGCGAGCAGATCGAGGCGGTCGTCTCCGTCATCGCCATCGGCGTGCTGCTGGTGGTGATGAACTGGTTCTTCCACAAGGTCTACTGGACCAAATGGATCGCCAAGCATCATGAGCAGCGGCGCCGCCTGCTGATCGGCGGCGTGGCCGGGCAGATGCTCGGGTTCGCGGCGCTCGGGTTCACCAGCGTCTTCCGCGAGGGCGCCGAAACGGTGCTCTTCCTGCAGGCGCTGGTGCTGGACGCCGGCTCGGCGGTGGTGGTGCAGGGCGTGGCCTTGGGGCTCGCCGCCACTGCCGTGGTCGGCGTGCTGACCCTCGTGTTGCAACAGAAGCTGCCGCACAAGAAGATGCTGATCGTGACCGGCGTGATGATCGCGGTTGTGCTGGTGACGATGGTCGGGCAGACGGTGCACACCCTGCAGCTGGTCGGCTGGCTGCCGATCTCCCCGATTCGCGGGGCCGAGGGCTGGCCCACGTGGATCGGCGTCTGGCTCGGCATCCACGGCACGTGGCAGGGCATCATCGGCCAGCTGATCGCGCTCGTCTTCGTCTTCGGCAGCTACTTCCTCGCTGAAGCGCAGCACACGCGCGGCCGCAAGGCCGAAGCCGCCGAGCTGGCCGCCCACCGCGCCGCCGCCAAGGCCGCGCGCGATGCGGCGGCTCCGGCGGGTGGTGTTGCGGGCGCTGGCGCAGAGGAGCGGGCTGCGCTGGCGTAAGCGCGCTGGCACGCGACCACGAGAGGTACAGCCCCGGCAGTGCGCCGGGGCTGTTTGTTTTTCGGGGCTCTCACTCACGGCGTTACCGTCGTGCCGTTAGCGATCAGATGCCAAGGCTCCGCACAGCCGTGGAGAGCTGGATGTACCAGGTCGTCGGCCGGGCCTGGAGTTGCACAAACTGGAATGACGCATAGAATGCGGCAGCGCGGTCATCGATCGCGTCAGCGAAGATGGCATGCACGCCGATTGGCGCATCAGCGACCGTGCGAATGGCGTCGATGAGCAGCAACTCGCCGACACCGGCGCGCGAGAAGCGTTCATCTCGACCAAGCCACCCAATCAGAACGGCGGGCACTGTCGGGTAACGAGGGAGACGTCTGGTCAGATCGGCCGGAACCTCAGAGAGCGGAACACTGCTCGATGAAAGCGTGTAGAACCCTGCCAGTTGCTGTGTTGTCTCCTCTACTGCCACTCTGCACGCGGCGTATCCGCGTTTGATGTCCTGCGTGACAGTTTGGCGGAAGTAGGTGTCGATCCGGTCATTGCCGCAGCGAAACCCGGACCGATCTACACCAGCGGCCAGTGGTTCAATGACAAACCGGTCAGTCACCGCCGGGTGACCACCTCCGCGTAGCGTTTGGCGGCCTGGCGGAGTCGCTCGTTCGGCTCGGGCGGATTGATGAACGTCTCGGCAAACCGAATCTGATCTTCGCGGCTCAGCTGAATCACATTTGCTTCGTCCACGGTGCGCCGCGCGTCCTCACCCACGGTGGCAATGATGTACGCGGTCAACGACAGACCCTGCAGGCGCGCCGCACGCTGCATCAGTTCATAGATTTGCGTGGGAATTCTGGCTTCCAGCCGCGACATGGGTGTTTCTGCAAGTGAGTGCGACATGGTTCAATCTCCTTGTTCATAGTGTACGGCAAATGGCCGTAAGGCGAATGTGGAGACTGTGCGACGATGTAGTGAGCCCTTTACTGACCCATGCGCCGGTACACGCTCACATGCAGCACGCTGTCGGCGGTGAAGGGCTGGCCGTGCCAGCCGCCGTAGCGCTCGCTGAGCGTGAGGCCGGCGAGGCGGGCCATCAGGTCCAGCTCGGCGGGCCACGCGAGGCGGCAGACGATGGGGCCGAAGCGCACTCCTTCGCTCGTGAGGCGGACGTGGTTCTCCTCGAAGATCTGCGTTATCGGATCGTAGCGCACCACGTCGAAGCCGACGGCGTCCGGCGCGATCCACTCCGGCTTCACGTACTGCGGCGGCTCGATCCATGCGCTGGGCACGGCGGTTTCCACCACGAAGGCGCCGTCATCGGTCAGGTGGCGGGCGGCGTTCTGGAAGCACGCGACCTGCTCGTCCTGTGTCAGCAGGTTGAAGATGGTGTTGAAGACGAGGTAGACGACGGAGAACCGCCCTTCCACCTGCGTCGTCGCCATGTCGCCCTGCGTCACCGGCAGATCGGCGCCGCCGGGCTTTTGCCGCAACTGCGCGATCATGTGCGGCGACAGCTCGATGCCGTGCACCGGCACGCCGCGCGCCGCCAGCGGCAGCGCGATGCGCCCCGTGCCGATGGCAAACTCCAGCGCCGGGCCATCCCCCGCCAGCGCGGCGAGGAAGTCGGCGGCGGCGTCCTCGTCGCCACGCACGTGGCCGGCGTCGTAGCGGCTGGCGGAGTCGGCGTTGAAGTAAGACGCCGGGTCGTACTGGGTCACGCGTTGCCTCCTGCACGAGTGCGATCAGTTGCCCGATGAAGCATGGCAGATTGCTGCCCGATCCCGAGTCTCTCCACTGCGGTCGAGACACGAGGGGGCGCCTCGCTGGAGCGCGCACGATGCGGCGGCATGCGCTATCGTCCGGGGCAGAAACGATGCAGGCGGCGCCGCCCGCCCCGGACAAGGAGCGTCCTCGTATGGAAGACACCAGCGATACCCCGCAGCCGCGCGTGCGCACGCTGCTGGCGGGTGATCTGTTCGTGCGCAACGACCTGCTGCGCGCCGCGCTGGCCGAAGAAATGCCCTCGGGGCTGGAAATCTCCGAGATTAGCTTCAACTGGCCGAACACGCCGTTCGGCCCGGTTGCCGAGGTGCGCGAGGCTTCCGGCGATGAGGACGAGCTGATCGCGGCGCTGGCGGGGCAGGAAGTGGTGGTCACCGAGATGGCGGCCATGACCCGGCGCGTGATCGAGGCTTCGCCCGATCTACGCCTGATCGTGGTCTGCCGCGGCGGCCCGGTAAACGTCAATCTGGAGGCCGCCACCGAGCAGGGCATCCCCGTCTGCTTCTCCCCCGCCCGCAACGCCGCCGCCACCGCCGAGTACACCATCGGGCTTCTGCTGGCCGCGATGCGCCACATCGCCGCTGGCCACCGCGATCTACTGGCCGGGACGTGGCGCGGCGACCTGTACGCCTACGACGTGACCGGCGCCGAGATCGAAGGGAAGACCGCCGGGCTAATCGGATTCGGCGCGGTGGGCAGCCGGGTGGCGAAAGTGCTGCGCGCGTTCGGCGCGGAGGTGCTGGTGGCCGATCCCTATGTCAACCCGGAGGCGGTGGCGGAGGCCGGCGCCGAGGTGGTCACGCTGGAGGAGTTGCTGCCGCGCGCCCAGATCCTCAGCCTGCACGCGCGCCTCACCCCGGAAACGCAGCATATCATCGACGCAGCGGCCATCGCGCAGTTGCCCGATGGCGCGGTGCTGGTCAACGCGGCGCGCGGCGGCCTGCTGGATACGGACGCGCTCTGCGACGCGCTGGAGAGCGGCAAGCTGCGCGCCGCCGCGCTCGATGTCTACGACCCGGAGCCGCCGCCGGCCGATTCTCGCCTGTTCCGCACGCCGAACCTTGTGCTTTCACCGCATCTGGCAGGGGCCAGCCGGGAAACTGCCGAGCGCGCCGCGCGCATCGCCGCCGGCGAGGTCGCGCGCTACGTGCGTGGCGAACCGCTGGCGCACGTGGCCAATCCGGCCGCGATTGCGGGCGAGTAGCAGCGATGATCATTGGCATCGATGCGGGCACCTCGGTCGTCAAGGCGGTCGCGTTCTCGGACGATGGCGACGTGCTGCGCGTGGCGGGTCGCCCCACGCGCACCCTCACCCCGGCGCCCGG
>JASGGF010000217.1:0-8813 GCA_047605145.1 Thermomicrobiales bacterium | reverse complement strand
GGGCCGGCAGCCCCACCGGGCCGCCGCGGTCCAGCGGCGGCGATTCCCGGGAGATCCTTTCTCCCTCGACGAAGCGGATGATCTTCACCGCCATCTTCATCTTCGCGGTGCTGGCGGCCATCTACTTCACCTCCACATTCTGGATCCGTTGGTGGTGGTTTGACAGCCTGGGCTTCCGCCAGGCGCTCACCGCGCGCTATGCCTCCGGCGCCGTGGCGTTCGTCGCCGCGTTCCTCATCGTCGGCGGCATCTTCGCCCTGAACTGGCACATCGCCCTGCGCAAGCGCGCCGGGATCGCCGCCGGCCGGAGCGGCCGTGCCGCTGGCAGCCGCTTCCTGCGGGCGCCGTTGTGGGGGCTCACCATCGCGCTCGGCGCGGTCGCCGGAGTGCTGGCCGCCCAGCAGTGGGTGGTCTGGCGGATGGCGTTGGCCGGCAACCAGTTTGGTGTCGCCGATCCCATTTTTGGGCTGGATGCCGCGTTCTACGTTTTTCGCCTGCCCGCGTTGGAGCTGGCGCACCGGGGCCTGCTGCTGACGCTGCTGGTGTCACTGGCGGTGGTGGGGCTGCTCTATCTCGGCATGCGCGGTCTGGACCGCATCGACAATCTGGGCGCAAACCCGCAGATGCGGCAACACCTGCTGATACTGGCGGCGCTCTGCATCCTCGTGTACGGGCTGGGCTACCTCGTCGATAACTTCGACCTCATGTATTCCACGCGCGGGTTCGTGCCCGGCCCCGGCTTCACCGATGTCAATGTCACGCGGCCGCTGAACTTCGTGCTCGTTATCGCCTCCATCGCGGCGGCGGCGGTGCTGGTCTTCAGCAAGCGCAACGATCAGGTGCGCTGGCTGGCGATGATCCTCATCGTCTGGCTGGCGGCGGTTGGCCTCAACTACGCCATTCCGCGCGTGGTGCAGCAGACCATCGTGGAGCCGAACCAGCTCCAGCGCGAATTGCCCTTCATCGCCAACAACATCGCCTTCACCCGTTCCGGTTTCGCGCTGGACGGCGTCGAGCAGCGCAGTCTTTCCGGGCAGGGCGAGCCGCCTGCCAGCGCCTTGCAGGCCGATTCGCCGGTGCTGCGCAATGTGCGCCTGTGGGATTACCGCATCGCGCGGCAGGTCTACCAGCAGTTGCAGTCGTTCGTGCCGTACTACGTCTTCAATGACGCCGACGTGGACCGCTACCCTGAGGCAGACGAACTGCAGCAGGTGCTGGTCTCCGCCCGCGAGCTGGATACCGACGGGCTGCCGGCCAACGCCCAGACGTGGACCAATCAGCACCTCGTTTACACGCACGGCTACGCGGCGGTGGTCAGCCCGATCAACGAGGCGACCAGTCAGGGGCTACCCGTGTTCACCGTGGGCGGAATCCCGCCCAACGAGGCCGGCGCGATGACCATCGAGCGTCCCGGCATCTATTTCGGGGAGATCGACCGCACGTGGGTGGCCGTCAACACCGGCGTGCAGGAAGTGAGCGGCATCCCCGGCGACACCCCGCCTGCGCCGTACGCCGGCAAGGGGCAGGGCGCCATCTCGCTGGACAACTACCTGCGCCGCGTGATGCTGGCCATCTACCTCGGCGACCGGCGGATCATCTTCACGGATGAGCTGCAGCCGGAATCAAAGGTGCTCCTGACCCGCTCGGTGATGGAGCGCATCACCGAAGTCACGCCCTTCCTTCGCCTTGACGGCGACCCCTACCTGACCATTGTGGATGGCCGGCTGATCTGGATCGTTGACGCCTACACGGCGACGGACCGCTACCCGAACTCCACGCCGTACGATGGCATCAACTACGCCCGCAACTCCTTCAAGATCACGCTCGATGCCTACGATGGCACGGTGACCTACTACCGCACTGACATGCCGGACCCCATCGCCGACGCCTATATGGATGTCTTCCCGACGCTCTTCCAGCCTATTTCGGCGGCGCCCGCCGAGCTGGCGGAGCATTTCCGGTACCCGGAGGAGCTGTTCGATCTCCAGACGCAGGTCTTTTCCTCCTACCACGTCACCGATCCGACCGCGTTCTACAACGGCGAGGACCGCTGGGAGATCGCCGAGGAGCAGGCGGAGGGGGAAGACGGGCAGAACAGCCTGCAGCCGATGGAGGCCTACTTCATGACGCTGCCGCTGCCGAGCGAAACGGAAATCGGCTTCAAGCTGATTCGCCCCTTCACGCCCATCAACCGCCCGAACATGACCGCGTGGATGGCGGCGCAGGGGGATATCACGGGTAACGCCCGGCTGGTGGTGTACCGCTTCCCACGCCAGACGACCGTGTTCGGGCCGCAGCAGGTGGAGGCGCGGATCAACCAGGACCCGGAGATCTCCTCCCAGTTCACGCTCCTCAGCCAGGCGGGTTCGCGGGTGATTCGCGGCAACCTGCTGGTGATCCCGGTCGAGCAAACGGTGATGTACGTGCAGCCGGTCTACCTGCAGGCGACCGGCACCGGCGGCGCGCCCACCGAACTGCAGTTCGTGATCGTGGCCACCAACCAGCGGGTTGAAATGCGGCCCACACTGGAGGAAGCGCTGAAGGCGGTCTCATCCGGTGACAACGCCTCGCAGGCCAACGCCAACGTGGAGGGGCAGGCGCCGGCCAACACGCAGAGCACGACCGTGGTAGTTACTGGAACAACGGCCACCGACGCGCTGGCGGCGTTCCAGCGCGGCGAGGACGCCATGCAGCGCGGGGACTGGGAAGGCTACGGCGACGCCCAACGTGAGCTGGAAACGATCCTGCTGAATCTGGCCGGGCCGGCGACGCCGGTGGCCCCGGCGAACGACGCGTCAGCGGTCCCCGATGCCAACGCGGACGTGAGTGCGCCCGCAGCGACGCCCGTGCCGTAAGCAGGCGGCGCGCCAACCGGCGCGGAGTGGTGGCATACTGGCGAAGGAAGGTTTCGGGAACAAGGAGTGGGCCGGTGAATCTGTGGGGCTGGTTGATCATTTTGGGCGCGGTCGCGGCGGCCGTGGGCCTGACGCTGTACGGGATGGGCACGTCCACCATTTCGACGAGCGCGATGCTCGTTGGTCCCGGCCGCATCCTGCTGTTCGGCGGCCTGCTCGTGTTCGTGCTCGGCTTCGTGGCCTTCAAGGCGACCGACGACCCGGACAAGTCCCGCTAGCGCGTAACCGGCCACGGCGTGCGCTGGGTCACGATGCAGGCATCGGGATACCAGCGCCGCCGCACCTCACCGATGAGGTAGAGCGACCCGGTGACCAGCACGCTCGCGCCGAGTTCGCGAGCCAATTCCAAGCCGCGCTGGACCGCTGCGTCAGAGTCGCGCACGCTTTCCAACGCGCCACCGTATCCGGCGCCGCGCAGGGCGCGCGCTAACCCCTCCGGCGGCAACGGCGTTTTGCCAAGGACCTGCGGCTCCGTTGTGACAATAGCGGAGGCGGCAGGCGCCAGCGCGCCGGCAATGGCGCCAGCATCTTTGCTGGCCAGCATGCCTGTCACCAGCACGGGCTTCCTGTCACTGCCGATCACGCTGCCGCCAGCGTCAATCAACGCCGCCATTTTGTCGGCGTTGTGGGCGCCGTCCAACCAGACGGCGGGGCCATCGCCAGGCATCCTCTCCAGGCGGCCAGGCAGGCGCGCTGCCGCAATGCCAGCGGCTTCAGCGGCCAGCGGAATATCTAACCCGTACTCACGCAGCGCCGCTACGGCCTCGAGCGCGACCGCCGCGTTCGTGGCTTGAAATGCCCCTGGCATGCCGATGGCCAGTGGCACGTTCGCGCAGCCAGCAGGGCGCACGAAGGCTCCAAGCGCGGCGGCCTCCTGCCGCACGACCTTCAGCGCCTCGGCCGGGAGTGTCCCGATGACCACCGGCCGCCCCGGCTTGATGATGCCCGCCTTGTGCCAGGCGATATCCGCGAGCGTTGGTCCCAGCGAGACCACGTGGTCCATTCCGACCGAGGTGATCACGCTCACCGTCGGGGTGATCACGTTCGTAGCGTCGAAGCGCCCCCCGGCGCCGACTTCGATGATCGCCACATCCACGGCGCGCCGGGCGAACGCGAGGTAGGAGAGCGTGGCCCACGCTTCGGTGTAAACCAGGGGTTCCAGCGCGAGATCCTGCGCCGCACCTTCCACCTCGTCCACCAGGGCGGCGAACGACGGGCCATCGATCAACCGCGACCCAATTTGCAGCTTCTCGGTCGCCACCTGCAGGTACGGCGAGGTGCGCAGCCCGACGCGGTACCCGGCGGCGGTGAGCATCGCCGCGAGGATGGCCGAGGTCGAGCCCTTGCCGGAGGTCCCCGTGACATGCACGGTCAGGTAGGCGTCTTGCGGGTGCCCCAGGTGCCCCAGCAACTGCCGGGTGCGTTCGAGGCGGCGCAGGGCACGGGCGCGCCGGACAGCCGCCGTGCGCGAAGCTGCCCGTTCTCCGCGAATCAGGGCGTTCAGGTTGGCGTGCCCACGTTGGTAGGCCTCGTAGTCGCCGGAACCGGTCATTCCGGCATCAGCTCCGCCGCGACCGCATTGGCCAGCATCGCGCCGCGATTGGTCAGCCGCACAGCAACCTCGTTCTGTTCGATCAGGCCGAGCTCCTGGAGCCGGGCGAGCTGCGGCGCGAACAACGCCACCAGCGACGCGCCATGCCGGTGCTCGAAGGCGGCGCGATTGACGCCCGCCGAAAGCAGCCGTAGGCCGAGCATCATGGTTTCCCCGATAGCGGTTGGCTCATCGATCGTCTCCACGTTGCTGCGCGGGCGTGTCCCGGCGTTCAGTAGCGTGATGTACCGCTGCGGCGAAGGCTGGTTCATCGTGCGCTGACCGGCCAGGTGGCCGTGCGCGCCCGCGCCGATCCCGGCGTAATCGCCGTTGCGCCAGTAGACGGCGTTGTGACGCGAAATCAGGTCTGGAGCAGCCGCCCAGTTCGCGATTTCGTAGTGCAGCCAGCCTGCCTGCGCCAGGATCTCCTCCGCCAGTTCAGCGAAATCCGCCGTCGTGTCGTCGTCCGGCGGGGTCAGGATGCCGCGTGTCACGGCATCGGCCATCGGCGTGCCTGGCTCCACAATCAGGCTGTACAGCGAGAGGTGCTGCGGTGGCGCGACGTCGCCTGACCCCTCCAGGATCTGGGTCAGGTCACGTCGCCACGCATCGAGGGTCTGACCGGGCCAACCGTAGATGAAATCGAGGCTGATGTTGGTGAACCCAGCCTGCTGCGCCGCCGCCAGGCTGCGCACGGTGTCTGCCGCCTCATGCTGCCGCCCCAGCGTGCGCAGGCCGCGCCGGTCAAGCGTCTGGGCGCCGATGCTCAGCCGGTTCACCCCCGCCGCCAGCAGGCCCGCGCAATACGCCTTGCTGAGGTCATTGGGATTCGTCTCGATGGTGACTTCGGCGCCCGCCGCGAGGTCGAAGGCCTCGCTGACCGCCTGAATGATCTGCCCGACCTGCGCCGGGCTGAGTTGCGACGGGGTGCCCCCGCCCAGGAAGAGGGACACCGCCTGCCGCCCGGCGAAGTCCGGCCCTTGTTGCGCGATCTCGCGGGTCACCGCCTCCACGTATGCCGGGATCAGGTCCGAGAGGCCGGCGTAGGTGTTGAAGTCGCAGTACGGGCAGACATGCGCGCAAAAAGGGACGTGGACATAGACGCCGAACCCGGCGTCCGGCAGCGCGGGCGCGATCAGCCACGGGCTGACTCGCTCATGCGACATGCTGGTGTGGTGAGGGAGCAGGGCCGTCCCGGTCGGGGCCGTCACAGGATGCGCTTCAGCTTGTCGAAGTCGACGTTGCCGCCGCTTAGCGTGGCGACCGCGCGCGAGCCGCTCGCCGCGCCGGCCTTGCGCGTCATGAAGGCGGAGACCGCCGCCGCCCCGGCCGGCTCCACCAGTTGCTTCGTGCGCTCCAGGATCAGCCGCAGCGCGGTCACGATCTCGTCGTCAGTGACCAGCACCATGTCATCGACGTACTTTTCGATCAGGCGCTGCGAGGTCGGCGCAGCAAAGGGCGCCGAAAGCCCATCGGCGATGGTGGTGATCTTCTCGATGGTCACCGGGAAGCCCGCCTCCAGGCTGCGGGTGACTGCCGGCGCGCCCTCCGGCTCGACACCGACCACGCGTACGTTGGGGTTGATCGACTTTGCGGCAATGGCGATGCCCGCCAGCAGCCCGCCGCCGCCCGTCGCCACCGCGATGGTCTCGACATCCGGGCAGTCCTCCATGATCTCCAGCCCGGCGGTGCCCTGCCCGGCGATGACATCCGGGTCACCGAAGGGGTGGACATAATGCAAGCCGTGCTGCTGCCGGAACTCGTCCATGATGGCGAAGACGGTCTCCATGGACGGCGCGAAGTACGCCTCCGCGCCGTAGCCGCGCACCGCTGCCACCTTGGTGGGCACGGCGTGCTCCGGCATGAACACCACGCAGCGCACCCCCGCGATCTGCGCCGCGTAGGCGAGGCCCTGACCGTGGTTGCCGGCGGAAAGGGTGATCACCCCTCGTTCGCGCTGCTCCGGCGTCAGCTGGAAAATGGCGTTCAGGGCGCCGCGCGCCTTGAACGCGCCCGTGCGCTGCAGGTTCTCTGCCTTCAGACCCAGCCGCGTGTCGGTCGCCTGGCTGAGCGCGGCGGATTCGAGCACCGGCGTGCGATGCACCCATGGGGCAATCCGCTCCGCGGCGGCGCGAATGTCGTCCAGCGTCACGTCAGGCGTCGGAGTCCGCTCATACTCAGCGCGCGCCGCCCGGGCTGCGGCGGCAATGTTCATCGGTCCGGTGGCCTGTGGCACGTGCGGGATCCTCTCGCGCGAAAACGGGTGGTACGGTGGCGGAACGGATCGGCCCTGGTCCGCAGCCAACGGCGGAGTATAGGCGGCAACACTCATGGATCAGGTCAATGCGTCCGAAGCGGCGCCGGAGCAGCCCACTAGCGCCTCACGCGTGCGCATCGTGCCGTTTCGCGATGACGTGGCCGAGGTGCTGGCCGATGCGCTTGGGGCCAAACTGGAACTGGCCCCGTTCCAACTGCCAGGTCGCAAGGTGTACCAGTTCCTCGTCGAGGGCGCGGAAGGGCGGCCAGCGGCCATGATCACGCTCTGGCCGTCGCTCCACCGCGTCGACGCTATCGGCAGCGGCGCGGCGGTGGTCTTCACCCGCGTGGCCACCGTGCAAATCGTGCAGGACGCCGAGTTGCTCTTCCGGCGCGAGAGCGGCGAGTATCTGGTGGTGGCGAAGGGCGGCAAGCTCGTCGTCCGCGCTTGACTTGAGCCGCCCTTCGCCACGCGGGATCACGCTCCGGGGCGGAAATCGCTCTCTGGGGTAATGGTGCTTACGAACTCCGCCAGCAGGTCCGAGGCCTGCTCCACATCGTGCAGGCTGATCGTCTCGTTCGGCGAGTGCATGTAGCGCCCCGGCACCGAGATCAGGCCGGTAGCGGTGCCCGCGCCGGTCTTGACCATCGGGTCGGCGTCCGTCCACGTCGCCACGGCGGTGCCCTGCACTGGTAGGGACCAGCCCAGCCGAACGGACGCATCGCGCAGGTCCCGGAACACCTTCTCGTTCAGCGTGACCCCGCGCGCCAGCGCCGGCCCACCGCCGAGGTGGACCGGCGCTTCCCGCTTTTTGTCGCCTTCCGGGTGATCGGTGGCGTGGGTCAGGTCCAGCGCAATCGCCACCAGCGCCGGCAGGCTGAACGCCGCGATGGTGGCCCCGCCGAAGTGCGTCTCCTCGGTGGCGGAAGCCACGGCGTAGACATCGGCGCCGCGCTGGCGGTCCTTCAGCTTGCGCAGCGCCGTCAGCGCGACGAACGCCCCGATGCGGTTGTCCATCGAGCGTGAAGCGTACAAGTCGTCGGTGAGCTTGATCAGGTTGGCGTCGATGACCGCCGGGTCGCCAACACTGACGCGCGCCTCAGCAGCTTCGCGGTCGGCGGCTCCGATGTCGATCCACATGTCGCGCAGCTTGGTTGGCTTCTCCCGGTCCTCAGGCGTCAGGAGGTGAGCGGCCTTCTTGCCGATCACGCCCAGCACGTCGCCATCGCGGCCCCGGATGCGCACCCGCTGGCCCACGATGACCTCGTGGTCCCAGCCGCCGATGGGCTCGAACCAGAGGAAGCCCTCCTTGTCGATGCCAATGATCTGGAACCCGATCTCGTCGATGTGCCCAACCAGCAGCACCTTGGGCGCGTCCTCGCTGCCATCCGAGGGGCGCAGGCGCGCGTAGGAATTGCCGGCGACATCGTGCGTGACCTCGTCAGCGAAGGTCTCGGCCTCATCCCGCCAGATCCGCGCGGGGACATCCTCGTATCCGGATGGCCCCGGCGCATCCAGCAGGCGGGTCAGGAACGCAAAATCATGCTCGTTCACAGGGGAATGCTCCTTTGCATGGGAGGACGGAAAATCGGCTCGCGGCAGCTTACTCGCGGATGGCGATGACCACGGCGGCGATGGCGAGCAGCGCGATGGCGATGACCAGCCAGTAGCCGATCACGCTGATAGCGCGGGCGAATCCGCCAGTCGTGGCACATACCCGCGCAGGAGCGCGGTCGCATGCTGCACACCGGCCAGATCGACGCCTGTCGGCACGCCCAGCTCATCCAGCCGCGCCACCAGCGATTCGGTGGCGAGATTGCCGGGCGCGCCGGGCGCAAACGGGCAGCCGCCGAGGCCGCCTGCGGCCGCGTCGAAGATGCGAACCCCCGCGTCCAGCGCGGTCTCGACGTTGGCAACGGCGTTGCCGGAGGTGTCATGAAAATGCAGCGCGAGGTCGCCGGGCGCCACGACGCCTGCGACCGCCGCCACCATGGCTCGCACATCGGCCGGGACCGCCACGCCGATAGTGTCGGCGAGACAGATCTCATCG
>JASGGF010000216.1:0-8835 GCA_047605145.1 Thermomicrobiales bacterium | reverse complement strand
CGACCTCGACCAGATCGAGGTCAACGTCCGTCGCGGCCTCGTCGCTGCGGGGGCGACCGAAGCGCGGGCTCACCGGTATTGCCAATGGGCGGTGCAGCGTCTCGTCATCACCGGGAGATCATACCGCGCTGCGGCTCCACTGCGTGTCCGGCCGTGGCGATGTCGGTCACGTTTGCGTAGGGAATGATGCCCTCCCGGATCAGCGCGACGTCGCCGCCCCGCAACGCCACGATGGTTGAGGGGACCGCACCCGGCGTCTGCCCGCCATCGACCACCGCCGCCAGATCGGGCAACCCGGCCTCAATCACCTCGCGAGCCGAAGTCGCAGGGGGCAACCCGGAGCGGTTGGCGGAAGTCACCGCCAGAGCGCCACCGCTCGCACGACATAACGCGCGCATGATCGCGTTGTCGGGGACGCGTAGCGCGACCGTCGGCGTCCCGTTGGCGTCGGGCGTCAGGATCTCGGCCGGCAACCCGGCCCGCGCCGTGACCACAATGGTCAACGCCCCCGGCCAGAAGCTCGCCGCCAGTGTTGCCAGCTGCGATGGGTCGTCCGCCAGCGTTTCGGCGCCGGCCGCATCTGCCAGCAGCACCGGGATCGCCTTGGCGGCGTCGCGACCCTTGGCGAGGAACAGGCGTTGCAGCGCCGCCGGCTGCTGCAATGAAGCGGCGATGCCGTACACCGTGTCGGTCGGCGCCGCGATGATGCCGCCCGACTGCAACACGGCGATGGCGGCGGCGATGCCCTCGGCGTCGGCTTTTAGCAGGGTAGGGGTGGACGCCGCCATCAGAGCGCGGCCTTGATCTGCTCAGCGACCGCCCGGGTGATGCCGGGCACCGTCGCCAGCGTCTCGGCGTCCGCTTCCTTGATCGCCTTCAGCGACCCGAAGTGGCGCAGCAGCGCCTGCTTTCGTTTCGGCCCCACGCCGGGTATCTCGTCTAGCTGCGACTGGAACGTCGATTTGCTGCGCCGTGCCCGGTGGAAGGTCACCGCAAAGCGGTGCGCCTCATCCCGCACGCGCTGCACGAGGAAGAGCGCCTGCGAATCGCGCGGCAGGATCACCGGCTCGGAAATGCCGGGCAGGAACAGCTCCTCGTTCTCCTTCGCCAGCGCCACAATGGGTTGATCGACCCAGCCGGCGTCCTCCAGCCCTGCCAGCGCGGCGCTCAGCTGCCCCTTGCCGCCGTCAACGATCACCAGATCGGGGATCGCCCACTTTTCCGCTTCCTCCGGCTCCGCTGTGCGCCGAAAGCGCCGGGTGATCACCTCGCGCATCATCGCGAAGTCGTTGCTACCCGTGACGGTCTTGATGGTGAACTTGCGGTACTCCTTCCGCGCCGGCCGGCCATCGATCAGCACCGTCATGCTGGCCACCGGGTTCGTGCCGTGCAGGTTGGAGATGTCGAAGCACTCTACCCGCCGCGGCATGCGCGGCAGATCGAGCGCGTCGGCCAGCTCCGTCATCGCCGCCGTCATCTTCTGCTCGTCGGAGAGGTAGCGCAGCCGGCTCTGCTCCAGATTCTCGCTGGCGCTCTTGGCGACCATCGTCACTAGTTCGCGCTTGCGGCCACGCGCAGGCGTCGTCAGGCGCACCGTGCCGCCGCGCCGGGTGGTCAGCCACTCGGCCAGCAGAGCGCGTTCGTCCTCCGGCAGCGCGCGGTCCAGCATGATCGCCGGGGGCACCACCGCCGCCTCGGCGTAGAACTGGCCGAGGAAGCCCGACAGGATCTCCTCCGGCGGGTCCTCGATGCGCGCCTGCATCGCGAAGAACTCGGACCCGAGCAGCCGCCCTGCGCGCAGGAACCCGACCTGCACGCCGGCGTCGCCCCCTTCGCCGCGCGCCACCGCGATGATGTCGGCGTTGTCCTGATTCGGGCTGACGATCTTCTGCCGCTCCAGCACGTGGTCAATTGCCGAGATACGGTCCCGGATTTCCGCCGCCCGCTCGAAGTTCCACGCGTCGGAGGCCTGCGCCATCTCTTCGCGCAGCGTGGCCAGAATCTCGTCGGCGCGCCCGTTCAGGAAGAGCGCCGCCGCCTCGATCGCCTGCATGTACGTGGGGCGATCCACCGCCGCGATGCACGGGGCCGTGCATTGGTGCAAGTGGTAGTAGAGGCAGACCTCCTCCTTGCCGGTAATGCGCTTGTCGCACTTGCGGAAGGGGAAGAGGCGATTCAACAGGTTCAGCGTGCGGTACGCCGATCCCGCCGAGGTGTACGGCCCGAAGTAGCGCCCGCCGTCATCCAGAATGCGGCGCGTGGAGACGATGCGCGGCCACTCTTCATTCGTGATCTTCAGATAGGGGTACGTCTTGCTGTCTTTCAGCATGACGTTATAGCGCGGCAGGTAGCGCTTGATCAGCTCGTTCTCGAGGATCAGCGCCTCGGTCGGTGTATCGGTGCGGATCACCTCGAAATCGGTGATGTGCCGCACCAACTCCCGGGTCTTGGCGTCGGCGTGCCCGCGCGGCTGGAAGTAGGAGCGCACGCGGTCACGCAGGCGCATCGCCTTGCCGACGTAAATGACCGTGCCGCCGGCGTCCTTCATCAGATAGACGCCGGGCTCCTGCGCAAGTGCGCGCAAGCGTTGGGAGAAGTCGGGAGAGGTCGCGGTCGCCATAGCACAAGTGTACGGCGTGCGCACAAGCTCGTACGCACGCTGGGGATCATTTGGCCATTGACCTGATGCGCTTACTCGTCGGTGAAGCCGCGCACCACACCTTGCAGCAGTTGCCCTGATTCGGCCATCACGAAACGCAGGCTGTCGAGGTAGATCAGCACCTCCAGCAAGTCCTCGCCATCCAGCGCCTCAACCGCTTCCGCCAGCTCGCCGCACTCGCGCAGCGCCGCCACCAGATTGACGCGGGCCTGCTGGGCGCGGGCGGCGTACAGGCTCATGTCGTCGCTCACGCTGCCGCTCCCGAGCCGTCTCGCACCAGCGGTGGCATCTGATCGACCACACCCAGCGCTTGCTCCAGCGCCACGCCGATGGAGAACAGCTCGTGCTCCCGGCCGGGCGCGCCGGCCAGTTGCGCCCCGATGGGCAATCCTGCCGGGTCGAACCCGCAAGGCAGCGCCAGCACCGGTTGCCCGGTCGTGTTGAAGGGCATCGTCAGCCGCGTCCACGCGGCGCCAATGCCTTCGTCCAGCCCGGTGCCGGTAATCGACAGGTCATCAGCAAGCAGCGCGGTTGTGGGCAGCGCCGGCGCAAGTAGCGCCTGCAACCGGTGCTCCCGGAAGAGGCGCGCCATCGCGTCGCGGATGAGCGCCCGGCTGCGGAGCGACTGTACATAAAGATCGGCTGTCAGCACGCCGCCCGCTGCCACGCGCAGGCGTAGATCCGGGTTGTACGTCCTGAATGCGTCTGGTTCCTGACGAGCCACATTGCCGTGCACCACCGCCGTCTCGGCGCGGTTTATGAGGAACCCGGCTGCCCGTGCGGCAGCAGCTTCCGCCCACGGCGCCTCGATCACTTCGGCGCCAAGCGCCCGCAGCGCGTCAGCCGCCGCGAGGATGGCGTCGCGAATCGCCGGCTGGACGTTGTCGAGGAAAAAGCCTCCCGGCAACCCGATGCGCGCCCCGCGTAGGTCGCCCGGAGCCTCATCGCCGATTGGCTGCTCCGCCAACCCCGCCCAGACCGCGCGCGCATCGGCCACGGTCCGCGCCAGCGGGCCAACCGTGTCCAGCGACCACGACAGGGGATACACGCCTTCGGCGCTGAGCGAGCCGTACGCCGGCTTGAAGCCCGTCACCCCGCAAGCCGCCGCCGGGATGCGGATGCTGCCGCCCGTGTCCGAGCCCATGGCGGCGAAGCAGGCCCGCGCCGCCAGCGCGGCCGCCGACCCGCCCGAACTGCCACCGGGAATGCGCGCCGGGTCCCACGGGTTGCGCGCCGGCGGGCTGATGACCCCGGCGGCGAACTCCTGCGTGACCGTCTTCCCGAGGATCACCGCGCCCAGCGCGCGCAGCCGCGCCACCGAGGCGGCGTCGTGCTCCGCTGGCGCCACAGCGTCTCGCGCGGGCGAACCGCAACGCGTCGGCAGGCCGGCAACGTCAAAGATGTCTTTGATCGCGATGGGCACGCCGTGCAGCGGGCCATGATCGACGCCAGCCCGAATCTCCGCCTCAGCGGCGCCAGCGGCAGCGAGCGCGCCCTCGGCATCGACCTCGACCCACGCGTGTAGCACGGGCTCGGTGGCGGCGATCCGCTCGAGGCAGGCCCGCGTCACCTCGACTGGCGAGAGCGCGCTGGCCCGGTAGGCAGCGCCCAGTTCCACCATACTCAAATTGAGCGCGTCTCCGGTCATGCGTCGTCACCATCCGGCCATGTGGCGTCGAAAGCGGCGGGCTCCGACGCCACCGGAATCTCCAGCGTCGCCAGCGCCTGCGCCATGATGTCGATCTCGGTGAGATACCGCTGGATGGCCGCGTCCGTTGCCGTCGGGTCCAAATGCCGAACGACGCTGCAGGCGTACGCGAACTGGACGTCGCGCCGATCTCCGACGTCCGCGCTCATGACCGTGCCTCGGTGGCAAACGCCACCAGAATGTCCACGCAGGCGGTCAGGTCTTCTTCGGCGACCGTCTCGATGGGGGAATGTGTGTACCGCGTCGGATAGGTCAGCAGCGCGCTCTCCACGCCGCGCCGCAACATGGCGGCGCCATCGCTCCCGTACCCCTGAAAAATGGCCCGCTGCACCGGGATGTTGTGTCTCCGCGCGGTGGCCACCAGCGCGTCTGAGAGCTTCCGTGAATACTGACCGGTGATGTCCTGATACACGACCGTGGCCCCGGCGCCCATGCAGCAAGGGAAATCACGCGCGTCAACGCCCGGAATGTCGCCAGTTAACCCGACATCGAGGGCGATCGCCATGTCGAAGCGCTCCTCGTCGGCCAGACTCGCCGCGCCGATCAGGCCGTTCTCTTCCTGAATCGTCGAGGCCAGCCACACCTCGTACCGGAGGTCATCCCGGCCCGCCAGCTGCCGGCCCGCCTCGGTGGCGATCGCCAGCGCCACGCGGTCATCCATTGCTTTGCCGGTAATGTTCCCCCGGATGCGGCGGGTCTCGGGGTTCCAGATGGCGCGCGATCCCGGCCCGATGCCGAGCACCTCGGCCTCAGCCCGCGAGCGCACCCCGATGTCAATAAACCAGTCGTTCCACTCGGCGTGTTCTTTCTGGGCGGCGCGCCCGCCAGCGACGTGGCCGCTTGCGACCGCAAAGATGCCTTCGATGAGGCTGTCCGACGAGATCACCAACGCCGGTTGGCCGGTAGCAGACATCCACACGGGTGGCCGCTTGGCGGTGTCGGCGTAATACGGCCAGATGTGCAGAAAGCCCTCGTCCGAAATGCTCTTGACCATGAAGCAGATTTCGTCGGCGTGGGCCACCAGCACCAGCTTCGGCCCGGAGCCGCCGACACGCGCCAGCACGTTGTTGACCCGTGTGCGCCGAACACTCTGCGCGAACGTCGACCAGTCGCGCTCCACCCAATCCTGAACCGGATCCTCGTGACCAATCGGCCCCGGAAGTTCAGTCAGTTCCTTGACTAACGCAAACACTCGTCGGATCTCCCGGTTGTTCGTCTGCGGCATTTCGCCCAATCGATACCCGGCAGAATACGGCCAGTGGCGCCTCCCGGCAATTCGGGCTGCGCGCTTGAGGCAGACCGGGACTGCCTGCAACTCCAGATACCCCCGGAATTCAGAGCGCGCACGACGGAATCACAAATCTCGTGCATTTGCGGATAAGAAAGCTTATCCGCAAACGATGCGTTTGCGGCCGGGCGTCAATCGCCGGCAGGCACGACCGGCGTGATCAGCGGCGGGCGGTGCAGCGATTCCCCACTGCTGAAGCGGCCAATCGGCGTGCGGCGGCCATTCAGGTAGGCAGCAGCAGCCATGGCGCGGCGGCCAGCGGGTTCGACGATCTCCAGCTCCAACGCGCCGTCGCCGGTCGCCGCGACGAGGCGCTTGCGCTCGAGCAGCGTTGCGCCCGGCTGCTGGTCGACGATGGCATCGGTCACGACGTGCGCGCGGTGGATCTGCAAGGGCGCGCCGTCAACCTCGGTCCACGCCCTTGGCCACGGCCACATGGCGCGCACGTGCCGCTCGATCTCGCTGGCCGGCCGCGACCAGTCGATCTGCCCATCCCCCTTGGTCAGCGTGCGAGTCAACGTCGCTGGACCGGACTGCGGTTGCGCGCGCAGTTCTCCGCTGACCCAGCGCGGCGCATCCCGCATCAACTGCGCAGCAGCGACCTCCGCCAGCCGCAACCCTAACGTTTCCGTCGTGTCGTCGTCTGCAACAACAACTGGTTCGAACGATACGACAGCGCCGGTGTCGATGCCCGCGTCCATCTCCATCAGGCAGACGCCCGTTTCGCGGTCGCCCTGCAGCACTGCCGCCATGATCGGGCTCGCGCCCCGGTACTGCGGCAACGGCGACGGGTGGATGTTGAGCGCGCCCAGCCGGGGGATATCGAGCGTGCGCTGCCGGAAAATGAGCCCGAACGCGGCGACCACGAACAGGTCAGCCCCCGCCTCTACCAGTGGCTGGCGGCTGGCGGCGCTGCGCAGCGAATCGGGCTTGTACACCGTCAGGCCGTGCTCGCGCGCCACGCGTTCGACCGGAGATACCCCTTTCGGGGCCTGAGTCACCACCAGCGGGACGTCGAACGCCTCGCTCGCCAACAGCGCTCGCAGCGGCGGGGCGGCAAATTCGGGAGAACCAAAGTAGACGACACGCAGTTTGGGTGAATCAGTCACGCAGTGTTGTGCTCCGGTCGACCGGCCGCGCCGGGCTGCCTAGAATGCGCGGAATGGCAAAACTTCGCCCCTTGCGGCCGCGGCCCGCGCTGAATACCTGGAACATTGCGCTCATCCTGGTGTTCCTGGCGGCGCTGTCGCTGCGCCTGTACGGCCTAAGTTGGGACGACGGCGCGGATCTGCACCCGGACGAACTCTTCGTCGCCAAGATCGTGCTAATTGATCGTATCCACCTCGATTGGCCGCCAGATGTTGCGCAGTTGCTGGATCCAGCGCGCAGCGGCCTGAACCCCCGCTCCGCCGATCCCGTCACCGGACAGTATCGCGAATTCGCCTACGGGGCGTTGCCGCTGTGGGTGACTGACTTCACCGCGTGGCTGCTCTCGAAGGCGACCGGCGTGAACTGGAACGCCGCTGAACGCGCGTTTCTGGTGGGCCGGGTCATTTCGGCGTTCCTGAGCGCCAGCACGGTGCTCATCGTGGCCGCGCTGGGCGCACGGCTGGGCGGACGCCGGTTGGGCCTGCTCGCCGCACTCTTCGCAGCGCTGGCCCCGATGTCGATTCAGCTCGCCCACTTCTTCACCACGGACAGCTGGCTCGCCTTCTTCGTCGCCCTCTGCCTACTGGCCTGCTGCCGGGCCACCGAGCGCGGCACGGTGGCGAGTTTTCTCTTCGCGGGGTGTACGTACGGGCTGGCCATGGCGACGAAGGGCAGCGTGGTGGCCCTCGGGGCGCCCATTGGCGCGGCCCTGCTGCTCCGGGCGATGCGCAGCGACAACCCGGCGTGGTGGCGGCGTTGCCTCTTGCAGGCGCCGCTCGCCGTGACTGCGGCGGTGGGCGCCGCCGCCGCGTTCTTCTTCTTCGAACCCTACGCGTTGCTGCGCCCCGCTGTGTACGTACAGTCTTTGCGGACACAGGCGGACATCGTCAGTGGCGCGTTCGATGTGCCCTTCACTCGAGTCTTCAGTGGCACGACGACCGGGGTCTATCACGCCGAGCAGCTGGCGCGCTGGGGTCTCGGTCTAGTCGCTGGTGTCCTCGCGCTGGGCGGCGTCCTCTGGCTAATCAGCCGGGCCTGGCAGCGCGTGCCAGCGGCGCTGATCCTTGTCAGTTGGCTGTTCGCCTACAGCGCGGTCATCAGCACCGCCGAGGTGAAGTTCCTCCGCTACCTCGAACCGCTGGCGCCGGTGCTGGCCATTTGTGCTGCAGGCGCGCTGCTCTGGGCGGTGGATGCCGTACACCGCCGCTGGACCCCGGTTCCCGCGACGGCATTGGCTGCTGGCGCGTTGCTGATCAGCTTCGGGTGGACCGCCGCGTTCATGTCGATTTACGCGCATGAGAACCCGCGGGTCGCCGCCACGAACTGGATCTACGCCGAGGTTCCGCCCGGCTCTCGGGTCACCGCCGAATACTGGGACGACGCCTTGCCGCGAAGTCTGGGGTATGGCACGAACCCGGCGGCCGCCGGCCTGGGGACGATCAACTTCGACCTCTACCGCGATCTCCCACCGCCGGAAGCCGCCAACGCCATTGCCGATGTTCTGGGCAGCGCGGACTACGTCATCCAGTCTTCGCAACGAGTCGAAGCTGGCGTGCGCGCCGAGCCATGGCGCTACCCGGTCCAGATCGCCTTTTACGATGCCATGGCCCGTGGCGAGCTGGACTTTCGCCCGGCGGTCTCTTTCGCCTCGCAGCCGGGCCTCGGACCGATCCGCATCGACGACCGCCGCGCAGACGAGTCGTTCATCAACTACGACCACCCCTTTGTCACCATCTGGGCGAAAGATCAGCCCTTCGACCGTGACACCTTCGACGCCGCCATGTCGTGGGCGGAAAGCCGGCCCTGGCAGCCAGCGCGCTGGCAAACATCCCCGAGCCTGATGCTCGACACCCCCGTCGGTGAGAACCCGGCGGTCAATGATGCGCGCTGGTCGGCTGCAGTGACTGGCTCCACGGTGGGCGCCATCATCGCGTGGGTGGCGCTGCTGGCGGCGCTCCTCGGGGCAGGCCTCCCCTGGGCGCGGCTGCTGTTTGGCGCCTTCCCGGATGCAGGTTGGGGTCTGGCGCGTGG
>JASGGF010000215.1:0-8842 GCA_047605145.1 Thermomicrobiales bacterium | reverse complement strand
CTCGCGAGTATCGCGCCGATGCTGCAACGGGGAAACTTCGCCGTCGTGCAGAAGTTGATGAAAATCACGATGGACCCCGTGATTGTTGATGCGTTGCCGGAGTTTCTGCACACCATCCCGACCGAATCGATCCTCAAACTCTATTTCGCCGCTGCAAACAACGATTACCGGCGGCGGTACAGGGGAGAGTTTGCCCCGGCTATCGCTATTCTCGAATCGGCGCTGCGGGAGCGGGGCGTGCTTGACGTGGACGGTTGCATCATCCCGGCAGCGCCTGCGCAGTTGATGCCCACGCCATGATCTCCGCCGGAGACGGCGACGCCCAGCACCGGCGCCGGCGACCACCCCGCGCAAAGCGCAGGCTCAAGGCGTCGGCAACGCCTCAAGGCGAGAGAGCCGCAGGCACTGCGGCGGGTGAGCGGGCGCCGGATGCGGTAACCGGAAAGCCGGAAACTGCCCGGGATTCCGAGAACACCGCGTTGCTGAATGGCCGGCGGCTCATCGAGTCCGTCATTATCGCGGTCGTAACCTCGACGGGTGTCTACCTCGTTGGGTCGGTCTACATTGAGGCGTTTTACGGCAGGATGTCGATCGACGCCGGAGCGCTCGATTTCCCACCACCGTACATCGCCCTGCAAGCGGTTCACGCGATCCAGAGCCTACTGGTGTTTCCCGTCATCCTCTTGCTGCTCATCGTGCTCGACCGCGGCACGGCAGCGCGCTGGCCGGGCGCCCGGGAGCGGTTGCGCCGGGAGGCGGCGCGCACTGGGCGGGCCGGCGTACTCGTCGTCAACGCGCTTGTTGCACTGCCGCTCATCATCGCGGCGATGTCTGCCGGGGCCAATCGCGCGCTCATTCAGACGACATCGGCGCTGAGCGAAGCGGTCAGCCTCATGCAGTTCATGGCGTTTGCCCTGCTGGTCTTCGTGTTGTGGCTGAGTCTGGGTCCCGGCAAGTATCTGCTCGTTGAGTTGAAGCTGCGAAAAACTGTCCCGGTGACGCTGATCAGCGCCGTGTTTCTGCTGGGAGCGCTCGTCAATACTGCCGACCGGGCCCGGGCCAACGCCGAGCGACTGATGACCGGCGCGTCAGACGCGAGCATGAGCGTCACGTTTACCATGGTGCGTGAGGTAGACGCGCCGCCGGGCAACGATCTGATCCTCGTGGCCATGCGCAACAGCCACTACTTTGTGGTCCAGCGGCAGCCCGATCCTCCGAGCTTTACGCCCCGCGCCTACGCCATCCCGTTTCGCTCCGTCAATGCCGTCGCGCTGGAGCGAATCAACCCGGCGCCACCGGCTGACTACGGGATCGTGTTCAGCCCGGGTGGCTCCGGCTCGCTCCCGGCGCCATGATGCAGCGAGCAGGTTCCGGGGCGCTCTGGAACACCAGTCAACCCAGTGGCTGCTGCGGGAAGCGGGGACACGCTGTGCTCATTGATATGCATCTTCACACGCGGCGTTCGAAGGACAGCAGTCTGTCGTTCCCCGACGCCATCGTCGAGGCGAAACGGCTGGGGCTGGACGCAATTTGCGTCACCGAGCACGGGCGCTTTACCTCCGAAGCCGAGGCGATGGAGATGATGGCGCGCTTCGAGTTCACGGTGCTGGGTGGCGTGGAATTCTCCACGGCGTTGGGGCATTTTCTGGTCTACGACGTTCCCAGCACCGTCTCGTGGTCGCTGGAGCGCGAGGCGCTGCTGCGACGCCTGCGGGCGCTTGAAGCAGAGATTCAGCGCGAGCAGTCCATCACCCTGCACCGGCTGGAATCCCGGCTCACCCGGATGATGGACTTCGAAATTGCGGACCTTGTGCGGCTCGTTCACCAGGCGGGCGGGGTGATCGTTTGGGCGCACCCGATGGATGACCGGTCGCCGCTACGCCAGCAGTTCAATGTCTTCGCCGAAACCGAGGGCACGACGGAGGTGGCGGAGTTCGTGCGCTGGTTGGGTGAGAACGATGTCACGCAGGGGTGGCTGAGCGTCATCCACGCGCTTGACGGCTTCGAAATCCTGAATGGCTCCGCCCGGCGCCGGGGCATCGGCAGCGTGCTGGCAACGCAGATCGCCGAGGCATTCGGGAAGCCGGGCACTGCGGGCAGCGATGCGCACCGCGTGGAGTCGGTGGGGAGAGTGGCCACCAGGTTCGCTGCCGCGCCAGGCAACGGCATCCGGATCGGGGAATTGCTGCGGTCTGGCGCCCCGCGTGTCGAGGTGTTGAAGCCGCTCGGGGATGGCTCATGGTAGTCCCGCCGGTCTTGCCCATGCTGAAGAAGGGCGAATTGGTAGCATGGGGAAACGCAGGCTGGAGCGCGGTGACCAGGGAACCGGTGGCCTGGATACACACCACTGCGCGGCGATGAACGGGTTGATCAGGGGAGAACGCTCGTGAACCGGGTAGCACGATCCGTCGCGGCTTTGGGCGCGCTGGCCCTCTTCGCGGCGCCCGCGATCTCCACGCTGGCCCAGGACGCGACCCCGGCGGGCGGGCGCCACGACATCGAGATCGCGTATGTGCTGCACGGCCTGAACTCGTTCACCGAAGACATGGTGGCAGGCGCCCAGGACGCTGCCAATGACTACGGCGTTTCGCTGCGTGTCTTCGACGATGCGTCGTTCGACGTGTCGGTCGAGTTGGACGAGTTCGAGTCGGCGCTGCAAGGCGGCTACGACGGCATCGCCGTCGCGCCACTGGAAGGCGAGCGCTGGATCGCGCCGATCCAGCAGGCTGCCGGGCAGGGCGTGCCCGTGGTCGGGTTCAACGTCACCTCGCTGGATTCGGCGCTTACCACCTGGGTCGGGCAGGATGACTACGGCTCGGGGCAGACGCTGGGCCGCGAAATGGCGCGCCAACTGGGCGCCGCCGGCATCACCGGCGGCGACATTGCGGTTGGGAGTTGTAATCCGGACGAGAATGTGCTGCAGGACCGCGATGCCGGGCTGCGCGCGGCCTTCGTCAGCACTCCGTTCACGTTGCTCGACACGCAGGATGTCCACCTGGCGATCCCGGAAAACGCTACCGCCTGGGAAGCGGTTACTGCCGCTAATCCGGAGATCGTTGCGGCCATTGGGCTGTGCTACATCGACGCGCCGAAACTGGCCGAAATCAAGCAGCGCACCGGCGCGAGCTGGCTCATCGGCGGATACAACCTCGATGCGCCGGCAGCGGAGGCCATCAGCAGCGGCACGGCCCAGGTCGTCATCGACCAGCAGGAGTATTTGCAAGGGTATTTGCCAGTCGCGATCCTGGCGGAGCACCTGATGACCGGCGCGCCGCTGGCGACTGGCTGGATCGAGACGCCGGTTGAGGTCGTCAATAGCGAAACCATCGGCGCGTTCTCCGCGCGCGAAGATGACGATCAGGCCCAGCGCACCTACTACCGGGCGTACATCGACGCGCACTTCCCGAACTTGCGCGAAGCAGCGCGGCCGTACGGCGACTTGCAGAATCTCGGTGAGCCGCAGGCGACCCCGGCGCCGTAAGCGAATGGTGACAAAAGGTGGAAGACGGGCAACCCATGCAGACCATCGACCCCCGGGGATCGTTCGTCAAGAATCTGCTGCTGTCGTTGATGCTGATCGGGATCACGAGCCTGGTCATTCCTCTGGTGCTGAAACAGATCGATGACCGCAAGGCGGCCGATCAGCAACGCTTTCAGGATGAGCTTTCGCGGCAGGACACCGTGCTGGATGCCCAGGCCACATTGCTGGACACCATCGCGTCGGACTTCTGGCAGTATGTGTTCTACGCCTCGGACGTCGTCATCTCGCGCGATAATCGATTTGGCGAGGCAGGGTGGCACGAAAAGGCCATATCAACCTATTACGATGAGTCAGGGCCGTTGCTAAGCAGGATGCGCGCGGATATCAGCACCTTGTTGCGGCTGGCGCCCAAATCAACCTACCAGGAGTTCCTGACCTTCTACAACGATGATATCCAGGGGTTCGACGCGTGCCTGCTCGCCTTGCTGAAGGACGATCAGGCAACCCCAATCTCCGGGGACACGGTCGCGTTCACCGGATGCAACTGGGACACGCTCGCCAACTCGGTAGTCAGCGACGAGCTCGCTGGCAAACTGGATCAGCATCTCGCCGACCTTGCGCAGGATTTTCGCCTCGAAGCAACGCCCGCCGTTCCCTAGAACGACCACAGCACTGACGCAGGGTTTCCCAGTAGGACCAAGGCGGCCTTGAAGGGGCTAACGCTGTTAGCTAGAATGGCTAACGGCGTTAGCCTTGACGTCGGGCGTTTCGCGGAAAGGTCAAGATTATGCCGCGTCGTATCGAAACCGAAATTCAGATTGCGGCCTCACCGCAGCAGGTGTGGGCAGTGCTGGCAGACACCGCTCGGTACCCGGAGTGGAACCCGTTTGTGCGGCGCATTGTTGGGAACCTCGCGGTAGGCGAGCGGCTGGAGGTCGAGCTGTCACCGCCGGGCGGACGCGCGATGACGATGCGCCCGGTGGTGCTTGAGGCTCGGCCAGACCACGTCCTGCGCTGGCTTGGTAGTCTGGGCGTGTCTGGCATCTTCGACGGGGAGCATGCTTTCGAAATCGAAGCGAGTGGCGATAATCAGGTGCGGTTCGTCCAGCGCGAGTCGTTCTCGGGAGTGCTCGCGCCGATCCTCTTGCGCGTAATAGGAAAGCAGACTGAGCAGGGATTCGTGGCCATGAATGAAGCGCTCAAGCAGCGTGCTGAAGCCGCACTACAGCCCGGAGCAACGAGCCGCGCATGAGCGAGACCGTGTCGCCTCCGCCCCGCTCCGCGCGCGCAACCGCGATCATCGCCGCGGCGATGGCGATTCTGGAGGCGGAGGGCCGGGCGGCCCTGACCATGCGGCGGTTGGCGGAAGCAGTGGGCATGCGGGCGCCTTCGCTGTACAAGCACTTTCCTGATAAGGCCGCAGTGGAAACTGCGCTTATCGAGCAGGGCTTTATCGACGCTGAGCAGGTGTTCTCGGAGGCTGCCGCCACCACGAGCGATCCCTTATCTGGCGTCCTTGGCGCCTACCGTCGCTTCGCGACGCAACGTCCACAGCTCTACCGGCTCATGACACAAGGACCGCTGCCGCGTCACCTGCTGGCGGCTGGTGTCGAGGAACGGGCAAGCGCGGTGTTTGGCGCCGCAGTTGGCGATCCAGATCTGGCCCGGGCGCTCTTCGCCTTCGCCCATGGCATGATGATTTTGCAACTGGACGAGCGATTCCTTCCGGACGCTGATCTCGACGCCGCCTGGGAACGTGGTCTGCGGGCCTTCACGGCTACGCGGCGGGGCGGCGAAACCCGCGCTGCTCCGACGCGCTGATGCAGCCTGCAGCCTGCAGGTAGGGGTAGACTGGAACGGTCGCCGGCCAGACCGCATTCGTGCCGTGGGCTGAAGGATCCCGCGAGCCGTGTCCGCGCCACCCGATGACCATTGCCCCGCACGCTCATCACCGAGGAGTCAGGCAACCAGTGAGAGGGAATCGGCGGGCCTTCCTGGCAGGCGCGGCTGCGCTCGCGGCGTCCAGACTTGCGGGGAGGGGAGCCAGCGCGCAGATCGAGATGCCACCACCGGCCGGGAACACCGCCCGGCGGCCGCTGGATTTGCGACCGTTCGCGGAGGCGCTGCAGGAACTGACGCCACAACGGCTGGCGGTGCTCGATGGATTCATCCGCGAGGCCAGCGTGCCGCAGATGCAGGCGGATCTGGCTGCCGGCCGCTACTCCAGTGTTGATCTGGTGACGTACTACCTCGACCGCATCCGGCGCTTCGATGTCACCCAGCTCCACTCCGTGCTGGATGTGAATCCGGAGATTCTGGAGCTTGCCGCGTTCAGCGACAGCGAGCGCAGTCAAGGCACGCTGCGTGGGCCACTCCACGGCATCCCGGTGTTGCTCAAGGACAATATCGGGAGCGGTGACCGCCTGCGCACGACGGCCGGCGCGGTCGCGCTTGCGGACGCCCGCTGTGACCGGGACGCGCACCTGGTGAGCGGGCTGCGAAGCGATGGCGCCCTCATGCTCGGGAAGACGAATCTCTCCGAATGGGCGTACTGGATGGCCTATTACGCGCCCAGTGGCTTCAGCGCGCTCGGTGGGCAGACGCTGTGCCCGTACGGCGCCCAGATCGACCCCGTTGGGTCCAGCACGGGATCAGCCGTGGCGATGACCGCGAATTTCGCCGCAATCAGCGTCGGGACCGAGACCTGCGGCTCGATTGTGGCGCCGTCATCCCGGGCTTCGGTTGTCGGGATGCGGCCCACGCTCGGGCTGGTCAGTAGAGACCGGGTGCTGCCGATTACGGATGAGTGCGACATGGCCGGGCCAATTGGCCGCACTGTCAGCGATGTCGCGCTGGCGCTGACCGCCATGGCCGCGACGCGGGACCCGCGCGACCGCCAGTCGCGTCGCGCAGCGGGTGTGCACGGAACCGATTTTTTCGCCCGGCTGCACCGTGACGCCTTGCGGGGCAAGCGGATCGGGTTGATCGGCATCGCGCTGAGTGGACCGGCGGACGATGAGTGGATCATCGCCAACTCTGGCCTCTCCGCGACCGCCGACGCCCTGCGCCGGGCGGGCGCGACGGTGGCGGTAGTGCGCGCGGGCGGCTTCGATTTCACCGGGCCGGGGTTTGTCGGGGAGTTCAATTTTGGGCTGCGCGAGGGCGTGAATGCCTATCTGCGCGCCACGAACGCGCCGATGTCCTCGCTCAGTGACATCATCGACTTCAACGATCAGGACCCGGCGCGCTTTGCGCCCTGGGGGCAGGAACGGCTGCGCGACTGCGAGTGGAGCCCGATGGGGGAATCCGAGGCGCGCGTAATTGCCCGGGCGAACCGCCAGCAGGCCCGGGCCTATCTCGATGTGCTGCTGGACGCGCAGGAGCTGGATGCCCTGGTGGGCATCGATACCCTGCAATCGCTGATCTACCCCTTCGCCGGGTATCCTGCCATCGCGATGCCGGGAGGGCTTTCGCCGTGGGGCGTGCCGTTCTCCGCAACGTTTATCGGCCGGGCGCGCGCTGACGCTGATCTCCTCGCCATGGCCTATGCGTTCGAGCAGGCCGGCCCGCTGCGTGTGCCGCCCGTGCTCCCGGGCGATGTCCCTGCCGCCGGCGATTCCGGCGCTGGACGGCGCGACGTGGTATGATTTTTCGGTTGCAGCGAGATGGCGCTGCCCACCGGGCGCGCCATCCAGTTGCGGGCACTGGGGAGGTGCCAGAGTGGTCGAACGGGGCCGCCTGCTAAGCGGTTAAGGGCCTTAAACGTCCTTCGAGGGTTCGAATCCCTCCCTTCCCGCCGCACAGCGGCAGTCTGCCGGAGTAGCCCGGCGGCGTGTACAATGTGCGCAGCGCGCCTGTAGCTCAGGGGATAGAGCGTTGGGTTGCGGACCCAAAGGCCGCAGGTTCGAATCCTGCCAGGCGTACCGCAGGACCGTCCGGAGCAATCCGGGCGGTTTTTTGTTGCCTGCGGCGCTGGCGTGGCGGGGCAGGCCGCAAATCGGTATACTCGCGCGCTGGAGAGGTGTCCGAGTGGTTGAAGGTGCCGCTCTCGAAAAGCGGTGTGGTGATGAGCCACCGTGGGTTCGAATCCCACCCTCTCCGCCCCCGGCGATCCACGCCGTGGAGTGGGACAATCTGGAAGGGTCGCATAGCCTGGCCTAGTGCGCGCGACTGGAAATCGCGTAGACGGTTATACCGTCTCGAGGGTTCGAATCCCTCCCCTTCCGCCACCAAACCCCGATTGTCCCTGGCCCGGAACCAAACTGTTCGCACCGAAGCGCCGCGCCGTGATGCACCTGGTGTTCGCGGACAATCTCGCGGTCGCGTGTGCGCAACCCGGGGAATTGGCTGGTGTTCTCGTTCTTGCACGTTGACCTGCACTCACTGATTCGGGGAGGAGCCAATGGCCCGCGACGCTGGTCTGGAAGAAGTCGTGCGCGATGAGCTCGGGGATTTGCCGGGCCTGACGGGCAAGGCGATGTTCGGCGGCTGGTGCTGGATGCTGAACGGGCATCTGCTCTGTGGCGCGAATCACGATGGGGTGATGGTCAGGCTCGGGAAGGGGAACGACGCCTGGGCGCTGGAGTTGGACGGCATCACGCCAATGGCGGCAGGCACGCGTGTCATGCCGGGGTGGGTCCGCGTTTCCCCCGAGCGATTCGCCGACCATGACCTGGCGCGCCGTCTGCTCGCAGATGCCCAGCGCGTGGTCGCATCGCTGCCCCCGAAGACGTGAACCACGGCGCATCCTTAGGCAACTGACACACATCCCTCACAAAAAGACCCTGCCACCGGTTGACGGACCGGCGAGTTTCGCTTAGGCTAAAGGTAATACCGACTGAATTCGTCGGATATCTGCGATGAGTGCGGGGGGCCGGGCCAGAAGTGGCCGCGGTCGTCCCTCGGGCTGCAGCGCTTCGCGGAGCGCTGCCCAGCGAAAGGGGTTGTTCATGAGCAGGAACCTGGCAGGGCGCGGTGAGATCGGTGGCGGAACGCATCCACGACGCACAGTGTTTCGCCTGGCGGGGGCCGCGGTGCTCGGGGGTGTGGTGGCCAGCAGCGCGCTGCGGAGTGGCGCAGCGCAGGATGCCGTGGCAACGCCAACCGGCGAGCGGCTGACGATTTACTCCGGCCGCAATGAGAATCTGGTCGGCCCGTTCATTGAGCAGTTCACCGCTGCGACAGGGATCGCCGCAGACGTGCGCTACGCCGGCACCGGGGAACTGGCCGTCACGATTCTGGAAGAGGGCGACGCTTCGCCGGCGGACGTGTTCTTCGCGCAGGATGCGGGGGCTCTGGGCCTGCTGCAGGAAGCAGGGCGCTTCGTGGCCCTGCCGGAAGACCTGCTGACGACGATCGATG
>JASGGF010000214.1:0-8877 GCA_047605145.1 Thermomicrobiales bacterium | reverse complement strand
AGGCCCATTTATGGGCCTTCCGGTGGGGTAGCTGGGGGTCTTTAGCCCCCAGCGGGGCGGGTCACGGCGCCTCGATTCCACAGCACAGCTCGCTGCTGCATTCCCACTGCAACCCGTCGGGATCACAAGAGGCCGGGGGTGAGGGCTCGCCGGCGTTGCGGGCATGCCGGACACCGGCCACATCGAACGTCCCTGACCCCGGTAGGCGGCGTCGTGACGCATCGGCTGCCGCTAAGGAAGGGCAGCGCAGAAAGCGTGACGCCGCCATAGGCGCCCGCGTGTCTCGCGCGCAGTCGAGAACGCTTCGTGTGCATTGGGGTGGGGGTGCCCGAAACACCGAGAAGCCCTCACCCCCAGCCCCTCTCCCGATGCGCGGGAGAGGGGAGCCAGCTACAGGCGCCGCAATGGCATTGCGGCGCACCCACGCCGAATCTGGCGCGATCACCCGGGTCGCGAGCCCCTCTCCCGCGCATCGGGAGAGGGGTTGGGGTGAGGGCTTCTCCGGGGAAATCACCTCGCCGAGCCAATTCACAGCAAGTGTGAGACACCTCGGCCGTCGTCACGCAGACGTCAACGACGAGATGCCTCGACTCCGCTCGGGCTGACACGCTTTCGGCACGCCGCTGTAGACACGATGGGTTTCGCGTGGCCGGGTTCAATGCACCCCGGTATAAGGGCTGCTCAGGGTCAGGCTGCATGCCGTCGTGTCGATTTGGGGACTCATCGAGAGACCATGAGTGCCAGGCGCTCTCGGTCGCCAGGTCAATCGGGCGCCAGGCCCGCGGGCCTGGCTGCGACGCATGACGAGGAGCGTATCGTGCAGCTATTGCTTACGTCCGCCGGGATCAGGAACCCGAGCATCCACCAGGCGCTGGTCAGCATGCTGGGCAAGCCGACTGCCGAGGCCAACGCGTTGTGCATCACCACCGGGTCATACGGGCACCCGATGGCTGGCCCCCGGCGCGCGTGGTCATTCATTACGGGTATCGGATCCAGCACCCCCATGGTTGAGCTGGGCTGGAAATCGATGGGTGTCCTGGAACTGACCGCGCTCCCCAGCCTTGACCGCGAGCTATGGGAGGGCTGGGTCAGGGAGGCGGACGTGCTGCTGGTGAATGGCGGCGACACCCTCTACCTGCATTACTGGATGCAGCAGTCCGGCCTGGCCGATCTTCTGCCGTCGTGGCCCGGGGTGTACGTGGGCTTGAGCGCGGGAAGCATGGTCATGACGCCCAAGATTGGAGAGGAGTTCGTCATCTGGCAACCGCCGAGCGGCGGCGATGCAACGCTGGGCCTGGTCGATTTCTCGATCTACCCACATCTGGACAACCCCGGGTTGCCAGAGAACACCCTGGCCAACGCCGAGCAGTGGTCCGCCAACATCTCCGGGCCAGCCTACGCCATCGATGACGAGACCGCCATCCAGGTCGTTGATGGCAACGCTGTCGTCATTTCCGAAGGGCAATGGCAGCGCCTCAACTAGCACATCACATGCGACGGCGCCGTCATTCCCGCATGCTTGCGGCCACCCGCGCGATTTCCTTCAGGTGCGAGCGTTCGTGGGTGGCCAGCCACTGCGCGTAGAAGTGGATGGTGCGCGTCTGCGGCGCGCCGGCGCCGGTGACGGTGGCGGCGCGCCCCCACTGGTCAGGCGTGAGGGCGTCCAGGGTCTCCAGCAGGGCAGCGCGCTGGGCGCGGTAGGCGGCGAAGGAGGGTGCGAAGGCGAGGGCCGGGTAATCAGTGCGCGCGATCCACGCGCGCGGGTTGATGGCGCGGATGGTGGGGTCATCCTCCCCCAGCATGGTGGCGATGCACTCGCCCCAGACATCGGCGCAGGCGCGCAGGTGGGCCAGGATGCCTGTGAGCGGCCAGGCATCTGGCGCCGGCGGCGTACGTAACTGTGCCGGCGTGAGCGGCGCGGTCAGGTCCGCGATGCGCGTGGGTTGCTCGCGCAGCAGGGTCAGGATCTCGGTGGTGGAGAGCGGGCGTTTCGCCTTCAGGGGCGCTCCGTTGCCGGGAGCGTATCCGGCCCGGCCACCGGCAGGCGCAGCACGAAGCGCGCGCCCTGTGCCGCCAGTTCCGCCCGGAGGCTGCCGCCGTGCAGCTCCGCGATCTGCCGGGCGATCGGCAGGCCCAGCCCGCTGCCGACGATCTGGCGCTGCTCATCGCGCAGCAGGCGGGTAAACCGCTGGAAGATCGTCTCCAGCGCGTCCGGCGGGATGCCGGGGCCAGTATCGGTCACCCGCACCTCCACGGCGCCGGGAACCGGCCGGGTCATCTCGATCAGGATGTTCCCCTCCGCTGGCGTGTACTTCATCGCGTTGCTGACGAGATTGGTCAGCACCTGCGTCAGCAAATCGCTGTCAGCGCGGATGGCAGGCAGGTTCTCCGCGATATCCATCGCCACACGGTGCGTGTGCCCCAGCCCGGCCAGGCTCTCCAGCACTTCGAGCATCAGCGTGTCGAGATGGACTGCGCCCAGCCGCACCCGGCGGCGCCCCGATTCCAGCCGGTCCATGTCCAGCAAATCGCTGATCATGCGGGCCAGGCGCTGCGCGTTGCTCTGGATGATGCGGGCAAACTCGCGCGACTCCGCCTCCGGCAACCCGCCGCCGGCCATCAGTTCGCTGAACCCCTGAATGCTGGTGAGCGGGGTGCGCAGCTCGTGGCTGACGAAGGAGAGGTACTCGCTTTTGGCCTGGCTGAGCGCCTCGACTGCGGCGTGCGCCACCGACAGTTCGGCCAGCGAGTCTCGCAGCGCCTGTTCCGCCGTCTTCTGCGCGGTGATATCGATCAGGCAGATCATCATGTGATTCGGCTCGCCCGCCGCGTCACGCACCACTGTGCCCCACTCGCGCATCCAGACGATGCCGCCATCGGGCCGCACCATGCGGTATTCGACATCGTATGGGCCTGGCGCCTCCCGGAATGATTGCTTGAACGCCAGCATCGTCTCGCGGTCATCCGGGTAGAGGATGCGCTCGGTGAAATCGGGGTCGCGCTCCCACTCCTCGTTGCTCCAGCCGGTTGCCTCGGGCCCCCACGCGTTCTGGTACAGCGTGGGGAAGCCGGCATCGCGCAGGGAAACGATGGTGAAGCCAATGGGCAGGGTGTCCAGCATCGGCAGGACAAGCTGGGTGTCCCGGGTGTTGGGCAAGAACTCCGCGAGTGTGGTGGCGTCCGCCAAGGTTCCCTGCTCCTGCCCCGCCGGCGTGCCGCAATGCGCACCGGGTCATCGTCGCACTTCGGGCGCCGCCGTGAAAAGGGAACGGCCCCGGCAATCGGATGATTGCCGGGGCCGTTGTGGCGTCAGGCGCGCGATTGCGGCCGGGTGCTACCGCTGGCTGGAGACCGCGATGTACCACTGCACGCCGTACTTGTCGGTGAGGTTGCCGTAGTAGTCGCCCCAGAACATATCCTGCATCGGCATCCCTACCTCGCCGCCATCGGTGAGCGCGGCAAAGAGGCGGTCCGCTTCCTCGCGGGTATCCGGGTGCACGCCGAGGGAGACGTTGTTGCCGGTGTGCAGCGGCATCTGCATGCTGGCCGGAATATCCGTGGCCATCAGCACCAGCCCGCCGGTGATCGGCAGCTGCACATTCATCACCATCTGCTTTTCGGCCTCGGTCAGCGCCGGCGCCCCCTCCATGGCCGGCACCTCGCCGTGCCGCATGATGGGGCCGAGGAACTCCGTGCCGAAGATGGTCTTGTAGGTGGTGAACGCCTCTTCCGCGTTGCCGGTGAAGTTCAGGTACACGCTGTTGTGCGCCATGGTGGGGGTCTCTCCCGTGATGCCACGCTATGCGCGGAATGCCTCGCAGCGAATCGCTGGCCCCGCGCAAGAAATAGTCGTCTGGGCAACCGGCATCTCGACAGCGAGGTTCGCCGCCAGCAACCCGCTGCTCCCGCCACCCACCGGGCGGGGTCCCGTCTACGGAACGTAGCCCAAGCAACACATAAATTGTGTGCTTGACATGAACGGACGAGGATGTCTATCGTGCCGCGTGCAAGAAGACATCTGGCCAGAGTCATGCAGAAACCGCAGGTTCTGGCCGGCACAGCGTGGTGAAAGGGTGTTCATGGACGGGTCGCGGTTCGATCAAATGACGCGCGGGCTGGCGAAGGCGGGTTCGCGGCGCGCCTTCACGCGCTGGGCAGCGGCGGGGCTGGCTGGCGTAGCGGTAGTAGCGCAGCGGCGCGGCGCCTCGGCAGAACCCTGTGAGGCGGGGAATTTCCTTGACCTCAATGACTCCTACATCTGTAAGCCGTGTCCGCCGGGATCGTTCACATCGGAACCGGATCAGACAGCATGCACCCTGTGTTCCCCCGGAAGCGCCCAGCCAGACTCCGGGCAAACCGCATGCCCACTCTGCACGGCGGGGACGAGCCAGCCGCTGGAGGGGCAGACCACCTGCAATGCCTGTGACGTAGGCAGCTACCAGCCGGATAGTGGCCAGACCGCCTGCCTGCCCTGCGAGTCCGCCACGGCCACCGGCGCGACGACCTGCGAGGCCGGGGGCATCTGCCGGGCGAAGCGCAAGTTCTGCGCGGGCCGCAACGGTCAGAAGAGCCGCTGCTGCAAGCGCCACAAGAAGTGCAGCCACCGGCGCAGCGGCAAGGCGCGCTGCCGGCGCGGGCCGAAGCACTGCGGCAGCAAGAACCGCAACACGCCGCGCTGCCGCAACCGCCGGTAGCTCATCACCCGGAACTTGCGGTGAACACCAACGGGGCGCAGCGCCTGCTGCGCCCCGTTGGCGTCCGTGCCGCCGCGCTGGCGTTGGGTCGCGATTGACACTGCCCCCGCCGGGTTCTACAGTGACGGCGCGAATGTATCGTATACGACATTGACTGGCGCATGGCTGCCGGGCGGCTGCTGCCCTGCTGCGTGGGGAGACGAACGCGGTGGATGGAACGCGATTCGACTAGTTGGCGCGCGCGGTGAGCGGCTCTGGCTCCCGGCGCGCGTTTGTGCGGCGGGCGGCGGCCGGGCTGGCGCTGGGTGTGTTCGGCGCCCGCTGGGCAGGCGCGGCGGCGGCGTGCGTTGCGGGCCAGTACGATTCTGGTGGAACCTGCCTCCCATGCCCGCCGGGATCCTACTCCATTGATGGGACAGCCCTGTCGTGCACCCCGTGCCCGGTTGGGCAGAGCCAGCCCCTTCAGGGTCAAGTGAGTTGCATCGATTGTGCAGTGGGGAGTGTGCAGCCAATCTCCGGACAGGCCGAATGCGACCTGTGCCCGTTGGGGCAATCCCAGGACGTCACCGGGCAGACAACCTGCGTGCCCTGCGTGCCGGGATCGTATGCCGATGACCTCGGCAGCATCATCTGCACGGAGTGCATTCCGGGCAGCTACGCCACGGGCCCCGGTAACGACATCTGCACTCCCTGTCCGGCGGGGAGCTACGCGCCCATCGAGGGCAGTGTTTCGTGCTTCCCCTGCCCCGAGGGTACGGCGCAGCCGACGCCGGGCAGCTCCTCCTGCCTCACCTGCGCCGATCCGTTGACCCCCGCCGGCAGCTCAACCTGCACGGGAGAAGCCGCGTGCTCGGGCAAGACCCCGAAGTTCTGCCCCGGCCGCAGCGGCACGGGCGGCATCTGCTGCTCGCGCAAGCGCAAGTGCGGGATCCGCGCGGATGACCGGCTGTACTGCAAGAAGAAGCGGCGCAAGCACTAGCGCGACGACGAGTACGCGAGCGAGCATGGGCTGGAGGGTCGGGGATATCAGCTCCCCGGCCCTCTGCCGTGCTACTCCACCGCCGTGCTGGGCCGGCGCTGCGCGAACTCCACGAAATACTGCGTTTCCCCGGCGGGGTCGGTGACGCCGAAGACGTGGCCGAAGGGGCGCTGCTCCAGCGGGTGGCTGATGGTGGCCTGTTTGCGCAGCGCATCCGCCAACGCAGCGGCGTCCGCCACCTCCCAGTATGTCTCTGGCCGGTTCTCGCCGCTCAGCGAGGCGTCGCTGGCGATGGCCCAGCCCACGCCGTTGGCGTCGGCGAACTGCACGAACTCGGGGCTCTCGCGGGTCACCTTCAGGCCGAGGATATCGGTGTAGAAGGCCTTCGCGGCGACGACATCCGGCACATACTCCAGTACGAAGCTGAAGCGTGGCGTGGTGGTCATGGGGGGGAGTCTCTCCTGCTTCATCGATCGCGGCGCGCCATGGTGGCGCTGGTTGCCATGATCACGTCGCCACGCGACACCGTTGTGTCGGGAATTGCCGGGCACGTTCGGTGGTGTTCGCCACCGGGAGGAAAGGCTGCCAAGGCTGCCAAGGCTGCCAACATGTGCGGGTGGGGTCTTGTTGGCAGAGATCAGGGCTTTGGGGCGAAGGTCAGCGTAGAACCGGGATCGCCAAATCATGCGGCAGGTCCTGTAGCAGGGCGTCCAGATCGCGCAGGGTAATCGCTTCGCCAGTGGGGGTGATGCCCGTGATGCGGTCCAGCCGGAAGGCGCGCGGCCCCTGCCGCAGCCGGCACCACGCGATCAGGTACCAGCCGGTGGCCGTGCCGAGCAGCCCGGCGGGTTCCACCACCCGCTCGGTCGCCTCACCGTGGCGGTCGGCGTAGGCGAGGTGGAGCGCCTCCGGTAGCGCCAGCGCGCGCTGGATGGCCTTCCAGCTGGCGCTCTCCTGCGGCGCCGCCATGGGGGACACCCGAATGCGCGCGGCGAGGTGGCTGGCGGTGTCGCGCGGCGCGGCGGCCATGACGGCGGCCAGCTTGGCGAGCGCGGTGCGCCCGGCCCCGGCGAAGGGCATAGCGGGCATGGCCGCCAGTGCGGTCGCCAGCGCCAGCGCCTCGTCCGGCGTCAGGTTGAGGGGCGGCAGCGTCGTGTCGGGATTGAGGGTGTAGCCGCCGCCGGGGCCCGGTTGCGCCCAGATCGGGACCCCCGCCTCCTGCAGCGCCAGCAGATCGCGCTCGATGGTGCGGGTGCTCACTTCGAAGCGGGCGGCCAACTCGGCGGCGCGCAGGGGGCGCGGCGCGCGGGCGCGCAGCTCTTCGACCATGGCGTAGAGGCGGTCGGTGCGGTTCACGGGTCGGCTCCTCCGGCTGGGGGCATTGTGCCGGGAACTGGGGATTCGCGGCCAGATGTGCGAGAATTTCCGCCTTTGCTCGCCGAGCCCTGCCCCACCCCCGGGCCACGCCGCCGCCAGTCAGGAGACACCGCCACCATGCTGGCCACGCTGCGCCTGCGTAACTTTGCCCTGCTCTGGACCGCCGGGCTGATCTCGCTGGCGGGCAGCCTCGTGCTCTTCGCCGCGCTGCCGCTGCACGTGTACCGCCTGACTGGCTCCACCCTCGCCACCGCCGCCACGCTGGCGGCCAGCACCCTCCCCCGCGTGATCGGCGGTTCCTTCGCCGGGGTGTTCGTGGACCGCTGGGACCGCCGGGTGACCATGGTGATCTCCGATCTCCTCCGGGCGGTGCTGCTGCTGCCCCTCTTGCTGGGGCCAGACCGGCTGGAGGTGATCTACGCCGTGGCGCTGGTGCAGGGGATCATTGGGCTCTTCTTCAACCCGGCGGAAAGCGCCCTGCTGCCACTGCTGGTGGGCGAAGAACGCCTTGTCTCCGCCAACGCGCTCAACTCGTTGAACGACAACCTCGGCATGCTCACCGGCCCGGCGCTGGGCACCCTGCTCTACGCGCAGGCGGGGATCGGGGCCGTGGTGGTGGTGGACGCCGCCTCGTTCGCGCTTTCGGCGGCGCTGATCTGGGCAATCAACAGCCGGGGCCGCGCTGACCCGCACGCGCCGGAGCTAGCGGCGGATGGCGCCGCCCTCTCCCCGGTCCGTCAGGTGCTCCACGAGTGGCGGGAGGGACTGGGCATCATCCGCGAGCGGCAAACGCTACGCGTCCTCTTCGGGACCTCCTGTCTGGAGGGGACGGCGGAGGGGGTGTACCTCACCCTCAGCCTCGCGCCGCTCGTGCTCGATGTGCTGGGCGGGACAGAGGCGCAGGTGGGCTGGCTGACCACCGTGCAGGCCATCGGCGGGCTGATCGCCGGTGTGGTGCTGGCGCGTATTGGCATGCGGGCCAGTATGCGCCGCCTGCTGGGGCTCGGCATGCTGGGCACCGGCCTCGCCGATCTGGGGACGGCGAATGCTCGCCTCTTCGCGCCCGCCGGGGCGCCGGCGCTGGGGGTGGCGTTGGGCTTTGCCGGGCTGGCCGGCTTCCCGGTGGTGGCGGAAGGCACGGGGCGGCAATCGCTGGTGCAGACGCAGACGACGGACCGCTACCGGGGCCGGGTCTTTGGCACGCTGGCGGCGGTGCAGGGCGCCGCGTTGCTGGTGGGCTACGCCATCGGCGGCGTGCTGGGCGGCGTGGCCGGGCTGGTGGTCACGCTCAGCGCCGGGGCGCTGCTGCGGGTGCTGGCCGGGGTGCTGGCGTTGCTGCTGCTCCCGCGCGATGACGCCACGAGCGCGCCAGTGACCGTGGCGTAGGATCCGGCCCGTGCTATTCTGCGCCCAATACGGTCAGACACTATGTCAACAACCCGGCCTGACGCGGAACGGGCTTCCCGCCGTGTCAGCGCGCCGCCAAACGAGGAGCCACCCATGTCCACGGAGCGACCCCGCGTGAACCTGACCCGGCGGCAGATGCTGGGAGGCGCCTGCGCGGTAGCCGGCATCGGCGCGCTGGGGCAGGGCGCGCGCGGCTGGAACGCGGCGGCCCAGAGCGAACCCGCCACGCCGCACGCGGAGGCGCACGCCGCCGAGGCGACGCCCGTGGTGGAGGCCACGCCCAGCATGGGCATTTCCCCCACCGTGCCGGGCCTGCCCTACGTCCAGCCGCCCACCCTGCAGAGCGAGAACGGGCGGCTGGACGTGGAATTCACTGCCCAGCTTGCACCCACGATGATCGGCGGGCGCGAGGTGATCTCA
>JASGGF010000213.1:0-8913 GCA_047605145.1 Thermomicrobiales bacterium | reverse complement strand
CGCCTCGCGGGCGTTGGTCATCTGCGGGTGGGCGCCGAGCTGCGTGAAGCCGGTGGCGGCGGCGTCCTGCGCCGCCGCCGGGGCCTGGGAGGAGAGCGCGGTCAGGAACTGGGCGAAGAGCAGGAGGATGGCCAGCAGTGCACTGGGGCGCCGAGGCAGGGATCGGTGTTCGTGATCTTGAGGACGCATAGTGATATGTCACTCTCGCGAGCCGGGAGGCGAACGGTGCTCGTCAGTCGTCGACATGATAGAGATTGGCGGAGCCCTCTACCTGTCCTTCAAATGTGTACGACAGATGATCAGAGTCTGCGCCAAAGATATACTGCAGGTACAGTGTGCCTTCCCCACACGGAACCTCCCCGATATTGCTTGTGAGCCGCTCATAGAACTTGAGAACCTGGCGATTCTTGGAGATTTGGGCCAACTCCATACTCCAGGTACACGTGTTGGACGATTCGGAGCCAACGATTTCGCCGCTCATGCCTGCCCACAGAGTGATGGTCGAATAGAAGGTTTCGTTGTCGCTTTCTGAAACCGTCCCTCGCCAGGTTCCGATAAAGGGCTCTGGCAGCCAGGCCCAACATTGGCCATCGCGTTGAGCGGCATTGGCTGTGCAGGTCCCGCTGTTCTGCCGTTTGTTCTTCTTCTTGCGCTTCTTCTTCCCCTTGCCTTTCTTCGCCTCGCTGTCGGCCAGCCCGCCCCACAGGCCGGCGCCGGCCAGCGCGCCGCCAGCGAGCAGGCGGGCGGCGGCGCGGCGGGTGGGGGAAGATGAGATAGCGCGGCTGATGTCGTCGAGGTGATCGGCGTCCACGGGGCTCTCCTTGGCTGGGGGCGGGCGGGCGGAAAACGGGCAACGCCCGTCCGCCTGCTCGCAGGTGGCAGGAACAACAGTCCATCGAGTGGAATGATGTCACCGTATCAGCGGCAATGTGGCGAAGTCAAGCGAAAAATGGAGCTCTGGCAAAGCTCGTGGGTGGTCTGTGGGAACTCTGTGAGTGGTCTGTGAGTCCTCTGCCGGGAGGTCTGTGAGTTTGCTGCCTACAGCCAGTCGATGCGCTTGAAGATGACGAATTCCACCGCGCCGATCAGGGCCATCAGGCCGAGGGCGAAGGCGTAACCGAACTGCCAGTCCAGCTCCGGCATGTGCGCGAAGTTCATGCCGTAGATGCCCGCCACCAGCGTGATCGACATCAGGATGATCGAGGACGAGGTCAGGCGCTTGACCACCACGTTCAGGTTGTAGGAGACCATGCTCAGGTTGGCGTCCAGCACGCCGGCCAGCATGTCGCGCGTCAGGTCCACCGAGTCGATGACGCGCAGCAGGTGGTCGTAAACATCCTGAAAGTAGGCGACTTCCTTCTTGCCGAAGTAGGGCGGGTCGCGCCGCACCAACACGTTCATCACGTCGCGCTCCGGGCTGGCGACCCGGCGCATCATTAGCAACTCACGGCGCAGCTTGATCAGCGATCCCTGCAAGTCTGGCGCACCGCCGCTCAGGACTTCCTCTTCCAGCGCCTCGGCGCGGTCGGTGACCTCGTCCAGCACCGGGAAGTAGCCATCCACCAGCGCGTCCAGCAGCGAGTAGAGGAGGAAGCCGGGACCGCGGTTGCCCAGCGCCGCCACGTTCTGCTTCCAGCGGTCTGCCGTCTCCTCGATCACCGGCAGGGCGCCGTCGTGGAAGGTGACCATGTAGTTGGAGCCGATGAAGATATCGACGCTGTGCGCCTGACACCCCTCGCCGGTGTGGGTCATGCCGTAGAAGGCAATGAACGAGTAGCCGTCGTAGAGGTCGATCTTGGGGCGGATGTCGTCGGCCAGCGTGTCCTCCAGCGCGAGGGGGTGGAAGTGGAAGGTCTTGCCGATGGCCTCCACTTCCTCCAGCGTTGGGTCGGTGAGATCGACCCAGAGCATGGTGTGCTCGCGCGCCACGATCTCCGGCAGTTCGTCCACCGGCGCATCGACGACGGCCTTCTGGTCGTTGTTGTGAAGGATGACCTTGATCACGCCGCGCTCCCAATGGCTGGTGCTTTGCGCGCGGTAGGGTAGCAGGGGGAGGGGAGCGGGATATCGCGCTGAGTGTCATCCGCCACGATGGCGCCGGACACGCTTGACGTCATGTGTATGGCGCTTCATGGTGAGTGCATGAAAGCGAGGCAGTCACGGTGGACGACGTGGAAATGCGGCCGATCTATCTCATCCATCCCGGCGAAGTGCTGGCCGAGCAACTGGAGGAACTCCAGTTGACAGCCGCCGAGCTGGCGAGGCAGCTTCATGTTCCGGCGAACCGGCTCTATCAGTTGCTGGCTGGCAAACGGGCCATGACCGCCGATACCGCGCTGCGTCTGGAGCAGTGGCTCGGCGTGAGCGCGGCGTTTTGGCTGAACCTTCAGAAGAGCTACGAACTTGACTGCGCCACAGTGGAGATCGGGCCAGAAGTCCGGCGCACGGTTCGCCGCCGGACGTCGGACGCGGCATGCCGCGATGTGCAAAAAACCTGATGGTTCCCCGCCGCCCACTGGCCACCGGGTCTCGAGCGCAGTCGAGAGACCTCGTTTCGCTTCGTAGTGGCAGGAGGTCTCTCACGCTTGTTGTGCATTGCATCCGGAACGCCTGAAACGACGGAGCAGCCCTCACCCCCAGCCCCTCTCCCGATGCGCGGGAGAGGGGAGCCTGTTCGCGGCTCCCGGGCGGATATCCGGCGGAACCATGCCGAATCTGGCGCCAATGTCCGGGGCAAAAGCCCCTCTCCCGCGCATCGGGAGAGGGGTTGGGGTGAGGGCTTCTCCGGAGCAAAAAGCCTCGCTCAAGATAATTCCCAGCTAGCGTTCTCGACTGCGCTCGAGAGACGAGTCTTGCACGTCGCCAGAGGCTGCTTTCGTTCCGCTCCCTACTGAAGCGCATAGCACACTACCGGCGCAGCGTTCGCGGCAGGGCGCGCAGGGCGTGCCAGATGCCCATGCGGGCGGCAATATCGCCGAGGAAGAGGAGCAGCGCGAGGCCGATGGGGACGTACCAGACGGCGCGGTGCTCGCGGAGTTCGCCGCCGGCGGGGGGCGGCGCGTCCCAGACGGCGCCGGGATCATCCAGCGAGAGGACGCGGCCGCCGGTGCGCGCGGCGATGCCCTGCAGCGTGGCGGCGGCATTCGGGTCGGGCAGGTTCTCCGGCGAGGGAGGCACGGTGGCAGAGGCCAGCTCGGTGATGGCGCCGTCCGGGCGCTCCTGCCGCACCTCCACCGCGTAGGCGCCGGCGGCGGGCGCGGGCAGGCGCAGGGTGTACTCGCCGGGGGCGGAGGGCGAGAGCGCCTGCGCCGCGATGGTGTTCCCTTCTGCGTCGCGCACGGTGGCGAAGGTCGGGTAGCTCTCCGGCGCGTCCTGCGCCGCGCCAGTGGCGCTCACCGTCAGCACCACATCGGCGCCGGAACGTTCGGTAGCGACGGTCAGGGGGCGGCGTTCGGGGTCTGGGAGCGCCCAGCGCACGGCGGCGGCCCAGAAGGCGTCATTCCCGGCCCAGTTCGCCCACGAGGCCGCGAGATCGGAGCCGTCGTCGGCCGTCCACGCCACCACGCGGCCGAGGCCGTACTGCCACTTGGCGAGGATCGGGTCTTCGCGGTCGGAGGCGAGCACCACCTGCGCGTCCGGCTTGGCCTCCGCGAAGTCGTAGCCCGCCAGCGCCGGTAGCGTGGTGGGGTCCACCCCGGTCAGGATTGGGCTGGGCGCGGTCTGGATCGGCTGGAACGAGCCCCGGATCACTGATTGGCTGCCGGCGCTGCGCGCCTCCTGCAGCGTGAGCAGGGGGATATCTTCGGCCTTGACCGTGAAGTGATAGCGCCCGGCGCCTTCGTCCGCCAGAAAGTTTAGCAGGTCGGTGTCGGCGTCTTCGCCCATGGCGATGGTGGAAAGCGTGGTGCGGTCGGCGAGAACATCGTCCAGCAGGCGCTGGTAGCTCTCGCGGGAGCCAGTGCGTGCCTTGCCGTCGGAGAGCAGCACGATGTGGCGGGCGTCCGCGTCCGCGTTGCGGATGGCGTCGAGGCCAACCGAGAGGGCGGGCAGGATCTCGGTGCCGCCGTCCGGCTCCAGCGAATCGATCTGCCGGTTGATGCGGTTCAGGGTACTGGGGCCCTCGATGGTGGTCATCGGCACCAGCCACTCCTGATGGTCATTGAAGGCCAGCACGCCGATCTGGTCGCCCGGCGAGAGCGCGCCAGCCGCCAGCCGCGCCGCCTCCTTCGCCAGCTCGATCTTGCCCAGCCCGTTCGCCGGGTCGTAGCCCATGGAGCCGGACTTGTCCATGATCAGCAGCAGTGCCACGCGCTGGCGCTCGCGGCCATCGGTGACCTTGACGGTGACGGGTAGTGCCTCTTCGAGCGGGGTGCCGGCGTAGGCGCCGGGGCCGTAGGAGGACGTGCCGCCGATCACGATCAGGCCGCGCCCCAGTTGCCGGGTGGCCTCGCGCAGGCCGGTGGTCTGGTCGTAGGAGAGGGCGGGGGCGGGCACGTTGTCCAGCACGAAGCCGTCCCACGCGCCCAGCTCCGAGAGGCGGGATGGCACATCGACCGGCGTGGTCACGGTGACCTCCGCGCCGCCGCGTTGCAGGATGTCGCGCATGATGCCGGCGTCGCTGCCCTCGGGGGCGATCAGCAGCAGGTGGGGCTTGTCGCGCACCACTACCCCCAGCGGCATCGCGTCGTCGCCGGCGTTGCGGTTGGCGGCGGAATCGCCCTGCACGCGCACCGTGACGGCGTGGAAGCCGGGCGCGAGGTCGGTCAGCGAGAACTCGCGGGAGTTGAGGCCGGCCTCGAGATCGACTGACTCGGTGCTCGTGACCACGCCATCGACGACGAGTTCGACGGTGGCCGGGCCGGGCTGGCCGGTTTCGATGCCGACGAGGATGGCGATGGGTTCGCCTTCCCACGCGGACGCGGGCCCGGAGAGGCCGTCCACGCGCAGATCGGCGGCGCTGACGCCGGGCGCCGCCACCACGTCGATGGGCGCGCCCGCGGCGGCGGCCTGCGCCGCTTCCGTGGCGGCGGAACCGATGTTCTCCGCGCCGTCCGAGATCAGCACCACGCGTTGCCCGCCGCCGAGCGGCAGGGCGCGCGCCAGCGCCAGCCCGGCGCTGATATCGGTGTAGGCGGGGTCGATGTCGGCAGGCGCGCCGGTGTCGGTCAGGGTGCGGGCGGCGCCCGGAGGAGCCGTGAGCAGTGGGCGCGCCCCGAAGCTGACGATGGCGGCGCGGCGGTCTCCCGGCGCGGTGGCCAGTGCGTCATTCAGCCAGCGTTGGACCGCCGCCGCGCCGTTGTCATCGACGCTGGCGGAGCGGTCCACCGCGAAGACCACGCCGCCCGCGCCGGTGCTGGAGGCCAGCATCGGTTCCGCCAGCCCGATGACCAGCAGCGCCGCTACGGCCAGCCGCCAGAGGATGGCGCCCCGGCGGAAGTTGCGCTTGCCCCGGCCAAAGAGCAGCCCGGCGCCGGCAATGACCGGCAGCAGCAGCAGCAACAGCAGCGCTTCCGGCCGCGCCCAGACCAACCCGCTCAGGTTCAGGCTTGGGGTCATGACGTCACCACCGTTGTCGCCGTTACCGCCGGGCCCGCTGTTGACGCGCGGCGCACCCGGACGCGTGAGGCCCAGAGGGCGTACAGCCACTCGGCGACGATCACGATGAGGCCCGCCAGCGCCAGCAGCGGCCAGAGATCGACGTGCTCGGAGCGGGCGCCGCTGGTGCTGACGCCGCTGGCCGTGGCGAGCGCGGCGGCGAGGTTCGGGTCGGCGCGGAGGTTCGATTCCTGCCGGTGCCCGGCGTTGACGACGAACGGCGCGGAACCGAGCGGCAGGTCGAAGGCATCGATCTCGGTGACGGTGTAGCGGCCCGGCGCGCCGGTCCCGGCGAACACGACCTGCCGTGCGCCGGTCTCCGGCACGTCAATGCTGACCGGATCGCCCGTGGGCGGCGCGATCTCGACGCGGCTGGCGGCGGCGCGCGGGGTGTAGACGAGCGCTTCGCCGAGCGGGACGGCGCCCGGAATGGAGTCCGGGGCCAGAGCGGCGACCATGTTGGCGATCAGGATGGGGAAGGCGACGCGTTTCGGCAGGTTGGAGGCTTCCGGGTCGCTGGTCAGCACCAGCGCCGGCTGCCCGCCCACCTGCGTGCGGAAGAGGAGGGGACCGGCGGCATCGCCGACGATCTCCTCGTCACCGGCAGCGGGGACGATGTTCGCGGTCGGGCCGAAGGTGGCGCCGGCCAGATCGACGCCGGCCAGCACCGGGTCGCCGGCGCGCACCCGGCTTACGGTCGGCTCGGTCACCGCATCGCCGGTGGCGAAGGGGCCGTTGGCGGGGGGCGCGATCCAGAGCGAGGGCGCCGGTAGCGAGGCGATGACATCCGCCGGCGGGGCGGTGCGGTCGAAGACGACGAGGTCGTAATTGGCGGCGCGAATGGCCGCGAGGTTGTCTGATGGCTCGACGCTGACTTGCACGTTGTCGAGCGCCAGCAGGGCCCGGGCCGTCGCGCCGGGCAGATCGCTCACCAGCAGGATGTGCGGCGCGATGGAACTGTCCCCGGCAGCCAGCGGCAGGATGCTGGCGACGTTGTCGGCGGGGAGTTGATCGGCCGTGTCGATGCGGACGCTGATCTCGCCGACGCCGGGCGGCAGCACCCATTGCACCGCGATGGGCTCGCCGCCGGGGGGCAGCGTGGTCTCGCCACGCCCGATGTCGAGGCCGTCGCCGGTCACGGTGACCTCCGTGGCGACGGCTTCCGCCCCGTAGTTGGCGAGCGAGGCGAAGAGCGTGAACGTGCCGCTGCCATCGGTGGCGGGGCGCACAGCGATATCGGTGACGGCGAGATTGCCGCGCTGGGCGTCGTCCGCCTCGCCGCCGGGGATCACGAGGTCGATGGGCGCGCCGGTGGCCGCGGCCACGCCGGGATCGACCGTGACCGCGCCATCGGTGATCAGCGTCAGCGAGCGCTCCAGATTCGGCAATTGCAGATCGGCGGTCAGCGCCAGCGCCGCGTCCAGATCGGCCCGCCCACCCGGCAGCGGCAGATCGGTCATTTGCTGGCGCAGCGAAACCAGATCGGCGTTGCTGGAGGCAGTCTCGGTGAAGGGCTGCGCACCGAGCAGCATGACGGTAGCGACATCCCCCTCGCGAAGGGGAGCCAGCCGGGCCAGCGCCTCGGCTTTCGCCTGCTCCCAACGGCTCTGGGTCTCGCCGGGCGGAATGGCGGCCATGCTGCTGGAGCCATCCAGCAGCAGGAAGAGGTGCTGCGGCTCGCCGTGCAGGCCGGGCGCGAGGGCGGTGATCTGGTTAGCGGTGGCGGGCCGTGCCAGCGCGAACGCCAGCAGCGCCACGGCCAGCAGTTGCAGCAGCAGCGGCACGCTGAGCGGCGGCTTGCGCAGGCGGCGCTCCTCCGCCGGGCGCGGATCGGCGGCCTGCCAGAATCGCAGCGAGGCGACCGGGCGCTGCGGCGGGGTGGTGTGTCGCATGTGGAAGAGGATGACCAGCGGCACGCCGATCAGCGCCAGCAGACTGAGGGGGGCGAGCAGGCTCATGCCAGCACCCCCTGCGCGTAGAGATGCGCGATGGTCTGGTCGCCGAGGTCCCACGCGGCGGGGAGGCGCGCGTAGGCGCACCCTTCCGCTGACGTCGCGGCCTCGATGCCAGCCAGCCACGCGGAAACGGCGCTGCCGTAGCGGTCCACCACGTCCTGCTCGATGGTCAGGCGCAGTATCTCGCCGCTCTCGCGGTCGATCAGCTCCAGCGAGGGGCCGCCGATGCCGTCCGGGTCGTGGCGCAGCCAGTCCATGGTGGCGGTGGGGTCGATCTCGGCCTCGTCCACCATGTGCAGCACCGCAGTCTGCCAGCCGCGCCCGCGCAATTCGTGCAACGCCAGTTGCAGGTCCTCCGGCTCGCCGCTGAGCAGGTCGGAGACGAGCAACAGCAGGCCGGGCCGGGCGCGCGCCCGCGCGTACGTGCTGACGATGGGAGCCAGCGCGGTTCCGCCCAGCGGTTGCAGGTGTTGCAGGTAGTGCAGCGCGCGGGTGACCTGGGTGCGCCCCTGCGCCGGGCCGAAGGGCGCGCCGGGGGAATCGGCGAAGGGCAGGATGGTCAGCCGGTCGAAGCTCCACAGCGCCACGCAGGCCAGCGCGGCGGTGAGGCGGCGGGCGGCGGCGAACTTGGTCGGCCCCTGCGGATCGCTGCCCCAGTCCATGCTGGCGCTGCTGTCGAGCAGGATGTGTACCGGCAGTTCCGTGGTCACCTCGCTGAGGCGGACAAACAGGCTGCCGAGGCGGGCGTAGGTGTTCCAGTCGATGCGGCGGAAGTCGTCCCCCTGCGAGTAGGGCTTGAAATCGGCGAACTCCGGCGAGGAGCCGCGCCGTCGCGAGCGGTGTTCGCCGGCCAGCCCCTCGGTGCGAGCGCGGCCCGCGTTCAGGGAGAGGCGGCGCAGGCGGGCCAGCGTCTGCTCATCGAGCAGCGGCGGCTCAGTGGTGGCGGTGGGCAGCGGGTTGGCCTCCGGGCGGCGCAGCGCCTGACCGGCGCGGTCGCGCAGGCTGGCGAAGCGGCCGGGTGTGGCGCTCATTGCCCGCCCCCAAAGTAGCGCTCGACGGTGTCGCGGTACTCCTCCGGCACCCGGTTCGAGTCCGGCCCGGCCTCGCCGACCTCACCCTGCGTGGCAAAGCCCGCGCCGGCGGTCACCCCGGCCCCGGAGCCGCGCATGGCCGAGCCGCCGTCCGTCGAGGTCTGGACGCCCTGCTGGCCATCGCCGGATGGCAGCGCGACCCGCTCCAGATTGCCGGTCTGCAGCGTGCTGTTCTGGCCCTGTCCGCCGCCGTCGCCATCGGGGTTGGCCGGGCCGTCACTAACATCGGGATCGGCCGCAGCGGCGCCTTCCTGCAACTCGGTGGCCGAGGT
>JASGGF010000212.1:0-8917 GCA_047605145.1 Thermomicrobiales bacterium | reverse complement strand
ACAGCCTCGAATGGGGCGGCTTCCCGCAGGGATTTTCATGCCGTGGCGGCGCCGGCCCCCGGCATGATTACTCGGAATGACATGGGGGTGGCGGGGTGGCGCGGTGGCAGGCGGAGCGCCGGCGCCGTGGGCCGGATGAGGTGGGGCGGCGAGAACTGCGAGGGCCGGAACGGCTCAGTCGGGCGAGACGGGGTCGCCTCCCACCGGCGCCGCGATGCCGTGCAGCAGCAGCCCGGCCAGTGTTTGCGCCAGATCGGCGGGCGGCGGCGGTAGCACGCCGTCCCGGGCGCGCTCCCAGCGCTGGCTGACGATCATTCCGAAGTAGAGGCGACCGACCATATCTGGGTCGATCTCGCGGATTTCGCCGCGCGCCACCGCCTCGCGCAGCACCGCGCTCAGTTGCGTCCACGGAACGCCACACTGGCGAAAAATCTCCGCACGCCCCTCTTCCGACACGTGCAGGTGCATGTCGCTGGCGAGGCGGCCAAAGTCGGAGTGCTGCATGTCCAGCACCGCCTGCGCCACAGATTGCAACTTCTCCGGCAGCGTCTCACCGTGAGCCAGCGCGGCCGTGACATCCGCCGCCATCTGCTTGCCCTGCTCCACCATCACCGCGATGAACAGCGCCTGCTTGTCCCGGAAATGGTGGTAGAGCGTGGCCTTGTTGACCCCCACGGCGTCCGCGATCTGCTGCATGGAGACAGCGGCGTATCCCTGCGCCAGAAACAACTCGCGCGCCTGCCGCACGACGCGGTCGCGCCCCTTCAGCTCGGGATCAGCAGCAGTTGCGCCAACAGCTGCGGAGGCGGAAACGGATGATTCGGTTGCGGTGAGCACGCTCTGTTCCTTGGTTTCGTTGGCGGCGTTGACGTTATGCCGGTCCGGCAGTATAGTCCGCCAGTCGCCTCCCAACCAACCGGTTGGTTGGCGGCCAGAGGATACGAAACACACGCGATCGCGTGCGGCAGTCAGGAGCAGTTCCCGGCGTGGCAGAAGCACCAGCACAGAGCATCCCCGGTGGCCCAGCGGCCCCGGAGCCCGAACATCACTACCTCAGTCACCGCGAAATCGTCGTCGTGCTCTTCGGCCTCATGGCCGGCGTACTGCTCGGCGCGCTGGACCAGAGCATCGTGGGCACCGCGCTGCCGCGCATCGTCAGCGAGCTGGGCGGGCTGGACAAGCTGGCGTGGGTGGTCACCGCCTACCTGCTGACCGCCACCGCCGCCACGCCGCTGTGGGGCAAGATCTCCGACCTCTACGGCCGCCGCCCCACCTTCCAGACTGCGATCATCATCTTCCTGATCGGCTCCGCGCTCTGCGGACTGGCGCAGAACCTGCCGCAGCTGATCGCCTTCCGCGCCCTGCAGGGCATCGGCGGCGGCGGCCTGATGGCCATCGCCCTCGGCATCATCGGCGACATCATCCCGCCCCGTGAGCGCGGCCGCTATCAGGGCTACTTCGGCGCGGTCTTCGGCGTCTCCTCCGTGGCCGGACCGCTCCTCGGCGGCTGGTTCACCGATGGCCCCGGCTGGCGCTGGATCTTCTACATCAATATCCCTGTCGGCATCATCGCCCTGATCATCACCTCGATGGCGCTGAAGATGCCCATCGTCCGTCGCGAGCACCAGATCGACTTCCTCGGCGCCGGCCTGATCGTCGGCGGCGTCAGCGCGCTGCTGCTGTACCTCGACTGGGCGGGCAAGGCGTACGGCTGGACGGCGCTGGGGCCACTGGCGCTGCTGGCCGCCGCCATCGTCATGGGTGTGCTCTTCGTGGTAGTGGAGATGCGCCACCCGGAGCCGATCCTGCCCATGCGCCTGTTCCGTAACGAGATTTTCCGCATCGGCAGCCTGTACACCTTCCTGTCCGGCGTGGCCATGTTCGGGGCCATCATCTTCCTGCCCTTCTACCTGCAGATCGTCAAGGGCCTCACCCCGACCATGTCCGGCCTCGCCATGCTGCCGATGGTGCTCGGCCTGCTCGGCTCCTCGATCATTTCCGGCCGCGCCGTCTCGCGCACCGGCCGCTACAAGATCTTCCCGGTGGCGGGCGCCGCCGTGCAGGTGGTCGCGCTCTTCTTCTTCTCCCGGCTGCAGGTGGACACCCCCTTCTGGCAGTTGGGCCTGATCCAGCTCGTCTTCGGCATCGGCCTCGGCTGCACCATGCAGACGATCGTCACCGCCGTCCAGAACTCGGTCGAGATGCGCGATCTCGGCGTCGCCACCAGCGCCGCCACCTTCTTCCGCCAGATGGGCGGCACCATCGGCGCGGCGGCGTTCGGGGCCATCCTCTCCAACCGGCTGGCGGTGCACCTGATCGATCAAATGGGCCCGGCGGCAGAGGCCATGCAGCAGCAGGGTGGCATGGATATCAACAACATTCAGGCCATCCACCAGTTGCCGGACGCCGTCCGCTTCCCGGTGCTGAACGCCTTTACTTTCGCGCTGGATGACCTCTTCCTGATCGCCATCCCCATTGTCGGCGTCGCCTTCCTGACCGCGCTCTTCCTGAAGGAAGTGCCGCTGCGCACTGGCAAGCGGATTCCGGCGGAAGTCGCCGTCGCCGAGACCGGCGGCGCCGAAGCCCTGAGCGCCGGCCTGTGACCACCACGACCACCTCTCCTCTTCTCTCCCCTACACGCGCGGCAGCCTCCGGGCTGCCGTTCGTGCTGGATCTTGGCTACCTGCGCGCGCGCGATCTGCCCGCTGTGGGCGGCAAGGCGGCGAACCTCGGCGAGTTGATCAGCGCCGGGATGCCGGTGCCGCCCGGGTTCGCCATCACCACCGCCGCCTACGACGCCATCGTCGCGGCCAACGACCTGACCCCGCTGCTGGAGGATGCCGCCGCCACCGGCGATGGCGCGGCCGCCCGCGATGCCTTCGCCGCCGCCGAAATCCCGGAGGACATCGCCGCCGCCATCCTTGCGAACTACAAGGCGCTGGGCGGCGGCTCCGTGGCGGCGCGCTCCAGCGCCACCGCCGAGGACCTGCCGGGCGCAGCGTTCGCGGGGCAGCAAGACACCGTCCTCGGCATCCGCGATGAGGCCGCCCTACTCAAGGCGGTGCGCCAGTGCTGGGGCTCGCTGTGGAGCGACCGCGCCATCAGCTACCGCCAGCAGCGCGGCTTCGCCGTGCAGCCAGTGGCGCTGGCGGTGGTGGTGCAGCGCATGGTGGCGGCGGACGCTGCCGGGGTGCTGTTCACCGCCAACCCCATCACCGGCGACCGCAACCAGACCGTGATCGACGCCAGCACCGGCCTCGGCGAGGCGATCGTCAGCGGGCTGGTGACGCCGGACCACCTCATCCTGCAGCGCGGCCGCTTCGGCTGGAAGATCATCGAGCACACCACCGGCGACCGCGCCGTGGAGATCCGCGAGGCGGCGGGCGGCGGGGTGGAGCACATCATCCGCTCAGGGCCGCTTGCTCCGGCCATTCCGGACCGCGTCGCCAAAGACCTCGCCCGCTACGGCGAGCGCATCGCAGCGCACTTCAGAGCGCCGCAGGACATCGAGTGGGCGCTAGCGCAAGGGGAGATCGCCATTCTGCAGGCGCGCCCGATCACCGCGCTGCCCACACCCGCCCGGCGCGGTCCCTTCGGGATGCCGGCGGGCGGCCCCACCGAATACTTCCAGATGCGCCCCTACCCGCTTGACGCCTCCGCGTGGACCCCGGCGGTGGTGCGCGCCATCTCGCGCATGGTGCCGCTGGGCAAGAGCGCGCCTGATCCCACCCAGATGTGGCACGAGGAAGATGGCGTCGTCACGCAGCAAAGGGAGATGGCTGGCAAGCCCTCCATCGACCTTGCGCTGCTGCCCCTGCGCCTGATCCAGCTGGCGTTCCAGCACGATCCCCGCGTCTGGCGCGACGATCCCGACCTGCACGCCGCGCTGACGGACGTGCGCGCGCTGGGCGAGGCCGACCTCGCGCCGCTCACATGGGGCGAATTGCTGGCGATGGTCGATGCCGGGCTGGAGTTGCCGCTGCGCGTTGTGGAGATGCGCCGCCGCTACTTCCCGCGCACGCTCCTCAGCATGCTCGGCCTGCGCTTGCTGCTACAGGCCATCGGGCGCGCCGGGGACTTCAGCGCGCTCCTTTCCGGTATCGACAACTTGACGCTGCAGGGCAACTGCGAACTCGAACGCATTGCCGCCACCGTGCGCGCCAACCCGGCGCTGGCCGCCGCCCTCACCGGTGACGTCGCGCAGATCCCGGCCACGCTGGCCGACATCCCGGGCGGCCCGGAACTCCTGCAGGAGCTGGCTGCCTTCCTCGACGCCAACGGGCACCGCGAGCTGGTCAGCCCGCTCCTCGTCTCGCAGCCCGTCTGGCACGACTCCCCGGAGGCGGTCTTCGGGATGCTGCGCGGCATGGCCCAGACCGACGCGGCGCCCACTCACCAGACCGCCGCGTGGCAAACCACCCGCGACGAGATCCTGTCCCTCCCCGATCTGCAATTCCCACCGCTGCGCTGGCTCTTCCTGAAGCTGCTGGAGAACGCGCGCCTCTTCCCCTCGCTGCGCGAGGACACCCACTTCTACCTGACCACGCCCCTAACGCCGCTGCGCCGCATCTTCGCGGAGATGGGGCGCCGCCTCGTCGCGACCGGCGCGCTGGAAGACGCCGCCGACATTTACCACCTGCGTTATGACGAATTGCGCGCCCTCGATGGCGCGTGGCCGCCCGCTCCTGCCCGCCGCGAGGAACTGCGCGCCCTCGTGGCCCGCCGGCAGGCGAAGCGCGAGTCCCTGCAGCATCTACCGCTGCTGCCGCCAGTCGCCGCCTCTACTACCGCCCCGCCCGACGACGCGCTCGCCTTCGGCACGCCCGGCAGCCCCGGTGTCGCCACCGGCCCCGCGCGCCTCGTGCACGGCCCGGCGGAGTTCGGGCGCATCCAGCCCGGCGATATCCTCGTGGCGCCGTTCACCAACCCGGCGTGGACCCCGCTCTTCGCCCGCGCCGCCGGCGTCATCGTGGACGCGGGCAGCGCCATGTCGCACGCCGCCATCGTCGCCCGCGAGTACGGCCTCCCCGCCGTCATGGGCACGCGCGACGCCCTCACCCGCCTGCAGGACGGCCAACTGGTGACGGTGGATGGCACACGCGGGCTGGTGTTTGTGGCGGCAGGCGAGTAATCCAGTGGCATGGCTTGAAGTCGAGGAGATCATATTTGATGATCGCGCAGAAGCAAAGATGTGGGATCATGGCGTAGATGCATTGCAACTTTCCGAAATCGTACAATCGCACGAATACGCGATTGTGAGAAACTGCCACAATAGGGCTGCAACGCACATTCTGATCGGGAGAGATAGGCAACGCCGCTGCATTGCCGTTCCAATCCTCCCAATGAGTGAACCTGGCGTCTGGCGAGCAATCACCGCATGGCATTGCAAGCCTTCAGAATCTGCACTACTTCGCCAGAGACATTCCTGATGACAGGACGAACTATGACTGAGCCATTCCCCGAGAACCTCGACCCTGACGCTGTCGAAGCATGGGTCGCGCAGTCATCGCCAGATGACTGGGAACACACTGGCATCCGGACTGCCCCAGATCTGGTCGTTCGCTTGCAACTGTCGCTGGAGCGTGATCTGTACACCTTGCTGGCGTTGGCCGCGCGGCAGGCGCAGATGCCGCTGAGTGTTTGGGTGAAGAACGCTGCGCGAGAGCAGGCGATGGGGAACCTGTCGGCGGCGTATCCCGCGCCAGAGCCCGGGACCGGCGGGCCGCAGCGAACGGGGTAGCCGTTACCTGACGCGAACGCGGCTTACTGCAGCGAGAACACCCCGCGCCGCGAGATCCCGTCAATTGCCACGGCCAGCACCAGGATGGCGCCGGTCGCGACGGGCTGCCAGAACGCGGAGACGCCGTAGAGGTTCAGCGCGTTCGAGACGAGACCCAGCAGGAACACGCCGAGGATCGTGCCGCCCGTCGTGCCCCGCCCGCCCCCGAGCGAGGCCCCGCCGATGATGACGGCGGTGATCGCCGCCAGCTCGTAGTTCAGCGCCGCCTGCGGCTGCCCACTCGCCGTTTGCCCGGTGAGGATGATGCCGCCCACCGCCGCGCAGGCGCCCACCAGCGCGTAGACCAGTAGCTTGATGCGGCGCACCGGGATACCCATCTCGGCGGCGGCGATCATGTTGCCGCCGATGGCGTAGACGTAGTGGCCAAACCGGGTCTGGTGCAAGACGAAAGCGAGCAACGCCGCCACCACCAGAAAGATCCACGTCGCGTTCGGCAGCGGCCCTGTCCGGCCCAGCCCCACCACGGTGAAGGACATCGGCACGCCGAAAAAGGGCGTCGCGTTCGTGCTGACGTAGATCAGGCCGCGCACGATGGTCGCCGTGCCCAGCGTCGCCACGAAGGGGTTGACCCCGGCGTAGGCGATCAGCCAGCCGTTCAGCAGGCCCAGCAGCAGGCCCGCCGCCAGCGCCCCGGCGATGCCCACCGGAATCCCGGCCTCGATCATCAGCTTGGCGCCGACCACGCTCGCCAGCGCCGCGCCCGCGCCGACCGACAGGTCGAAACCGCCCGAGATGATGGCGAAGGTCATGCCGCAGGCGATGATGCCGATCACCGCGTTCTGCTGCAGGATGTTCGAGATGTTGGCGGCGGTGCGGAACTGCGGCAGCGTCAGCGCCAGCAGCACGAAGAGCCCCACGAACACGAAGGCGATGCCGTACTGGCGGAAGAGCTCGGCGGCGCGCTGGCCGGTAGTCGCTGGCGTGGTCACGGGCTCACCTGCGGCGCGGCGATGGCGGACGCGCCGGTGATCATCGCCACCAGCGATTCCGGGGTCAGGTCGGCCAGCAGGCGGTCGCCCACCATGCGGCCCCGGCGCAGCACGAACACGCGGTCCACCAGCCGGAACACCTGCTCCAGATTGTGGCTGATAATCAGCACCGCAAAGCCCCGGTCGCGCAGTTCGAGGATCACCTCCTCGACCGAACTCGTCTCCGCCGGGCCCAGCGCCGCCGTTGGCTCATCCATGATGATCACGTCCGAGCCCCACGCCGCCGCTCGTGCAATCGCAATCGCTTGCCGCTGCCCGCCGGAGAGCCGGGAGGCGGGCGCATCGAGCGGCGGCATGTTCCGGCTGAGCCGCGAAAGCATCTCGCGCGCCTCCTCCGCCATCCGCCGCTTGTCGAGGATCGCCAGCGGCTTTGGCCCGCGCAGCAACTCGCGGCCCAGAAAGATGTTGGCCCAGACGGGCAGATTCCCCGCCAGCGCCAGATCCTGATAGACCGTCTCGATGCCGGCGGCGCGCGCCTCCGCCGGGGAGCTGAAATGCACCGGCTGGCCGCGCAGCTCGATCACGCCGCTGTCAGGCGTGAGGACGGCGCTGAGGATGCGGATCAGGGTCGATTTGCCGGCGCCATTGTCACCGACGAGGCCGGTAATCTGCCCGGCGGCCAACTCGATGCCGACGTCATCCAGCGCCACCACGCCGCCAAACCGCTTGCTGATCGCCGTTGCACGCAGGGCCGGCGCCTCGACAGCCAGTGACGCGGCAGGCGCGCTCACGCGCCGCTCCGCACAGCCGCGAACCCGTCCAGCACTGCCGCCCACGCTGTCTCAGGGTCTTCGCAGGCGAGATCGGACATCGCCTCGCAGGCCCGCCACGACCAGACCGCGATCAAATCCGCGCCCGCCTCCGCCAGTGAGGTGATCGCCAGCGTGATCGTGGCTTCCTCCCCGGCGGGCACGTTGAACGCCTGCACCCACGCGTAGGTCGCGACCCCGGTTCCCGCCGTGGCCGCCTGCCCTTGCTCCACCCAGCCCCGCAGGTAGGCGGGGATCTCGGCGGGCGAAACCTCATTGCGCTGGGTGAAGGGCGTGCTGCCGAAGTAGCGCACCCCCGGCAACGTCGCCATGGCGCGCGCGTTCGCGGCGTCGTACATCTCGTCCGGCAGCAACACCACGGCGCTGTCGAGGCCACGCAACCGGGCTTCCATCACCAGCCACGTCACTACCTCGTTCAGGAGGTCGGCGTAGAACTGCGCCGATTCCGGCGTGGCGACAGCCGGCAATGTTCGCCCGTGCCGGATGCGGTACGCCATCTGGCAGGCGTCGCACCAGCAGCCGTGGCGCTCCGTGCCGGCGTGAAACGGCAGCGCCAGTTGCGGCTCGTCCCACTGCACTGTCTGCACGCCCGAAGCTGCCGCCGCGTCCAGCCACTCGCGCATGACCGCGCGGAAGGCATCGTGCCGGGGGCAGAGCGCCGGCAGGTGGTTGCCGGCGCTGTCGCGCTGGCAGGCCTCCGGGTGCTCCCCCACCGCGTAGCTGGCGGTTTCGCCACCGAAGACGCCGCCAATCGCCCACGCGGTCAGCCACGGCTCCAGCCCGGCCTCCGTGGCGATCTCCACCAACTCGGCCATCGTCCCGGCGTTCCAGCGCAGGTCCGATTCGGACATCACTAGCACGACCGTATCGGCGCCCGCCGCCGCGATGGCCGCCATGTCGGCCCGCGCGTGGTGGGGATACCGGTTCCCGAAATAACTGACCGCCAGTTGCGGCGCGCGCTCAGGCACCGGTCACCTCCCGCAGCGCCTCGCGTTTGCGGCCGCCCTGCGCTTCGTCCTCCAGAAAGTCGGTCCAGTGGTAGAACACCAGCCCGTCGGCGCCCGCCGCCAGCGCGGCGTGCGCCGTGGCGGCCATCTCCTCCGCGCTGATGCCGGGCGCCCGGCCCCGGCCAGCGTGTACGCCTTCCGTGTAGAGTGGCGCTACTTGCAGGGTGCAGAGCAGCGCCCGATCAGGCGCCTGCGCCCGCGCCTCCGCCACCACGGGTTGCAGCCACGCATCCGGGCGGTTGAGGATCTGGAGGTAGGTCATCAACTCGAAGCGGTCGATGACATCGCTCAGCAGCGCCAGATCCTGCGCCGCAATCGTCCGCCGCACATCGGCGCCGGCGTAGTCCGAGG
>JASGGF010000211.1:0-8952 GCA_047605145.1 Thermomicrobiales bacterium | reverse complement strand
GTCATGGACCACATGCGGCGCGGCACGCTGAACCTCGACCAACTCCGCTTCTTTGTCCTCGACGAAGCGGACGAAATGCTGGACATGGGGTTCATCGAGGATATCGAGTGGATCCTGTCCCAGGCCCCGGAGACCCGGCAAACGGCGCTTTTCTCCGCCACCATGCCCCCGCGCATCGCCGAACTCGCCTCCCGCTACCTGAAGGACCCGCAGCGCGTTTCCGTTGCTGGCAAGCAGATGACGGTGCCGCAGATCCGGCAGTCCTCGTACGAGGTGCCGCGCGCCCGCCGTGTTGACGCGCTCACGCGCATTCTCGACGCGGAAACGCCGCAGTCCACCATGATCTTCTGCCGCACCAAGGTTGGCGTGGATGAGCTGGGCGAGGCGCTGATGGCGCGCGGGTACGCCGTGGAGACGCTGCACGGCGATCTTTCGCAGGCGCAGCGCGACCGCGTGATGCGCCGGTTCCGCTCCGGGCAGGCGGAGATGCTGATCGCCACCGACGTCGCGGCGCGCGGCCTCGACATCCCGGACGTGTCGCACGTTATCAACTACGACATTCCGGAGAGCGCCGAAGCCTACGTCCACCGCATCGGCCGCACCGGGCGAGCGGGCCGCGCCGGTGAGGCGATCACCCTGATCACCCCGCGCGAGGTGCGCTGGCTGCGGCAGATCGAACGCGTCACCCGCGCCCGCATCGAACCGCGCCGGTTGCCGACGCTGGCCGATGTGGCGGAGCGTCGCCGCGACGCGCTGAAGCAGCAGATTCTGGCGGTACTCGACGCCGACGACGACGGCTACACCAGCTACCTTGAAACCATTAACGATCTCGCGGATGAGCACGACTCCGCCGAGATCGCCGCCGCCATCCTGAAGCTGTACGCCGAGGAAACGGGCCGCACCACCACCCCCGAGCAGCAGGTGGACGATATCGCCACCTTCGCCGCCGCCGCGCCCACCCAACGCGGGCCGCGCAGCGAGACCGGCATGGTCCGCCTGTTCATCAATGTGGGCCGCAATCAGGGCGCCCGGCCGCAGGACTTTGTGGGCGCCATCGCCAATGAGGCCGGCATCCCCGGCCGCGCCATCGGCGCCATCGACATCTTCGATGACTACGCCTTCGTCGATGTCCCGCGCGAGATGGTGGACCGTGTGGTGGGCGCCATGCGCGGAGCCAAGATCAAGGGCCGCCCGGTCAACGTGGAGGTCGCTCGCGTCGATGGCGCGCCCCCCGCCCGCGACAACCGCGGCCCGCGCCCGCCATTCGTGGCGAACAACCGTGGTGGCCACCGCAACGACGGTCCCGGCCAGCGCCGCTACGAGCCCCGCAACGACCGCGGCGGTGACCGCGACGCCCCGAAGTTCCGCCCCAAACGGGATCACTAACCGAGGTACGACAACGGGGGTCGGGCGAATTGCCCGGCCCCAGACAACGAAACTGCGGAGCTGAGGTTCAACTGGCAACAGGAGACCCCGAGATGCTGCGACGTCTCTTTGATCGCAAATCAGGGTCGGCACAGCCTGCAAAAGAAGCTCCGACTCCCCCTGCGTTCGAGCCATTGGGCACAAGCCTCCAACCTCGCCCATTTGACATTGTTCAGGAAGCTGAACACGCCGCGTCCGTAGGGAATGACCGACGCGCCGAGCAACTCTTTCTAAAAGCTATCGAGATAGACCGAGGAGAGCAGTTTCCTGGGTTTCCCGCTGGCCGATACGGAGCCTTTCTGGAGTCTCGCGGTCGCGCCGACGATGCCATACGCGTCTATGAGCAAGCAATACGCGCAGGGACGGACATCCCCGCAGTATTCGGTCCATTGATGACAATTTATGCTGCGCGCGGAGAAGAAGAGAACCTCTTTCGGACTGCAAACGCCTATTCAGATCTGCCACGAGTTGAGAACAGCCGCGTCGTAGAAATGCTCACTCGGCTGGCAGTCGAGCGGGCAAAGGCAGGCGACCCGGGGGCCGCGGAACGATGGCTGAGCCGAACGGAAGGGGTCGCGTCGCGGGATGGCAGCGCTCTCGAACGGTTCTCTGCGTGGGGCCAACGCTGCCTGGTCATTGAGCGGTCCGGCGACAGTTCACGGGCGCTCGATTGCGGGGAACGCGCCATTGCAGCCGGTTCCACTGATCGGACGACATACACGCGCGTGCTAATGGCCTACGAGAAACACAAGCGCTGGGCAGATGCGCGCCAATTGATTCAGGTGGCGCTCGGAGTGCAACGGGACGCAGCGTGGGAGGAGGATCTCCGTAAGCGTTTGGCCCGGGTTAACGCCAAGGCTGGTGACAAGACTAGCGCGTCAACAGTGAAAACGAAAGCCGAACCTCCCGTATTCAGCGTTCGCAAGGGCCATGACCAAATCGCGCTGATTGATCAGGTGTCATTCAAGCCGGCGCCGCGGGTGCTTCTCTTTGCCAACGACTCGATACTCGTGTCGGGCGGAACTTCAACAGGCAACAACCTTGCGCTCGCGAACGCGCACACCTTTGCGCCAGCCTGGGCTGTCAACGTTCCCGGCGCGTCCGCAAAAACGCTGTCGTTGGCAAACGGTGGCTACTTCGCTGCAACCGACTATGGGCGCATTGGGAATGGCGGAGCAAACCTAACCTGGCTGGATCGCAGCGGCTCCGTCACCCACACCGAATTGCTGCCCGACAAACTCTCCGAAGTCCGGCGAGCCGGCAATCTCATCGTTGCCGGTTGCCGAGATGGTTTCTTGTATGCATTTGACGAGCGCGGGTACAAGGCCTGGCAGTTCGCAACGCCAGACACCACTGCCTTTGGAGACCAGCCATCTTCTCGCGCCTGTCCATATTTCATCCAGACATCTCATGACGGCAAGCGCATTGTGTTGAGTTCCTGGAACCGCACCTACCAGTTGGATGCAAAGGGAAAGCTGAAGTGGAGTTGGCAAACCAACCCTCGGACACGCAGCTTCGACTTCAGCGTGCCGTACACAAGCCGCGTTGACGTTGCCAGGTGCTACCAGATCCTCGGCCTGCCAACAAGCGCATCGCAGAACGACGTTGGCCGGGCGTTCCGTGCCCGGGCGAAAGCGACGCATCCCGATCTCTACCCAGGAGATCCCGGGAAGACTGGCGAGTTTCGAGAAGTCCTCCAAGCCTACGAGCGCCTTTTAGGCGCAGCTGCTGAGGAACGTGCACACATATCCGTCGAAATTGCATTGTCCCCAGCAACCGTTTACGGCTTGGCTAGCAATCAAACAGGGAACCGCACACTCGTGGCGAGCAGTGACGGGTCGCTCAGCCTGCTCGATGATCGGGGAGACGTCATCAGTCGCCGAGTAGCGAGCGAAGGGCCGGGGATTCTGGCCGCCGATGTTGACCTCAATCGAATCGTGTTCGCTCACTGGAACGGCCTGAACTTTTATCAGGATGCCGCCGGGTTGGTTGCGCTCTACCCGCTCGACTACCTCTGCAATCTGCGACTATCGCCCGATGGTTCTCACGTCATTGCCTGGCATGGCAAGCAACTGCACGTGCTAGGAATGAATGGCTCGCTTGTCGCAGAGATTGAATTTGCACGGGACATCGCCGACGCAGCATTCACGAATGCAAGAGAATTCCTCGTTGCATCAGGAAAGCTCGTCAAGATGCGCATCAACGGTCGCTGACCACGCTCCTGCGGGATTGCAAAACACAGGCAGCGCGCTTGGCTTATACAGAAAACCAAAACGCGCTACCCAACGGACAAGACGTCCTTTGGCATGTATCACCCAATGGATCGCCTGTCGCGTCACTGTGTTACTCCGCCGGCAGCGGCTCCAGCGGCGCGTTCGGGCCGTTGAGGCCGAAGTTCGGCACGGGCCCGGCCACCGGCGCCGCCCACTTCACGCCGTTGCGGATCACGCGCTGAATCTCCGGGTTGTGGTAGGTCGGGTAGGTCTCATGACCAGGCCGGAAGTAGAAGATCTTGCCCTGCCCCCGCTGATAGCAGCAGCCGCTGCGGAAGACCTCGCCGCCAGTGAACCAGCTGACGAAGATCAGGTCGTCCGGCTGCGGGATATCGAAGAATTCGCCGTACATCTCCTCGCGCGGCAGTTCGATGTACTCGCCGATGCCATCGACGATGGGGTGGCTCGGGTTCACGACCCACAGCCGCTCCTTGTCGGTGGCCTCGCGCCACTTCAGGTTGCAGGTGGTGCCCATCAGCGTCTTGAAGATCTTGGAGTGGTGGCCGGAATGCAGCACCACCAGCCCCATGCCGTCCAGCACCCTCCGTTGGACCCGCAACACAATAGCGTCGTCCACCTCGCGGTGCGCCTTGTGCCCCCACCAGATCAGCACATCGGTGTCCGCCAGCACTGCATCGGTCAGGCCGTGCTCCGGCTCGTCCAGCGTGGCGGTGCGCACCACGAAATCCTCCGTGCCCAGCCCGGCCGCAATGGCGCCGTGGATACCGTCCGGGTAGATCGCGGCGATCTCCGCGTCTTCCAGTTCGTGCCGGTACTCGTTCCAGACCGTAACCCTGATCGTCATTCCCGTTCCCTTCTCTGCGCTGAAAAGTGTTCCGTTATGCGCATCTTGCCACGTCAGAGCAGCCAGCCGCCGTCGATGTAGAACGAGCGCCCGGTCACCCACTTCGAGGCCGGGCTGGCGAGGTAGACGAAGATCCCCGCCAGATCATCCGGCTCGCCGATGCGTCCCAGCGGCACGCTCTCCACCCACTTCGGCTCTAGCCAGTCGTGCTTCTCGAAGAGCGGTTCCGTCAGCGGCGTACGCACCGGGCCCGGCCCGACGGCGTTCACCCGCACGCCTGTGGTCCCCCACTCGCGGCCCAGCCCAGTAGTCAGCATCGCGACGCCCGCCTTCGATACGCCATAGTGCAGGTTGCCCCAGCTGGGATCAACGGCGTCCACCGATGAGACGTTGATGATGGAGCCCTGCCCCCGGTCGATCATGCGGCGGCCGAGGGCGCGGCAGGTGTGCAGCGTGCCGTACAGGTTCACCCCCAGCATCCGCTGCCAGTCTTCCAGCGGAATCTCCAGCACCGGGCGCCGGTGCGAGGTGATGCCGGCACAGTTGATCAGCACGTCCACCGGCGCCCGCTGCCACGCCGCCTCGGCGGCCGCCTCGACCGCCACGTCATCGGACACGTCCACCACACGCGTGGCAATCTGGCTGCTCCACTCGCGCAGTGGCCCATCCAGCGCCGCCGCTAGTGGCTCTTGCCGCACGTCCCAGATCTCGATCAGGGCGCCTCGCCCCGCCAGCTCCCGCGTGGCGCCGAGGCCGATGCCGCTCGCCCCGCCCGTGACGACAATATGGAGCCCCCGTACGTCGAAGATGTCTCGTTCCATGAAACCTAGTGTCCTGTCCTTGAACCCGGTTACGCCAGCAGCGCCTCGCCAAAAGCGAAGAGCGATGGCCCGCCACCAGTATGGAGAAAGAGCACTGATTCGTCCGAGCCGTACGCGCCCTGCCGGATCGCGTCGAGCATTGCCGCCATCGCCTTACCGGAATAGACCGGGTCAAGGAAGATCGCTTCCGACTCCGCTACCAGGCGGATTGCAGCCAGTCCCGCCGGGGTAGCGACGCCGTACGCCTCGCCAACGTAGCCGCCATCCAGCCGGATTTCCTCGGGAGCAAACTGCGCGTCTAGCCCGATGAGCGCCGCAGTGTCAGTGGCCAGCAGGGCGCAACGTGGGATCAACTGCTCCACCGGGTGCAGCACGGCCACACCCTCGACGGCGAACGGCGCCCCAAACGCGCGGGCGCCGGCCATCAGCCCCGCCTGCGTGCCCAGTGAGCCAGAAGCGGCGTAGAGGGCGCGCGGCGCTTCCCCGACCGCCTGCAACTGCTCCAGCACTTCCGCCACGGCCGCCACGTACCCGACGGCGCCGAGCGGGACGCTGCCGCCGGTCGGGATCACGTACGGAACCTCCCCGGCTGACCGCAGCTCATCCGCAATGGTGGCCATTTGCGCATTGCGCGCGGCCCGGTCCGGCATGATCCGCACCTCCGCCTGCAGCAAGTGATCGAGCAACAGGTTGCCGTTCACCGCCGCCCCATGGATGGCGTCCAGCACCAACACGCAACGCATGCCTGCCACGCGGGCGGCAGCGGCGGTCATGCGCGCGTGGTTCGATTGCACCGCCCCTTCGCTCACCAGCACCGTCGCGCCCTGCTGCTGCGCGTCTGCCAACAGGTACTCCAGCTTGCGCGCCTTGTTGCCGCCGAACGCCAGACCGGTCAGGTCATCGCGCTTCATCCAGATCCGCGGGCTGCCCGGACCCAACGCGGCCTCGAGATTGCGTAGGCGTTGCAGCGGCGTCGGCAGCACCGCCAGCGAGACCTTGGGTAGGTTCACGAGTTTCACGTATCGCTCCTGATGATGATCGAAACGCGACCGGCATCGTATCGAATCCGGGGCCGGGCCGCTGAGGCGTCGGGGGCAGCAGCGAGTTACTGCGTGTCAAACTGGCTGGCTGCGGGGAGATGAACCATGGCAGGGATTGACCGCTTCGTAGCCGAAGACGACCCGTGGAGCGAGGTCTTGAACCAGCGCGACATTCCTGACGACCCGGCCTGCGTGCTGCTCTGGGTGCAGCGCGCGCAACGGGCGACGGAGAATCGCGCGGTAAATCTGGCGGTCGCCATCGGCAACGCGCTGCAGATTCCCGTGGTTGCCTGCTTCGTGCTGGTTCCGGCGTACCCGGAGGCATCGCGGCGCGCCTATCAGTTCATGGCCGAGGGGTTGGCTGAACTGCCAGAGGCGTTTGCCGCACGGGGCATCGTGTGGACGCTGCAGACCGGGGATTCAGCACAGATCGTGCCGAAGCAGGCGCACGACCTGAAGGCGGCGGCGGTCATCACTGATTTGGACCCGTTGCGGACAGCGAGTGGTTGGAAAACCACAGTCGCCGAGCGGATCAAGGCGCCGCTCGTTGTCGTCGCCACCGACACCATCGCGCCACCATCCGCCTTCCCCGCTCTGGAATACGCCGCGCGCACAATCCGGCCCAAACTCTGGCGGATGGTGGCGGCGGATCCGGGCCTGCTGGACGCCATCCCGACGACGCGCGCCAAAGCCCCTTCACCGCAGATTGACCCCGGCCCCGATCCGCTGGAAGCCGTGAAGCGCCTGTACGCGCTACACGATGACGCCCCATCCGATTTGCGCGGCGGGGCGAAGGCGGCGAAGCAGCGGCTGGCCTCCTTCATCGAGGAGCGTTTGCCTGAGTACCCGCATCTGCGAAGTCACCCGAACCTGACCGCCAGCAGCCGGCTCTCGGCCTACCTGCATTTCGGGCAGATCAGCCCGCTCGCGGTCGCGAGAGCCGCGATCACGGCGCGCGCAGGCGACCGGGCGTGGGTGGCGCCGAAAGACAAGGCCACCATCGGCGCGGGGCGCGCAATCACCGACGAGGCGCTGCAGGCGTTTCTGGATGAGGTGGTGACCCAGCGGGAGCTGGGGGTGAACTTCTGCCTGCGCGAACCGGCGTATGACGCATGGAACGGCTTACCCGACTGGGGCCAGCGCACCCTGTTAGAGCACCTTGGCGATCCCCGCCCCATCACGTACACCGTGGCGAAACTGGAAGCCGGCGAGACAGACGACGCGCTCTGGAACGCTGCTCAGCGCCAGATGGTGGCGCAGGGCTTCATGCCGAACCGGCTGCGCATGTATTGGGGGAAGCAACTCCTGCAATGGACGACGCACCCGGAGGAGGCGCTGGACATCGCCGTCCAGCTCAATGACCGCTACCAGCTCGATGGCCGCGACGCGAATGGCTACGCCAACATCGCGTGGGCCATCGGCGGGCGGCACGACCGGCCCTTCCCGCCCAACAAGCCGATCCTCGGCCTCGTCCGCCCGATGTCCGCGCGGGGCATGGCGCGGGGGTTCGACACCGCCGCCTACATCGCGCAGGTCGCGGAACTCACGGGCGGCGCCGTGCCGGGGAGCCTGCCGGAACGCTAGTCACGGATGTCGAACGCGTTGACGACGGCTCGCTGCAAACCGGGGTGCTGCTCCAGCAGGCCATCCACGGTCATGCGCAGGAACGACGCCAGCTGGATGAACTCCAGCGGCGAGAGCGAGAGCCGCACGAAGTCGATCTCCAGCTCGACGACGTCATCCTCGCTCAGGGAATCGCGCGGGCGTTCGGAGACGCGCGCCGCTGTCTGCAGGCCGGTTTCCGGCCAGACCATATCCAGCAAGTCGGCCAGCGGGGCGGCAAGGCGCGCCGGAGGCCGTCCCGTGCCAGCCCGCGGCTCCCCCACAACCGGATCATCACTCATGGCGACCTCACTCAGTACGCGTAGCGCCAGCACGGCTTGCGAACATGCGTTCGCTTTGTATACTGGCGGTGAATGCCCGAAGTCCCCGCTGTATCACCGTGATCAGGCATTGCCAGTATGGCCGCGCCGCCAGCATCAGGAGTCGGAAGATGTCACAGGACAGCAGAGAGCGGGACTTGCCAGCGTACCCCAGTGACGATGATACGCCTGACGGGGAACCCCAATCCGACTACGAGATTGCCGAGGCGCCGGCCCGCGCCATTCAGGAAGACGGCCCGGCGCGCGCGGGCAGTGGCTTTGACCCGACGCCGTACCTGCGGCAGTTGCGAGGCCGGGGCGGTGGGGATTACCTCGATGTGAAGTTCCGGCTACTCTGGCTGCGCAAGGAGCACCCGGACGCCGAGCTAATCACCGAGATGGTCGAGCACGATGCGCAGATGGCGATCTTCAAGGCCACGGTGACGCTGCGAACCGGCGGCAAGGCGACGGGCTACGGCAGCGAAACCGCCAGCGACTTTCCGGACTTCATCGAGAAGGCGGAAACCAAGGCCATCGGCCGCGCCCTGAACGCCCTCGGCTTCGGCGCGCAGTTCGGCGATCGCGGCGACGACCCTGCGCCCGCCTCACGCGCTGAACGGCCCGCCACCCGCGCGCCGCAGCCGCAGGCAGCCCGGCCAGCGCCAG
>JASGGF010000210.1:0-8953 GCA_047605145.1 Thermomicrobiales bacterium | reverse complement strand
GGGGTGAGGGCTTGCCGGCGTTCCGGGCTTTATGGGCGCAATTCACACCAAGCGTCTTCGACAAGCTCTGGACATCACGCCTGGTAATTGGCTCCTTCGGGGTAAGGGGTTCGGGAGGCTTTTGAAGGCCGCTCGTGGCTCGACGTGCTCGAGCCACGAGGAGATTGTGGTGTTGGAGGCCCTACACCGCCAGCTCCACCCGCGCGCCGTCACGATCCAGCGATTCGCGCGCGGCGAGGGCGGTGGCGAGGGCGATGAGGCCGTCGTGGGGGGTGGCGCGGTCAGGGCTGGAGCCGGTAGCGACGGCGTCGAGGAAGGCGGCGCACTCGGCGGCGTAGGGGTCGACCTGCGCGACTTCCAGCAGGGCGGGGTCGCCAGCGTTGGGGTAGAGGACGAGGTCGTTGATGCCGACGCCCATCTCGACGCTGCGGCCGCCGGCGCGGAAGGTGTACTCCATGGCCGCGTCTTCTCCCAGCACTTCGAGGCGCGAGGAGAAGGGGTACGACTCCGGCATGGTCATGCCGCCATCGACGAGCGCCGAGGCGCCGTTGGGGTAGTCGATGAGGACTTGCACCTGATCGAAGCCGCCGCCGGAGCGGGGGTTGGTTTCGCCGCGCGCGGTGACGGCGAGGGGCGTGCCGAAGATCCAGTTCAGGGCGTCGAAGTCGTGGATCATCATGTCGATGACGGCGCCGCCGGTGAGGTCGGATTTTGCGAAGAGCTTCGACCACGCCGGGAAGGGCTGGCGGCGGGAGGCGAACCCGGAGCGCAGGCGGCCGAGGTCGCCGGCGTGGGCCTGCCGCGCCAGCTCGACGTACTCCGGCCAGAAGCGGAGGACGTGCGCCATCATCACGATCTGGTCGCTGTCGTCCGCGAGGGTGACGAGGGCGCGCGCGTCCTCCAGATCGAGCGCGATGGGCTTCTCCAGCAGCACGTGCTTGCCGGCGGCGATGGCCGCCTCGGTGACGGGGCGGTGCTGCAAGCTGGGCAGGCAGATATCGACGGCCGGGATGGAGGGATCGGCGAGGATGGTGTCGAGGTCATCGCTCCACGGGACGCCAAGTTCCTCCGCCAGCGGCTTGCCGCGCTCCGGCGAGGGGGAGTAAATGACGGCGATCTCCGCTTCGGGCAGCGTGGCGTAGGCCTTGCTGTGGACGCCGCCCATGAACCCGGCGCCGATAACTGCGACGCGCACCATTGTGTTGGCTCCTGTCTCGATTCGTAGCGATGGCCGCGTTACATCGCGACATCCCTGATTTCCGGGGCCGAATGTCCCCTGAACAGCGTGCTCGTGGGAGGGCGCGATGTCCACGGGGTATGGCGCCGTGACCTTGAGATTGGGGGTGCGCGATCCCTCCTTCGTCGGGATGACGTCGGGGTGGTGGGCGCCGTCCGGTTCTGGTCAACGCCCGTGCAGCGCATCCATCAGCGCGGCGCCTTGAGGGCGGGCTACTCCACCGGCGGGACGAGCGCGCGCATGTACTGGTAGGAGGCGGCCATGTCGCTGTTGACCTTCTCCAGCGGGGGCCACGGTCCGCCGTCGAACTCCAGCTCCACGGAGCAGGGGCCGTCGAAGCCGGCGGCGTCGAGGGTGGCGAAGAGGGCCGGGAAATCGACCTCGCCCGTGCCGATCTGCGGGAAGTTCCAGACGCCGGGGCCGCCGATCTGATCCTTGACGTGCATGTGGGTGACGGTATCGACCGAGCCGGGGAGATCGCCTTCCGGGCGGACGGCGCCGTAGAAGATGACGTTGCCGGGGTCGTAGTTGATGCCGATGTTGTCGCGGCCGATATCCTGCACCAGCTTCTTCGAGATTTCGCCGGTGGCCAGCAGGCCGCCGTGCGTCTCCAGACAGAGCGAGATGCCGTGCGCGGCGGCCTCGTCGGCGAGGGGGCCGATGTTGGCGAGGAAGGCGGCGCGCTGCTCCTCCATGCTGCCGACGGAGGAGGCGTCGTGGCCGCCGGTGGAGGTGGTGATCTTGTCGATGCCGAGCTTGCGGGCGATCTCGATGGCCTTGCGGAACTCCGCGACGCCTGCGTCGCTGACGAGGTCGCTGTGGCCGGAGAGGCTGACGGCGGTGAGGCCGTACTGATCCAGCAGGCGCTGCACCTCGGCGAGGTCCTCGTCGGTGGAGTCGCGCAGCACGTGCTCCGTCCAGCCGGGGACGCTCGTGAGCTCGACGGAGGTGAAGCCAGCGGCGGAGATGCCGGCCAGCGCTTCCTCCAGCGTGTAGGTGTGGTACGAGTTGGTGGAAGCGGCGAGACGGTCGGCCATGGGTGGGGGCACTCCTTCGTGTGTTAGCTGCCGGTGGCGCGCTGCGTGCCGGCATCATCTGCGGAGAACCAGACGGCTCCCGGCAGGAACGCCATGTATTCGCTGATCATGCCATCTTCCCAGACAAAGGCCACCCGCGTAAATGGGGGATCGCCGACCTCGAAGGGGGCGATGGCGATTTCCTTGCCGGCGATCCACGGCTCGATGTCATCGACCACCCACGCGACGTGCGGGGTGTCCTTGAAGCGGTCATCGAGGTAGCTGTCTGGCTCGTAGCGCAGCCACTCGATGCGCTGCGGGTGCGCGTTGGGGTCGGTGACCCAGACGCGGGTGGCTTCGACGAAGTTCTCGGCGGGCTGCGGCTCCATGGCGCGCAACCCGACGTGGTGGAAGGCGCGCGCGCCGCGGGGATCAGACATGGGTTTGCCTCCGAAAGCCCTCACCCCAACCCCTCTCCCGATGCGCGGGAGAGGGGCTTTTAGAGCGTGGGCGGTAGCAGCAACGTGAAGATCTTGTACCGCTTTGAATCGCGCTGGCGGGAGAGATGGAAGAGGTGCCCGTTGATGTCGTAGTAGCGGGCCGAATTGGGGTTGAGGGCCCACTGCTCTTCGACGATGTCGCCCTGCGGAAAGAGGCAGTTGAAGTTGCGGTCGATGTTGGCCTGCCCGTGGACGGCGATGCGGTAGAACGGCGCCCCGCCGAGGAAGTTGTGGAACTGGAACCAGTATTGCTGGCCGGTGTCGATCCACAGCCACGCCGAGGTGCGGTGGGTCTGAAAATAGGTTCCACCGCCGGCCGGGATGGTGGGGTTGGCGAACTGGCGGCAGTAGTCGAAGCTGCCGCTGTCGCCGAAGCGGACGACGGCCGGCGCGGTTCCATTCGCGTTGTTGATGGTGATGTGGAAGCCACGGTAGAGCCCGACCGACTTCTTCTTTTGCTGCTTGCGGCGCTTGCCGGCGTTGTTGGCTTCGCTGGCGCCCGGATCACCCAGCAGCAGCGCGCCGCCCATGAGGGCGCCGAGGGCGGCGCGGCGGGTGGTCTGCTGCGCGGCGCGGCGCGCCATCTCGTCGAACGTCGTGTCATCCATGCGCACGTCCTCTCTCGTCGCGGCATCGCGGCGGCGAAAACCATAATGTGTGAATCGTGTTGCGTGCGCATCGTAGCGTAAGGCACAAGAGTTTGCGAGCGCGGGTCTTTGCAAGGGAAGCGTGGATGCGCAGCTCCCGCCCCGCCTTCATGGCGTAGGCGGGAGCTGCGCCGCGCATTACTCGGAGCCGGCGCCTTCCGGCTGCTTGAGGGAGGCGAAGTCCTCGCTCAGTTCGAAGTCAGCGGCGGCCTTGCGGACGGCGTCGTGGTCGAAGTCGTTGACGCCAGCGATCCAGTCGTTGGTCAGGACGTCGGCGGCGGTCAGTTCCTTGGAGAGCTGCTTGATGTCGAAGGCGGTCTTCAGGAACAGATCCCAGTCGGTGTCGGAGTGCCAGCCCCAGCCTTCGCGGTTGGCCCAGTCACCCCGGAAGACCTCGGCCAGTTGCCACATTGACTCGACGGCGATCTGCTTGTCCTCGAAGACCTCGTTCAGCGCGGGCAGCGCCTCGAAGGTGATCTGGGTGGCGGCGACGGGGTTGTACCAGCCGAACTCCAGCCCCTGCGCCCAGCCGCGCAGGTAACGGGTGTAGATGTCGGCCAGCGCAGGATCCTCGAGATCCGACCGGCGGATGACGAAGGAGTTGGCGGGGAACTTCGACCAGTCCTTGCCGAGGATGTAGTCGAAATCGAGACCGGTGGCGGCCCACTGGGCGCGCAGCCCGGCCCACGAGAGGGCGGCATCGACCTGTCCCTGCGCGAGCGCCTGCGCCCACGTCTGGCCGGCATCGACGTACTCGACCTTGGTGGGGTCGCCGCCGGCCTGCGCCACTTCGGGGTTGCAGATGCCCTGCCAGCCGGCGGAACCGAGGGAGACGGTCATCCCCTCCAGATCCTTGACGCTGGCCGGAGCCTTGCCCTTGGGGAAGGCGAAATCGAACACGTCGTAGGCGCCGCACTGGAAGACGGAGACGAGCGGGGAACCCTGCTCGATCATCAGCGAGAAGACGCCCGGCGAGGGGTAGGCGACATCCGACTGGCCAGTATCGACGGCCTTGGTGCCGGCGGTGGCCTCGATGGGGCCGGGCTCCAGCGTGGTCTTGATGTCGCCGAAGTAGCCCAGCTTCAGGGCGACGTGGTAGGCGTAGTCATCCAGCACGTCGACGGTGCCGCGTGGGGAGACCCAGCGGATGGTGTTGTCTGCCGGCTGGGCGAAGACGATGTGGCTACGCTCCAGCGCCTGTAGCGCCACGCCGCTGACGCCGAGGGCGGCGGCGCCCTTGATGAGACCGCGCCGGGAGATGCGGCCGCTGGTGAACTGATCGATCAACGCATCGAACGGGTGCATCGCGTTCCATCCTCCTCAAACAGGGCGCATCGTCGCGCCGACCAGTGCTCCGGATCGCGGGTTCGTGCGCTTGGCGGCGGCTCCTTTCAGACGGCGCGGGGCGTGGAGGGAAGCTCAGGCCTGCCAGCCCGCCCACTTCTTGCCGACCCAGTAGAAGATGACGTAGATGCTGACGCCCATCAGCGCCAGCAGCAGGATGATGGCGTAGAAGTTGGTCATCTTGACCATCGAGGACCAGAACATCAACTGGTTGCCGAGGCCGTTCTTGCCGCCCACCATCTCGGCGCCGACGGCGGTGAGCATGCCGAAGATGGCGCCGACCATCAGCCCGACGATGATCATGGGCAGGGCGAGGGGGAAGCGGATCTTGGTGAAGATCTGGAAGGTGGAGGCGCCGTAGGAGCGCGCCAGCGCGATCTTGGCGAGGTCGGTGCGGCGGAAGCCGGTGGCGGAGTTGATCATCACCATGGGGCCGACCGCCAGCGACACCGCGATGATGCGCGGAGTCAGCGTGAAGCCGTAGATGAGGATGAGCAAGGGCACCAGCGCGATCATCGGGGTGGTGACGAGCAGCAGGATGTAGGGGGTGATGATCTTCTCGACCAGCGGAAACTGGGTGATCACCGCCGCCAAGAGCAGGCCAATGGATGCGCCGATGGCGAAGCCGGTCAACAGCTCGATCAAGGTGATCTGCATGTGCGGCCAGAACAGGTCGGGGAAGCGCGTGACCAGTTGCACGATGATGGCGCTGGGCGGCGGGAAGATGTAGCTCTGGATGTTGAAGACGCGCACCGCCAATTCCGCGCCGGCGAAGAGCAGGATGGCCACCAGCGCGATCAGCCCGGCCTCGCCCCACGACTTGGCGAAACTCTGACTGGTCATGGCGGACATGTTGGAGAGCCCGGCCTCGCCGCCCTCCGGCTCGGCCTGATTGAACGTGGGGATCGTTTCGCGCAGTTCGGTTGCCATGTGCGTGCCCTGTCCCTGTCGCGTCGGCGATGAGCTGGCCCGTTCCGCCGGTTACGGGCGGGGGAGCGGGGTGTAGCGCCCGGTCTCGATGGTGTTCTTGATCTCCTTGACCACGTGGATGAAGTCCGGCTCGAAGGTCATGTCGATGGTGCGCGGGCGCGGCAGGTCGATGGGGAAGATGTGCGCGATGCGGCCGGGGCGCGGGGTGAGCACCACCACGCGGTCGGCGAGGAAGATCGCCTCCGAGACGTTGTGGGTGACGAAGATGATGGTCTTGCCCGTTTCCATCCAGATTTTCTGGATCAGCAGGTTCATTTCGTCGCGGGTGAAGGCGTCGAGGGCGCCGAACGGCTCGTCCATCAGGATGACGTCGGGGTCGTAGGAGAGGCAGCGCACGATGCTGGCGCGCTGCTGCATGCCGCCGGAGAGCTCGCGCGGCATCTTCTTCTCGAACCCGGCGAGGCCGACTTCGGCCAGCAGGCCCTTGATGCGGCCTTCGTACGGTTTGGTGTCGATCTTCTTGATCTCGAAGGGGAACTCGATGTTCTGCCAGAGATTGCGCCACGGCAGCAGGTTGGCGTCCTGAAAGATCATGCCGATCTCCGGGCGTGGCCCGGTCACCGGCGTGCCGTTCAGCAGCACCTCGCCGCTGGTCAGGTCATGCAGGCCGGACATCCCCCACAGCAGCGTGCTCTTGCCGCAGCCGGAGGGGCCGAGGATGCACAGGAACTCACCCTGCGGCACCTCCAGCGACAGATTTTCCAGCGCGTGCACGGAGCCGGTGCCGGTCTTGTAGTGCTTGCTGGCGTGCTGCACCGACATGGCGACGGGCGCTACAGCTGGCGCCGTGATCGAGGTCTGCGATTGCGACTGGGACTGGGATTGCACCTGAGTCTGGGCCATGCACGAGCTCTCCGGGGGCGCAGGGGTTGCCCGAATGACGCGGCGTCCTTGCCGCAGCCACGGGCTGCATCGTCATGCCAATGCAAAATGCACTCTGTCCGGCAGTCTAGGGGGCAGGGTGGGGCCTGTCAACGCGAGCGCAGGCTACACCTGACTGGCGATGATGTTCACCATCAGGGCCAGAATGGCGGTGTTGTAGGCGAAGGAAATGAGGGTGTGGCCGAGCACCACGCGGCGCATGGGGCGGTTGGTGGCGGCGATATCGGCGACCTGAAAGGTCATGCCGATGCCGAACGCGAAGTAGGCGAAATCCCACGCGTCCGGCGCTTCCGGGAAGTCGATGGCCTCCAGCGTTTTGGGATTGGCGTAGTAGAGGCGCGCGTAGTGCAGGGTGTAGGCGGTGTGCAGCAGCATCCACGCCCCGAGGATGGCGCCGAGGCCGAGCGCGGTGCGGACGAGGGTGTCGTTGCGGGTGGCGATGTGGGTGGTGCTGATGACCACCACGGCGAGGCCAAGGCTGACGGCGCTGGCGCCGAAGGAGATGGCGAAGATGCCCGCCTTGCCGGGGTCTTCATCGGTGGCGCGCTGCCGCATCTCGTCGGCGTCGGTGGTGACGATGATGGCCCAGCCTTCGAGGACCAGCACCAGCACGGCGAGGTCCCACGCGGCCAGCACGCGCACCGCCGGCGCCAGCGAGTGTGGCAGCAGCAAGAAGACGATGACCCCGGCGGCGAGGGCGATGGCGCGCGCCATCCACGGGGAGAGCTGTTCTGGCCGGGGAATCACCCCCGCGCCGGTTCCGCGCGGAGCCACGCGATGAAGGCGACGCAGAAGAGCGCGTCGATGACGGCGCCCGCAAGGAACGCCTGCGCCGGGAGCACGCCGCCGGCCATGGCCGAGAGCACGACGAGGATGAAGACGACCTTCATGCCGATGATGCTGGTGACCAGATCGTCGTTGCCCACCGGCCGCCGCCAGACGAGGAAGCTGCCGACGCCTTCCATAAGCAGCCACGCGCCGGCGACCTGCACGAAGAAGCCGTTCTCCAGCGAGGGGATGCCCAACTGGGCGAAGACCGCCGGGTAGGCGAAGATGAGCGGCAGCGCCGCCAACCCGACGAAGATGGCGTTCACTAGAAAGAGCGTGTGCAACCTCGACATCAGGCCCCCCAGAACGTGCAGCAGGACGCAGAACGCATTGTGCCAGAGTGCGGGGGAGTTGCCGGGGGCGTGGGCGTCATTCTATCGTCGCGGGCAAACGTTCTGCTCCGCAGATTGCTCCGCAGGAATGTCCCGCGCGAAGAGGTGCTCATGCAAACGCTGCCGCCGCCCGCCGAAATCGATTGGCCCAGTTGGCTCCGTCGCTACGATACCCAGCAGACCGCCTATCTCCCGGATCGCGAAGAGCGCTTCACGGCGATGCTCGATGTGCTGGGCGCCCTCCTGCCGGAGGAGTTCGTGGCGCTCGATCTGGCCTGCGGGCCGGGTTCCATCAGCCAGCGCCTGCTGGATCGCTTCCCCCGCGCCCGGGTGGTGGCGGTGGACATGGACCCGGTGCTACTGGCGATGGGCATGGGCGCCCTCGGCGACTACGACGGCCGCCTGCGCTGGATCACGGCGGACCTGAACGACCCCGGCTGGATCGCCGAGCTGGGGGAGCCGTCCTTTGACGCGGTGCTGAGCACCACCTCGCTGCAATGGCTGCAGGTTGAACCGCTGGTGCGCCTGTACAACACGCTGGGCAAGCTGGTGCGCGAGGACGGCGTGTTCATGAATGGCGACAACCTCGCCTTCGCGCCGCATCAGGAGACGCTGCGCCTGCTCTCCGAGGCGACCATCGAGATGCAGCGCGCCGAGGCGTTCGACGCGGGCGGGGTGGAGGACTGGGACGAGTGGTGGGCGGCGCTGGCGCAGGAGGGCCCTGCCGGGCCGCTGCTGGCGGAGCGCACGCGCCGCTTTGCCGCCGCCGACCGCGATTCGCCGGTCCCGATCTTCGATGTCCACGAGGCGGCGCTGCGCAACGCCGGCTTCCGCGAGGTGGGCACTATCTGGCAGCGGCTGGATAACCGGGTGCTGCTGGCGGTGCGGTAGGGGGGTGGACGTCGGGGAGCCATGACGCCCTCCGGGAAAGCCCGCACCCCAACCCCTCTCCCGATGCGCGGGAGAGGGGCTTCTTGCCCTGACCATGGAGGCGGGATGTGGTGTGGTGACGCCAGATTTCCACCATGACGGGACTCGACGGCCCCCTCTCCCGCGCGTTGGCTAACTGGGGGAGGTGTTGGGAATGTGATGCGTAGTGACGCCGATAAACCCTCACCCCAGCCCCTCTCCCTTTGCGAAGCTATGCATTTCCCACATTTTAGGGAGTGGGGGATAC
>JASGGF010000209.1:0-8993 GCA_047605145.1 Thermomicrobiales bacterium | reverse complement strand
ACCACTCTCGACCCGACCACGCTGGCCAGCGTGCCCAGCACCAGCACCGCCAGCAGCGAGATGGCGCTCTCGATCACGTTCTGCATGCCGAAGGTGCTGGCCTGCCGCTCCAGAAACACGAAGCGGTTGATGTACGCCTGCACCGCCGCCGTGGCCCCGGTGGAGCCGAACGACGTCAGGATGGCGATCATGCCGGCGGCCTGAATGGTGGGGCCGAGATCGATGCCGAAGAGCTGCGTCAAACGCAGCAGGCTGAACGGGGCGATCAGCGGCGCCACCTGGTCGATGAGGCCGAAGAGTGCGAAGCTGAGGGTGAGCACTGCCAGCGCCACCAGCGCCACCGAGCGCTCGCCGCGCCGCTGCATCAGGCCCGGCCCCACGATGGTGCCGAGGAACGCGCCGAGGCCGCCGGGGGCGAGGATGAAGACGGTGAGGGCCGGGTTGGCGTCCAGCACATCGCGGATGTAGATCGGGATGAGGGTGTTGAACCCCTCGAAGAGGCCGGTGGCGAGCGCGCCCACGAGCACCATGGAGGCGAGCGCGCGGTGGGTGACGATCCAGTTCATCGCCCCTCGTAGCGAGGGGGTGGCAGCCTTCCAGTCCAGCGCCTTCAGGGCCTGACGCAGGGTGGCGGTCCCCTCCTCGTCCGGCACCCAGAGCGCGCGGATGGCGCCGAACGCGGTGATGACGCCGCAGGCGTAGATCAGCACGTACAGCGAGCCGCTGCTGATGAGGAACGGCGCGAAGAAGGCGGAGCCCAGCGCCGCGCCGAGGCCCGCCGCCAGCGAGATGATGGCGGCGACGGTCGCCACCTGCGCCGGCGAGGACACGAGCGCGGTGGCGGCCTTCACCGCCGGGGCCACCACCTGCGCCAGCGCCGAGATAACGAACACCAACACCACCAGCGCCGGCAACGATGTGCCCCAGAGCGTTGGCAGGATGAAGCAGGCGGCGGCCTGCAGGGTGTAGGCCGCCACCATGGCGCCGCGCTTGGACATCGATTCGGTGATGACGCCACCGGCGATGCCAAACAGGAGGGCGGCAAAAAAGCGCATGCCGCCGACCAGCGACACGGTGGTCTGCGACGCCCCGGCGGTGGCGAGGTAGACCATCAGGCCATACGACAGCGTGGCGATGGCCAGCATGGTGGCGAAGCGGGAGGTGAGCAACGCCCGCACGCCACCATCGCGCATGACGCTGCGGAAGCTCGGGTTCTCCGCGATCTCGGGGGGCGCGGCCAGCGCCGCGTCGCCAGATGTCATGGTGTTGGTGCTGCCCCCGTTACGCAAAGACGCTGGATGTTCCTGTCGCGAATCCTACCGCGCCAGAGCCAGACCGGGGTAATGGGGGAAACCAGAAGGCCGTGAGCGTTTGGACGGGCGGTGGACACCTGGACGGGGAGAGGGGTGCTGCCGGTGGCGCCGCCCACGCCACCGGGAAGGATCAGCTTGAGGATTGATGAGGATGATAGAGGTGCAGGTCAGCTGGCGGAGCGGCGCCGGGTCTGACCGGGGTGCACTGTGACGTTTGTCAGCAACGCGCCTCATCGCGCGTTTGTGTCTATGGATAACTATATGCGATTATCGGCATTTTTGCATCCCCTTTCCGGAGATTCGCCGAAATCGCCTGTAATCAGCCGACGCCCAGCTCCTTCGCTGCCCGGGTCAGTGCCGTCAGGTGCTCCTGCGGCGTCGTGAACCCGTTGCCCATCGTGCCCAGGCAGAGATGGGTGGCGCCCAGGTTCTCCCACCCTCGCACAAACTGTGCCCACTCCTGCGGCGTGCCCCGCCCCACGTTCAGCTGCGGCTCCAAACCAATACTGTTGGGGTCCCGGCCGGCCGCCTGCTCCACCTCGTGGATGCGGGCGATAGCGGCGCGCATCGTGTCGTCCGGCTCGCGCCACGGGAACCAGCCGTCTCCCATCTCGCCGACGCGGCGCAGGGTGGCGTCGGCGTAGCCGCCGATCCAGATCGGGATGGGGCGCTGTACCGGCAGCGGGTTGATCCCCGCCGACTCGATCTGCTCCCACTTCCCGTTGAAGGTGATCACCGGCTCCGTCCACAGCGCGCGCAGCAGCGCGATCTGCTCCTCGCTGCGGGCGCCCCGGTCCGCGAACACCTTGTCCAGCCCGTCGAACTCGACCTTGTTCCAGCCGACACCGATGCCGAGCCGCATGCGGCCGTTGCTGAGCACATCGATGGCGGCCGCCTGCTTCGCCACCAGCGCTGTCTGCCGCTGCGGCAGGATGAGCACGCCGGAGACCAGTTCCAGCCGCTCGGTCAGCGCCGCCACGTAGCCGAAGAGGACGAAGATCTCGTGGAAGGGCGTGAGCGCGGTGTAGGGGCCAGACCAATCTGGGCGCACGGAGGTGTCCGCGCCGAGTACGTGGTCATAGGCCAGAAAATGGGTGAAGCCCAGCCCCTCGACGGTCTGGGCGTAATCACGGATGGCAATGGGGTCATTGCCGAACTCGGTCTGGGGAAAGACCACGCCGACGCGCATGGGGGCTCCTGTCGCTGGTTTCGGGGCCGGCGGCCATGTGCCGCCTGCTCCGGGGTATTGTCAGGGGTAGAACGGCGGCGGCGCCCATCTGTGATATGGACAGCGGCCACGTGGGAGCGTACGCTGCGCGGCATGAACGATGCCGTTCGCCCTGCCGCACCGCTGCTGGCCAATGTCAGCCACATTGCGCTCGTCACGCCCGATCTGGCGCGACTGAGCACGTTTTATGTCGATATCTTTGGCGGGGCGGTCGCCAGCAGTACGGGCCGCCCGGCGTGGAAATGCACGATCCAACTCACCGCCAGCACAGCGCTGCACCTGTACGAGGTGCCCGCCGAACACGCTCGCACGCGCGGCGATCTGCCGTATGACGAAGGCTCCATCAACCATTTCGCCCTTGAAGCGGCCAGCCCGGAGGCGTTCCTGACGATCCGCGAGCGCCTGATGGCCGGCGGCTACACCGACAGCGCGGTGATGGCGGCGCCGTACGGCTACAGCATCAACGCGGTCGATCCGGACGGTCTCTACATCGAAATCACGCTCGCCCGCCCGCCGGGCTGGGAGCCGCCGTTCCACGTCACGGCGTTCATGCCACTGCCGGCAGACCGGGTGTAAGCACGGGCAGCAACCCCATCTCCCCCAGCGCGCGCCACGTGGCGGGCGCGGCGGCGCCATCCGGGGCCAGCGCGGCGGTCAGCACGTCGAGATCGGCGGCGTCATCGACATCGAAGACGGGTGGGGTCTCCACCACGCGCAGGCCCAGCGCCACGCCGCTGGCGATGAGCGCCTGCCCGGCGTCGCTGGTGCTCATGGGCACGCCGCTGAGCACATCGTGGTAGCCGCGTAGGCCGATCAGCGAGTAGCCGCCATCGAGGGAGCGCGCCACCGCGAGGTCGGCGTCCAGCAGGCCGGTGAACGCCCGCTGCACCAGCGGCACGGAGATCTGCGGCGCGTCCGAGGCGATCAGCACGGTGCGGGCGTAGCCGAGCTCCGCGCCCCGGCGCAGTAGGTTGGCCTGCCGCTCGCCCCAGCCCTCCCCTTCCTGCGGCACGAACCCGACTGGCGCCACCGGCGCCGGACATCCGGCATCGCGCAGCACGGCGGCGAAATCGGCGGCAGCGGGGGTGTAGGCCCACGCGATATCGAACTCCCACGCCGGCCATGATGGGTCCGTGGTGAAGCGCATCGCGATATCGACGAGGAAGGCGCGGTAGAGCGCAGCCGCGCGCTCCATGCCGATGCACGCCCCGAGGCGCGTCTTGCACTGGCCGGGAACCGGCTCCCGCGCGCCGATCAGCAGCAGGCCGCGGTGGCCGTTCGCAGGAACCGGAAGCGCGGGGTGAAGGTCTGACATGGCTGGGCTCCGATCACGAACGAGCTCACGACGAGGGGGCCAATGGCGCGGGAATTGGCGCGGCGGTAGGTGCAAGCTGCGTGCCGTCCGCCGCACGGGGCGTGACGGGCGCATCTTTCTGCGGCGACGGCGGCGATGGAGGCCACGGCGCCCACGGGCGGCGCAGCAGATAGAGCGTGGTGGCGTCGTCCTCCAGCCACGAGTCGTAGGGGCGGCTGGCCACCTGCAGGTACCCCTTGCGCGGCTTGCCGGAAACGACGTAGGTGGAATCGGTGGCCGGGGCGTAGAAGTGGACCCACCACGGCCCGCCGCGCGGCGTGCGCGAGCGGATGCGGTTCTCCACGCCGTACTCGTAGAGGTGGTAGCCGTCCCAGCCCGCCCCGGCGTCGAGCTGCTGCAGCGAGACCCCGCGCGTCACCGCCTCATCGGCGAGGCTCCAGACGGCGCGCAGATAGGACAGGTAATCGCGCGTGCCAGCGATGGAGAAGACGAGCATGGCGGCGGCGAGCACCCAGCCCAGCGGGACCACGATACGCGCGGAGCGCAACGCCCACAGCGCCAGCGCGATGACCAGCGGGGCGAGTGGCAGCAGGTAGCGGTCCAGCGAACCGGCGGTCCAGCCGATGTAGTGGAAGGAAGGCGGCAGCACCCCCGCCACCTGCCCCAACCCGATGCACAGCGCTAACCCGGCGACCCGATTCGCGCGGATCGCTGCCAGCGTGGCGGTTGGCGCGGGCCGTAGTTGCCCCAGCGCGCGCCCGGCCAGCACCCCCAGCAGCAGGGTGGCGAGCAGGCAGGCGATGGTGAGGACGCCGCGCGGCTCCGGCCCAAGCAGGATGGGGCGGGAGCCGAGGACATCGGGCGGACCGAGGCCGCCAGAGCCGAAGAACTGCGGGATGTACGGCATCCGTGCGCCGCGCTGCCAGAACAGGACGACGCCCGCGACGGCGACGCCGCCCCAGAGCAGCGCGATCACCCACCCGGGCCGGCTCAGGCCGCGCAGCAGGCTTCGCGTGTACGGCAGCGCGGCCGCCACGATAGGCAGCGTGAAGAAGCCGAAATACATCACCTCCACGAAGGTGAGATGGCGCAGCAGCCACCACGCGCCCGCCCACCCCTCCTCCAGCGCCTCGCGCAGAAACGCGGATTGCACCTGCGGCGGCACGCCAGAGGTGCGCAGCCACGCGTAGTATCCCGCCATCACCAGCGCGAACGGCGTCACCAGTTGCAGCAGCAGGACGACGCTGGCCCGGTTGAACCAGAGCCGCCGCGTCAGCAGCAGCCAGAGGACCACCGCCGGCACGATCAGCGCGCCCTGCTGCCGGGTGAGGAAGGCGAGGCCGGCCGCGAGTGAGCCGGCGATGAGCCATGGGGAAGCAACGGCGAGAGTTTGTGACGCTGAGAAGCCCTCACCCCAACCCCTCTCCCGATGCGCGGGAGAGGGGCTTTGCCCCGTGCCTGTGGCGCCGATGTGGCAGGATGACGCCATATTTCCACCGCGCCCTCGCCGGTCGGCTCCCCTCTCCCGCGCATCGGGAGAGGGGTTGGGGGTGAGGGCTTCTCGGTCGCTGGGGGTGAGGGTTTCCCCACACAGCGCGCGCCCAAAGAGCCACGTCGCCAGCAGCAGCATGGTTACGAAGTGGGCGTCCGTCATCACCGTGAAGGCGAGGATGAACACGAGCGGGTTGGCAAGCCACGCCGCCACGCCCAGCGCGGCGCGTCCACGCGTGACCCCGAGATCGCGGCAGAGCGCGTAGAGCAGCACGCCGCCGAGCGCGGTGATGACGACGGTCGCCAGCCGGAACACGCCCAGCGTCGGGCCGAACAGCGCCCCGAACAGCGCGCCCCACAGGACCGGGAACACGGAGCTGGCCGCCACCACCGGGAAGATGACCAGCCGCCCCTCCTGTACGAGGATCTGGGCGGAGCGGCTGTAGGCCCAGTCGTCTGTGGTGGAGACGTTCGTTAGCGTCGGTACGATGACGGCGGCCACCGCGAACGCCACGAACACCAGCAGGATCGGCCAATTCGCCCGCAGCCAGCGCAGCAGACGCGGCGCCGTGGGCGTGGGCGCCGGGGAAAAGACCGCCTCGCTCACGGAGCCGCCGGGTTCGGATCGTCGCGGCGGCAGCGCAGGATCGTGCCGAGGATGCGCTCGCCGGCCTTCAGCGAGGCGCGCAGGTTGCCGCTGACCTTCGATTCCCCGCCCGCGCGCACCCGGTACGTGACCGGGACTTCGCGCACGCGCAGGCCGCGCCGCGCCGCCCGCGCGATCATCTCCACCGACCAGCCGTAGGTCATCTCGCGCATCCCCAGCGAGAGCAGCGTCTCGCGGCCGATGACGCGGAAGGGGCCGATGTCCGTGACGCGCACGCCGTAGAGCGCGCGCAGCATGACGGCAGCCAACTGGTTGCCGAAGATCTGCTGCGGCTGCAGCGAGCCCTTCTCGTAGGACCCGAGCGTGCGGGAGCCGATCACCAGCTCAGCCTCCCCCGCCAGCAAGGGGGCCAGCAGCAGCGGCAGCTCATCGAAGCGGTCACTGCGGTCGCCGTCCATCTGGGCGATGTAGTCGGCGTCGCCAGCGGCCAGCACGCCGCTGTGGCAGGCGCGGCCATAGCCCCGGCGCGGCTCGCTGACCACTGTGGCGCCGGCGGCGGCAGCGCGCTCGGCGGTGGCGTCGTCGCTGCCGTTGTCGACGACCAGCACCGTGGCGATGCGCACCGGTAACGCGGAGTCGGCGGCGACAGCCAGCACCTCCGCCACCTGATCGGCAATGGTCTCCTGCTCGTTCAGGGCGGGGATGATGACCGCCAGCGTGGGCCGGATATCGGCTGGGGCGCTCACGCGTTGCCCGCCCGCTTGACCACGCGGCGGCGCAGCAGGGCGCGCTGGGCGGCCCCGAAGTACTCGGCGATCGTGCCCTGCGCCCGCACCCAGTCGAGGTAGCGGTCCAGCCCGTCCGCCAGCGTCACCTGCGGCCGGAACCCGAGTTCGGCGATGCGCGCGCCATCGGAGATGAGGGCGCGCATTTCGCCGGGGCGGAACTCACCGGGGATCTGCGGCGAGATCGGCTTCTCCAGCTTCTCCGCCAGCAGCTCTGCCAGCGCCCCGATCTCCGCCGCCTGCCCGGTGCCCACGTTAAAGACGCGGCCATCGGCGCGGTCGTCGTTCGCCACCAGCAGGTTGGCCCGCGCCACATCCTCCACGAAGATGAGGTCGCGCATCTGGCCGCCATCCTCGTACACCACCGGCGGCAGATCGTTCACCAGCCGGGTGCAGAAAATGGCGATCACCCCGGTGTATGGGTTGAAGAGCGATTGCCGGGGGCCGTAGGTGCAGGAGTAGCGCAGCGCCACCGAGGGGATGCCGGTGGCGCGCCCCCAGCTGAGCACCAGCCGCTCCTGAATCATCTTGGAGATGGCGTAGACGTTCTCACCGCCGGTCGGCGCGCCCTCGTCGGTGGGGATCGGGGTGGCGGGCTGGCCGCACTGTGGGCAGTGCATCGCCCAGTCGCCCGCGGCCAGTTGCGCGATGGGCCGGGTCTCGCCGTAGAACGGGCCGTGCTCGGGGCAGGCGTAGGCGCCCTCGTTGTAGACCGCCTGCGAGGAGGCGACCACCACCTTGCGCACCGGCAGATTGTGATCGCGGATCGTCTCCAGCAGCAGCGCCGTGCCGACGCCGTTGCTGTCGATGAACTTGGCGATCTCCGGCATGTAGCCGCCGTAGGCCGCCTCGTGGAAGACGACATCGACGCCGTCCAGCGCCGCTTCCCACGTTCGCCGGTTGCGCACGTCGCCCTGCACGAACTCGGCGGCGGCGGGAACCCACTCCGGCTTGCCGTGGCGGTGCGTCTGCCGCTGCAGGTTATCGAGGATACGCACGTCCCAGCCCGCCGCCAGCGCGGCGTCCACGATGTGCGAGCCAATCAACCCGGCCCCGCCGGTCACCAGCGCCGTCTGACGCCTGCCTGCTGTCATGCCGTTGTGCGCTCCCCTGCGAATGCCATCACCCCTGAGAAAGCCCTCACCCCAACCCCTCTCCCGATGCGCGGGAGAGGGGCTTTTGGCGCCGGACGGACGCGTAAGATGCTGCGACGTTGCGCCAGAATTCCACCGCGACGCCACCGGCCGGCTCCCCTCTCCCGCGCATCGGGAGAGGGGCTGGGGGTGAGGGCTTACGCCCCCTACGCCACCGTCGCCACGACCCGGTGCAGCCCGGTTGCGCCCTGCGGGGCGATGCCGCGCCGCTCCTCCGGTTGCGGCTGGCCGTCGCCATCGACCGCGCGGGAGACGATGGTGTATTCACCCGCCTCCTGCGGCGTCCACGCGAACGACCAGAAGGTCCACGTCAGCGGCGTGCCGGGGTAGTCCACGCGCGTTTCGTGCCACGTCTGGCCGTCATTGAGGCTGTATTCCACGCGCTGGATGCCCCGGTTGCCGGCGAAGGCGCGCCCCCGGATAGTGGCCGGCTGCCCCACCGCAAACGGCTCCACGAAGTTGTCGCCCTTGCGCCGCACCCACCGCGGCGAAAAGATGTCCGAACGCGTCGGGATCTCGAAGTTCGGGCCCCAGCCCTGCTGCTCGTAGAAGCCCTTGGCGTCGTGGTCGATCACCTCGATGCTGGTCACCCACTTCACGTTCTTCTCGCCGAACAGCCCCGGCACGACCACCCGCGCCGGGTAGCCGTGGCGCTGCGGCAGCGGCTCGCCGTTGATGGCGAACGCGACGATCGTTTCCGGCTCCATCGCCTTCTCGAAGGAGAAGGTGTCGGTGTAGCCATCGGCGCCGCGCAGGAAGACCTCGACCGCGCCGGGCATCGGGCGCGCGGCCTCCAGCAGATCGCGCAGACGGACGCCGGTCCAGACCGCGTTGCTCATCAGCCCGGCCCCGATCTGGTTGCTGATGCACATCAGCGTCGATTCCTGCTCGATGCCGCCCAGCGCCTGCAGGTCAGCGAAGCTGTATTCGCGCGGCTGCTCCACCATGCCGCCGATGCCCAACCGCCACACCTCCGGCGTGACATTCGGGTCCACGACGTTCTTGGTGACGGTGTAGAACTTGTCCACCGGGGCGATGGGCTGCACGCCGGGCCCGCTGTAGGCGAGGCCGTCGTAGCTGAAGGCGGCGCGGGCGTTCAG
>JASGGF010000208.1:0-9040 GCA_047605145.1 Thermomicrobiales bacterium | reverse complement strand
CGCCGCCATCTTCGAGGCCGACTGGACGCAAGGCCCGGAACCAGATCCCGGCCCGCTGGTAGTCAGCCCGACGAACGCGCGCACGGCGCTGGTGGAACTGGTCGAAAGCGCGCAGACGAGCGTCGATGTCTACGCGGAGGTGCTGCGTGACCCGGAATTGCTGGACGCGCTGGCGGCGGCGGCGGGGCGCGGCGTGACGGTGCGCGTCATCATCTCGCCTTCCGCGTCGTTCGATGTGGAGCGGGCGGCGTTGGCGGCAGGCGGCGTGGAGGTGCGGCTGTTGACCTCGCTCTACGTCCACGCCAAGATGATTCTGGTGGATGGCCAGCGCGCCTACCTCGGCTCCCAGAATATCTCGACCACCTCGCTGGATCAGAACCGCGAGCTCGGCATGATCGTCACGGATCCCATTAGCCTGGCCCGGCTCTCGCGCGTGTTCGCCATCGATTTCAACGCGGCGACGCCGCAGGAGGTCCCGTCACCATGACGCCGGCAAACCCGCAGCCGCTCGATCTGGAGGCGCTGGCGGATGCGCTGCGCCGGCTGGGGTACGATATCGCGCCGGACGATTCAGGACGGCCAGCGGGCAGCGCCATCATCGCGCGGCGTGATCTCGGCGAGCGCACCGCGCTGCTGACGATTGACCGCAGCGGGCGCATGCGGGCAGACCTGACCTGGCAGGTGGGCGAATGGCCCGCCACCATCACGCTGGGCGGCACGGAGCTACGCAGCGTGGACAGCGTTCGGCGCGAGGTCAGCCTCACCGGGCAGGCTTCCTCGGGGGAGCAGGCGGCGCAGATTGCCGCCAACCTCGGCCAGATCGAGCCCTGGGCCGCGCCCACTCGCGAGCGCAGCGATCCCGCTGCGGAACTCCCTCCACCTCCCGGTTGAAATCCCCTCTTGACAGGTCCAAGGTGTACGTATATAGTGTGCGTACAGTCAGTCCCGAGGAGCTAGAAGCCACGGGCCATGATTCACCGGGAACGGCAACGGCGAACGATGCTGCGGGGTTTCGTTCGGGACCGGGCCGGCAACCGGGCAGTTCGGGGGAAGCGCACGCGTAGCGGGGCGACGTGCGTGAAAGCCGTTCAGCGCGAGTCGTGTGCTGGTGGGTCGGTTCGTCGGGGCTGATTTTTTGTTGTCCGCTTCCCCTCTTCAATCCCTCTGGGGTGACCGCGATTTCCGCCACCTTTGGGCGGCTATCGTCGTGTCCACGTACGGCACGATGCTGCGCGGCAGCGCCATGATTTACGCCGCCATCTTCGTCCTGCACGCGTCGCCCACGGCAGTTGGCGCCCTCCGGCTGGCGGAGTTGATCCCCGGCTTCGTGATCGGCCTGCTCGCTGGCGTTTGGGTGGATCGCGCGCGGCGCCGCCCGCTCATGATGCTGGCTGACATCGTGCGCGCCGTGGCGCTGGCCACCATTCCGCTCGCCGCGTGGTTGGGGGTCCTGTCGTTCGCCCACCTGGTGCTGGTGGCAGCCGTCGTCAGCGGGCTGGGCGTGCTGTTCGATGTTGCCTACCAGGCGTTCCTGCCCTCGCTCGTCCCGAACCGGCAGCTGGTTGAGGCAAACAGCAAGATCAGCGCCGGCGCGTCGGTCACGGAGGCGCTCTCGTTCAGTAGCGGCGGCTGGCTGGTGCAGCTTGTCTCCGCGCCGTTCACGCTGGCCATCGACGCGCTGACGTTCGTTGCCTCCGCGCTGTTTCTCGGCCGCGTGCGCGATGTCGAGCCGCCACTGGAGGCCGGTTCGCCGGAATCCACCCAGACCATCCTGCACGAGGTCCGCGCCGGCATCGAGGCGGTCTTGCGGCAGCCGTACCTCCGCGCCATCACACTGGCCGCGCTGCTCCTGAACGCCGGGTACGGCATCTTCGGCGTCGGCATGATCTACTACCTGAACCAGATCGTCGGCTTCGAGCCAGGCGCCCTCGGCCTCATTTTTGCGGTAGGCGGCGTCAGTTCGTTCGTGGGCGCCATGCTGGCGCAGCGCTTGAGCGCGGCGCGGATTGGCGCGGTCATGGTGGCCGCCATGCTGTTGACGGTTGTTGGGCAGGCGTTCATCCCGCTGGCCGCCAATGTCGGGCTCCTCGCCGTGGCGTTGTTGGTCGGGCAGCAGTTGGTCACCGACGCAGCGCTCACGATCTACGACATCAACCAGGTCAGCTTGCGGCAAGCGATCACGCCAGACCACCTACTGGGCCGCGTCAACGCCTGCCTGCGCGTGACCGAGTTTGGCGGTGTGCTGGCCGGGACGTTGCTGGCCACCCTCGTTGGCGGCGCCATTGGTCTGCGCGCCACCCTGTGGATCGCGGTCAGCCTGACCCTGCTGGCGGCCGTCGCCCTGCTGGCCTCGCCGCTGCGCAACCTGCGCCACATTCCGGCGCCGCTGGAGGTCTCTCCCTCATGAGCGAGCTCTTCACCGGGATTCGCGAAGCCGCCGCCGATGTCGCGCGGAACGCCCGATTCGTCCACCTGCTGGAGGACCAGATCGCGTCTTACGCGGCTTCCCTTTCGCTGCGCGGGCTGCCGGCGCCAGAATACGACCGCGAGCATCACTACACCGGCTCGCCGGCGGACACGGCGGCGTTCCTGCTGGCACTGGACAGTGTCAACTTCGGCTCCGGATATTTCCCGCATCTGCAGAAACGCCCTGGCATGTCCGGATACTTCACCATCGCGACCTCGCTAAAGGAGCGCTGGGAGCAGACCGGGCCGCTCACCACCGCGGAGTTGCGCGGCATGACCGACGGCGATTGCGCCGCCCTCTTCGGGCAATCGCTGTCTGATCCGGCCATCGCGGAGCTGATGGCGCACTTCGCGCAGACCCTGCGCGATCTCGGCGAGTGGCTGGCGGGCTACGATGACGACCCGCTGGCGGCGATAGCGGCCAGCGGTGGCTCGGCGGCGGCGCTGGTGGCGGACCTGGCGCGGATGCCGCTGTTCCGCGACGTGGCGCTGTACAACGGGCGCGCCGTACCCCTCTACAAGCGCGGGCAATTGCTGGCCGCTGACCTGGCGCTCGCCTTCGACCACACCGGACCGGGCGCCTTCCACGATCTCGACGACCTGACGATCTTCGCCGACAACCTCGTGCCGCACGTGCTGCGTTTGGATGGCCTGCTGGCCTACGACCCGTCGCTGCTGGCACGCATCGAGCGCGGCGACCTGATCGCGGCGGGTTCGCCGGAAGAGGTCGAGATCCGCGCCGTGGCGCTGCACGCGGTGGAACGTGTCGTGGCGGCCATGCGCGCCAATGGCGTCTCGGCCACTGCGCGCGAGCTGGACTACCTGCTCTGGCATCGCGGGCAGGACCCACGGATCAAGGCGCACCCGCGCCACCGCGCCCGCTCCGTGTTCTACTAACGGACACTGACCTGACGCGAGATCAAAAGCGAAGGAAACACCCGGACCAATGCGATACCGGCGCATGATCATGGAAGTGGAGAGCCCGGAGCAAATTGGCTACGAGCAAGTGCGCTACAACCTGGCCGAAAGCTCGATGACCGACCGCCGCCTGGGTGATCTCGGCGTGGCGCTGGATGACCTCGTTCTCTGCTACGGCGACCACCTGGGTGACCCCGCCCTGCGCGCCCTGATCGCAGCGGAAAGCGGCTGCGCGCCGGATGAGGTGCTCGTGTCCGTCGGGGCTGCGGGCGCGCTCTTCACCGTCGCCACCGCGCTGCTGGGCGCCGGCGACCGTCTGGTGGTCGCGCACCCCAACTACGCCAGCAATCTGGAAACGCCCTACGCCATCGGCGCCGAGATCGTGCCGCTGCCCCTGACGCTGGAGAACGGGTTTCAGCTCGACCTCGACCAATTGCGCTCGGCCCTCACGCCCGGAACGACGCTGATCAGCCTGACCACGCCGCACAATCCCACCGGCGCCGTCATCTCGCCCACCGATCTCCGAGAAATCGTGGCCATGACCGAGGCGGCCGGCGCCTGGCTGCTGATGGACGAGACCTACCGCGATCTGCAGGCATCCCCCGCGCTGCCGGCGTCCACGCTGAGCGAGCGGGTGATCAGCGTCTCGTCGGTTTCCAAGACCTACGGCGCGCCCGGCATCCGCATCGGCTGGGCGATCTGCCGCGATCCGCAGCTGATGGAAACGCTACTCGCCGCCAAGGAGCAGATCGCCCTCGCGCACTCAGTCGTGGATGAGGCCATCGCCCGCCAGCTTCTGGAGCGCCGCGAAACGCTCTTGCCGGAGGTCCGCGCGGCCGTGCGTGAACGGCGAACCGTGGTGGCGGAGTGGATGGCGAGCGAGCCACGCCTGGAGTGGGTGGAGCCGCAGGGCGGCGTGGTCTGCTTCCCGCGCATTCGGGCAGACGCTAGCATCAACCCGGCCCGGTTCTACGACGCGCTGACCACGCGCTACCAGACGTGGGTGGGACCGGGGCACTGGTTCGAGCAGGACCCGCGCCATTTCCGGCTCGGCTTCGGCTACCCCACGCTGCCGGATCTGGCGCAAGCCCTGCGCAACCTCTCCGCAGCGCTGAGCGATAGCGTGGCCTGACGACCCCCATGTAGCCCTCAATCTGGATTCTCTGGCGAAAGTGTGCCATCATCGGCGCGCTTGTCCTGGCGAACCATTTCCACGCAGTGCTTCACACGGTCCAGCCTCCCCTGCACTGCCGGATTTCATCTGGAGCAGCGGCGCGCGCCACGCTGCCTCAGCCGGAGTGCTCTCGCGTTGGTCATCGCGCTGCCGCATCCTGCCCAGACCACACTGTGTGACGCCTGCCGGCGGTTGGCTGCGTGAGCGCGCCATTTGCGCACAACCCCTCGCGGGAACCCGCCCCGTGGCCGCTGCCTCGGGTCCAGACCTCGCGCACCGTGGGTTTTCCCACCGGGCTCCCGCTGCTCATCGGCCGCGATACCGAAATCGCGCAGGCGGCCGCCCTGCTGACCGATTCCCGGGTCCGCCTGCTGACGGTGACCGGGCCTGCTGGCGTGGGCAAGACGCGGGTGGCGCTGGCCGCCGCCGCCGAGACCGCCGCCAGCTTCAATGACGGCGCGGTGTTTATCCCGCTGGCGCACATTCCGGATGCCAACGAAATCCTGCGCTCCATCGCCCGGGCGCTGGAAATCCGGCAGGCGCCCGGCCGCACGCCGTTCGCCGCGCTGGCGGCGGCGCTGGCCCAGCGCAATCTGTTGCTGGTGCTGGATAACCTTGAGCAGGTCCCGGCCGTCGCCGGTGATCTGGGGCGGCTGGTTGATGCCTGTCCCGGCGTGGTCATCCTCGCCACCAGCCGCATTCCGCTCCGCGTCGTGAGCGAACGCCGGCTCGGCATCACGCCCCTCAGGTTGCCACAACTTGCGGAACAGGATGCGTCGGCAATCAGCGCGACTGACGCTGCCGCGCTCTTCGTCAACCGCGCCCGGCACGTGCAGCCAGATTTCCAGTTGACTTCCGCCAATGCGGCGGATGTTGCGGCCGTCTGCCGCCGGCTGGACGGCTTGCCGCTGGCCATCGAACTGGCCGCCGCGTGGTCACACCTACTGGCGCCGGCCACCCTGCGCGCGCGGCTGGACCGCAGCCTCCCCTGGCTGGTGGGCGGCGCGGTTGATCAGGCGGCCCGCCTGCAATCGATGCGCGCCGCCATCGCCTGGAGCGATGACCTCCTGCCCCCCGATGTCCAGCGCCTCTTTTATCGCCTCTCCATCTTCACCGGCGGCTTTACGCTGGAGGGCGCTGCGGCGCTCTGGAACGCGGAGCGGCTGGCCGGAGCGCCTGACAGCGAGCCAGATGGCCCCGCCTCCGCTGAGCGCGTGCTTGCCGGATTGGTCGATGCCAACTTGGTGCAATCCTCGCTCGGCCGCGATGGCCAGCCGCGCTTTACGCTGCTGGAAACCGTCCGCGAGTACGCCCAGGAGCGCCTGGCCGCCACGACCGAAGCGGCGATGGCGGCGCATATCCACGCGCACCACATGCTCCAGGTTGTCGAAACGGCTGAGCCGCTGCTGCTAGGACCGTCCGAGACCGAGCAGCAGCTGTTGCTGCGCGACGACCATGCCAACATCTCTGCGGCAATGGCCTGGGGCATCACCCATGAACCTGCCCTTGCCCAACGCATTGGCGCAAGTCTGTGGGCCTACTGGCTGCTACAAGGTCTCGTCGGCGAAGGCTATGACTGGCTGGTAGCAGCGCTTGACGCCGGCGACAGCCCGCCAGAGATCCGCGCGATGGCGCTCATTGCGTGCGGGGCAGTCGCCACCATGCAGTCAAACGGCGTTGCGGCCAGGCCGCTTCAGGCTGAGGCGTTGCAGCTGGCCGATCAACTCGCGGATCCTCTGCTGCACGCGCGGGCCCACTTCATAAACGGGGCAATTGCGATGGAGTTTGGCCAGTTCAAGCAAGCGGCCGACAGCTTTGCCTGGTCTGCTAGCGGGCTGGCATCATCGTCACGGACCATTGATCGCGGTGTGCGGTCGTGGAGCTGTCTGTGGCAGGGGCTCGCGTCTTCCGTTCTGGGAGACGACGTCGCCAGCAACGCATTGGCCGCTCACTCGCTCCAGATTGCGTCCGAACTTGGCTCTTCCACACTCTACACCGTAGGCTCGACCTATGTGGCCGACATGCTCTTGCGGTCGGGTCAGCGAGACCAGGCCGAGGCAATTCTCGCCTTGGCGCTGGCCGTGGCCGAGGCGAATGGAGACGTGCTGCAATTTGGCGGGTTGTGGCCCATGAGCGAACTCCTGCTCGGGCTGGCGGCGGTGGACTTTCGGCAAGGCAATGCGGTGTTGGCCGCCCAACGGTACGGGGCGGGTCAGGCCATCATGCTGCGGCTGGGCATCAACCATCAGCCGCCGTTGGAAGTTCAGGCCCGCAAGACGCTCCAGGATCTGTACGAAACGCTCGGCGTAGACCAGACGCAAGCGTTGATGCAGGAGGGCGCGCGCGATCCGTTTGCCGTAGCGCTGAGGATGTTGCCAGGCTACGACCCGGGCGGAGTGGCGGCGGCCTCTGACCGGGAGCCTCAGCCTGCAGCCACCCACCTGTCCGCTCGCGAGCAACAGGTGCTGGCCGGCATCGCGCAAGGGATGACCGACAGTGAGATCGCGGCGGCGCTGTATATCAGCCGCAAGACTGTCTCGAACCACGTCTCGCGCATTCTGGACAAGCTGGACGTGCGCACCCGGACCGCCGCCGTAGCCGCGTGGACCGGCCGGCAGGAATAGCGGCTACGCACCGCGCAGCGGCCCGGCGGCGCAGACGAAACGGCCGATCCCTCGGGATCGGCCGCTGCTGGTTTCTGGTAGCGCATAGGGGATTCGAACCCCTGATCTCCGCCTTGAGAGGGCGGTGTCCTAGGCCGCTAGACGAATGCGCCGCAACCCTCGAAGTATACGGAGCGACGCCGGAATCGTCAAAGTCGGCCGCCGATGCTCGTCCGCACTCCCAAGCTGATTTCAGGCTCCACTGCCGGGCACGGCCAATACCCACGCGCGCTGCGCCGCGGCTCGGCCAGACGCCTCCAGCCGGTCCGCCGCCTGCTGATACGCCCCTGCCCGAGCGGCGTCCTTGAGCATCCCGGCGTTGCCGCGCACATTCAGCAGCGCGCCACGCAGCGTCACCTCCGCCAACAGCGCCGCCAGAGCCGCGTCGGTCAGCAGATGGCGGTTGCCCACCTGCGCCACCTCGACCAGCCGATCCGCGAGAGAAGCGGCCTCCTCGGCCATCGCCAGCGGCGTTTCTGTCGCCTGAACCAGCGCCGCCTGCATGGCAGCTGTGCGCGCAGCCTTCGCTTCCGGCGTGGCGCGCGGTAGCGCGGCAGCGTCGCGATATGTCTGGTACGCAGCCTCATCCGCTGCCGCCAGCTCCAGCAACCGCGCCTGACTGGCGGCCAGCGCTGCCAGCTGCGCCGCGTACTGCGCCGCAGCCTCCGCATCTGTCGGCGCGGGCGTCAGGTTCAGCACCATCTGGCCGAGCGCGGCGCCCAGCGCGCCCACCACGGCCGCAACACTGCCGCCGCCGGGCGCTGGCGCCGCAGACGCCACCTCGGCGATGTACCCGATGAGGGTCCGCTGCGTTTCCGCACTCACGAGGGCGTTTCCTCCGGCGCCACGAGCGCCTCCAGTTCCGTGATAAAGCGAAGCTCGTCCACGAACTCCATGCGGTATTCGCTCTCGTCTTCGGTGGGCGCCAGCGGGAAGATGAAGCGAACCCAGCCCTCGGCGGCGCCCTGCTCCATCAGCTTGGTCATGCGGGATTCGAAGCGGCTGTAAGGCATATCCGGCGCCAGCACCTTGTAATACTGCTCGCCCATGCCGTTGCGGGACCAGATCAGCTTGATGAGCTGGCGGTGCTTCGATTGCAGGGGCGACGTGGTCAACTCGTTCGCCATCAGCCCGCGCGCGATGGCGGCAATGCGGCTCATCTCCTGCGTCGGGCCGGCGCAGACAGGACAGACGCCTTCGGGCGCGTCTGCGTGCGAGAAGGAGCGCCGGCAGACCGGGCACCAGAGGTATGACTTTGGATTTCCGAGCTTGGGCATGCGGGGGAGTCTAGACGAACAGCGGGGAGGCGCGCCGGCTGGCGCGCCTACCCATCACCAACAAGGAGGATGCTCACGGCGATGAGCTAGCCGCGCATCGAGTTCGGCTCGTACTGGCGAGCAGCGCCGCTAAGGCCCTGATTGTCCACCGAGGGCTGCAACCCGGCGCGGTCTGCCCAGCGCTGAATCAGAAACGTGATGATGATGCCGCTGATGATCATGATGATCGCGATGACCACCTCGACAGTGTCGGCCAACGCCCCAAACTGATCAGCAAGGTTCTGAACGATCACCGTTGGCCTCCTATTCCACCACGAGGGTGCCGACCATGCCGGCTTCCTTGTGGCCCGGAACGTTGCAGTAGTACTCGTAGCTCCCCGGCGCGGCGTTGATCACCACGGTCTGGGTTTCGCCAGGCGGCAGCGCCACCTCGACACCCAGCGCATCGATGCTGAAGTCGTGGCTGCTGACGCCATCGTTGGGCAGCGTGAAGGTCACGTCCGTGTTCGCCGGGATCGTGATTTCCTTCGGCTCGAAGTAGA
>JASGGF010000207.1:0-9103 GCA_047605145.1 Thermomicrobiales bacterium | reverse complement strand
CTCGGCCAGCGCCGGGCGCCACTCGCGGCGCGCGGCCAGCCCGGCCTCGCGGGCGGCGGCGAGGAAGCCGAGCACCAGAGCGGCGTCCTCCGGCGCGATCTCACGCGGCAGCAGCAGGACGTGGCTGACCACGAACTGGTTGTGCAGGATGTACCACGCGCGGACGAGGTCTTCGCTGAAGCCGCCTTCCGGTTCCCGCAGCGCCTCCGCCCCCTCGACGATCACCACCTCGGCCCGCGTCACGTCCGGATCGTTGTCCGCCGCGATCCACTTGGTGACCTCGATGCCGTAGAAGGGGCGCAGCAGCGCGCGCGCCAGCCACTCCGCCGTCAGGCCGGTCTCCAGTAGCCGCACGGGGGTGGCCTCGATCTCGTCCGGGCGGGCCGGCACGCGCATGGCGGCGGCCCCGGTGTCCTGCGCCACCACGGCGATCTGCGGCGCGATGGCGTGGGTTTGCTGCAGGTAGAGGACACCCGGCGCGGCGATCAGGGCGGCGTCCTGCGGGCCGGTATCGGCGGCGAGCAGGCGCGGTGTGCGCACGACCTCCAGCCCGGCGGGTGGAGCGAGCGCGCCGGCGGCGAGGGCGGCGGTGTAGGTGGAGGTCGCGAAAACGTCGTCAATCAGCAGGCGCACGGATACTCCATCGGGTGATTACGCGTTGGCCGCTTCCAGCTCGGCGCGCAGGGCGTCGACCGGGAAGCGGGGGTAGGAGCCGAAGACCTTGAAGACCTGACAGTGCTGCGCGGCGCGCTCCAGCGCCGCCGCAACCTCCGGGTCTTCGCGGTGCCCCTCCATATCGACGAGGAACATGTAATCCCACAGGTAACTCTTGGTGGGGCGGCTTTCGATCTTGGTCAACTGGATGCCCGCCTTGGCGAACTCCGACAGCGCGAGGTGCAGCGAGCCGGGGATATTGGCGTTCAGGCGGAAGGTGATCGAGGTCTTGTCGGCGCCGGTGGGCGGGGCATCCTCCGGGGCCAGCACCACGAAGCGGGTGACGTTGCTGCGCTGGTCCTGAATGTCGTGCGCCAGAACCTCGCCGCCGTACAGTTCGGCGGCGCGTAGCGTGCCGATGCCGGCCCGCGTCCCGGTGGGGTCGGCGGCGGCCTCCTGCACGGAGCCGGAGGTGGAGAGCGCGGCGACCTGAGAGGCGTGGGGCAGGGCGTCTTGCAGAAAGTGGCGACACTGGCCGAGCGCCTGCGGGTGGGACGACACGACGGTGATATCGGCGAGGGTGGCGCCCGGCCGTGCGACGAGGAAGTGGCGCACCGGCAGGGCCAGCTCGCCCACGATGCGCAGCGCGGTCTCGTGGATCAGCAGATCGAGGGTGACGTTCACCGAGCCCTCGATGGAGTTCTCGATGGGGATCACTGCCTGCGTAGCCTCGCCCGCTTCCACGGCGGCCACGGCGGCCGGAAAGGAGGCCACCGGCAGCAGGTCATCGGCGGAAGCGCGCATCAGCGCTGCCTCTTCGCTGAACGAGCCGCGTGGTCCCAGAAATGCCGTGGTCATGGTGGCCGGTGTCCTTGCCTCTCGGAAAACGGCGGCGCGGCAATGCGCCCTGCGCGCCATATACTAGCGCCATGTCGCCACGCACTCCCCGCCCCCCGAAAGTCCGCCCGCCCGATCCCGACGCGCTTGACGCGACGTGGCGGCTCTTCCTCGCCGTGCCGCTCTCGCCAGAGGTGCAGGAACTGGTCACCGCGCAAACGGCGGAGCTGGCCGCGCTGGATTGGCCGGTGCGCTGGGTGTCCGCCGAGCAGGCGCACCTGACGCTGCGGTTCCTCGGGGAATCGGACCGCGAGCACGCCGAGTTGCTGCGCATGGCGCTGCCGGCGGTGGTCGCTGCGGAGCCGGGCTTCGATCTGCGCACGGCGGCGTTCGGGGTGTTCCCGAACTTCCGCCACCCGCGCGTGTTGTGGCTGGGGCTGCACGGCCCGGCGCACCGGCTGGAGCATCTGGTCGCCAGCATCGACGCGACCGTGGGCGAGCTGGGCTTCGGGACGCGCGACGAGACGTACCACCCGCACATCACGCTGGGCCGGGTGCGCAATCAGTCCAGCCCGACGATGAAACTGCGCGATCTGCCGGTCGCCATCAAGGGGCGCTTCGTCGACGCCGCGACTGGCGCCGCCGTGGCGCCGGCGGGCGGCCCGCTGCCGGTTCCGGTGCGCGAGGTGCAGTTGGTGCGCAGCCACCTCGGCAAGGATGGCGCTCGCTACGAGGTGCTGGCGACGTTCCCGCTGGGGTAGCGGCCGGCTCTCGCTGCGGCGAAGAAGGCACGGCCCCGCACACCACTCGCTAGCGGGAATCCTGACGCAATAGCCTCTCCCCGAGTCTCACCACGCCGCTTCGGCTCTCCGCGTCCTACCGTGAACCCACAAACCACGATGTCATTCCGAATCCGCAGATGACGAATCGACCACCCCCAGTTCCCGGGCAAACGGCGCCAACTCTCCGCGTGCCACCGCGAACTTCCGCTCCCACCAGGTCATCCTGAGCGATGTCGAAGAATCGCGCGCCGCCAACACCCGGGGAGACGACGCCCGTCGTTCTGCAACGCACTCCCCGAGGTGGAGTGAGACGAAGGTGCCGCGGATTGCGGTGTCAGGCGGAGAGTTGGCTCCGAGACCTTGCGCTTGGCGGTGGTCGATTCCTCATCTGCGGATTCGGAATGACATCGTTTTGGGTTGGCTGGCGGTGGAAGGCGGAAGGATTGAAGCTGGGGTGGTGAGATTGGGGGTGCGCGGTCCCTCGTCTGCGGACTGCTGTGTAAATCGGCGTCCGTCAGTCTCCAGCGAGCCGCTACCCGCAGGGATTGTCATGCCGTGGCGGCGCCGGCCCCCGGCATGACTACTCGGGTCGACATGGTGGTGAGAGGAGACGGGGTGGGGGCAAGCGCCGGGTCGTGGTGGCGAGCGGGCGCGGCGGGCCGAGGAGAGGAGCCACGCGGCGCCGTCGTCAGTTGGCGGAGTTCTCCCGGCTGGCGACGAGCGCGTCGGTTTTCGCGGCCATGATGAAGTCGTTGCGGTGCAGGCCGCGAATCTTGTGCGTCCACCACGAGACGGTCACCTTGCCCCACTCGGTGAGCAGCGCCGGGTGATGGCCCTCCGCCTCGGCCAGTTCGCCGATGGCGGCGGTGAGGGCAAGGGCGTCGCGGAAGGTGGGGACGCGGAAGACGCGCACGAGGCGAGGCACGCCGTCGTGGTCTTCGAGTGACCAGTCGGGGATTTCCGGCAGCAGCTCCGCCATCTCGGCTTCGGTGACGCGCGGGGCGTCGCGGCGGCAGGCTACGCAGGTCTGGCTGGTTAGGGGCTGGGGGCTAGCGGCGCCGGTCACGGGGGCCTCCTCCACGCGGGCGCTGGTTGGGACCGGGCCGGTTGTGGTCCCAAACGCGCTTCTTTCGTTCGATGGGGCCGAGCAGGCTGCGCTCGACCGCGTTCATGGAGCGCACCATCATCTCCACCGACTTGCGCAGCGGCAGTGGCGGGCGCTCATCGGAGCCGGTGAGGAACGTCTGCTCCAGCAGGCGACCCGTGGTGGCGACGACATCGAGCGCGGCGACGGCGGGGAAGAGGCGGCGCTCTTCCGGTGTCAGGTCGCGCACATCGCTGTAGTAGCCGACGGTCGTCTCTACCGCGTCGTCGGTCCAGCCGCGCAGGCGCAAGGTGGCCTGCGCCAGATCGAGCAGCGGCGAACCCACGGCCGCGCGCTCCCAGCCGAGCAGGCCGGTGACGCGCTCGCCCTCCGTGAGGACGTGGGCTGGCCACATGCCGAGGTGCAGCACCGACGTTGAGAGCGTCCCTTGCGCCGCCGCCGCTTCCACCACGGGCGCCGCCGTGCTGATGAGGCGCTCGCCGGTGGCGATCCAGCGCTGGATCGCGGGTTCGTAGCGGGCGCGCCCGCGCAGCGCGTTCACCTGCCGTTGCTGCGCCTGACTGACCGCCCCGGGCAGCAGCCCCAGCGCCGCGCTGGGGGCGCCCTTGGTGGTGGCGAGGCCCTCACTGGCGGCGTGCAGCTTCGCCAGCGCGGTGATGACCTGAATGAAGACCTCGTTCGGCGCGGCGACCGGCACGTCGATGCGGACATCCGGCCCCGGCCACGCGATTTCGGCGCCCGGCAACGGCGCGCCGGGCAGCCACTGCTGGGCGTCGTAGTAGCGCCCGCCGATGCGCACGGCGTCCGCCGGGGTCTCGTGGCTGGTCAGCAGCAGGGCGGGGGTGATGGCTGGTTCCACCCGCCGCGCGATCTCCAGCACCTCGTGGCTGAAGGTGACATCGCTGGCGGGGGCGCCGGCGGGCCAGCGGCGCACGCGCCAGATGCCCTCCGGCGTGACGACGCGCGCCAGCTCCGGGTGGCCCGGAATAGGCACGACCTCGGTGGCGCCGGGCAGGAACGCCTGCACCGCCTGCGGCATGTCGGTATCGATAGTGGGGGAGGGGGCCGTATCTGTCATGGCGGCGAGTCTACTCTGCCGCCGTCAGACAATCTCCGCCAGCGCGTCCCCGACGCTGACCGTGGCCCCTGCGGTCGCCGCCAGCGACCCGATGACGCCATCGCGGTGGGCCACGACGTCGTTCTCCATCTTCATCGCCTCCACCACGCAGACCGGTTGCCCGCGCGTGACCGTATCCCCGTCCGCCACAAGCACGCGCACGAGCGTGCCGTGCAGCGGGCTGCGCAGCGTGGGGCCACCCCCGCCGCCACCCCCCTGCGAGGAAGACGGGGCGGTTGGCCGGCCGCGCGCCGGGCCGGCGGCGGTAGCAGCGGCAGCGGTGGGCGCGGGCAGGCCGTGCACACGCACGGCGAAGCGGCGGCCATTGACCTCGGTGACGATTTCCTCCGGCGCGGCGCACTCGGGCAACGGCGTCGGCGGCGTCTCGTTGGCTGGCGGGATCACCTCTGGCCAGCGGGCGAGGAACGTCGTGGCGGGCGGGTCGCCGCTCCAGGCCGGGTGGCGCAGCACGTTCAGCGCGAACTCGCGCGTGGTGGGCACGCCTTCCACGCGTAGTTCCTCCAACGCGCCGATCAGGCGGGCGGTCGCCTCGTCGCGGTCGCGGCCCCACGCGATCACCTTGGCGATCATGGAGTCGTACTTCGGAGGGATGGTGGCCCCGCTGAACGCGGCGCTATCTACGCGCACGCCCATGCCGGCGGGCGCGTGGAAGCTGGTGATCGTACCGGGGGCGGGGGTGAAGTTGCGGCCCGGGTCCTCGGCGTTCAGACGCACCTCGATGGCGTGGCCGCGCGGGGCCACCTTGTTGGCGGCGAAGGAGAGCGGTTCGCCGGCGGCGACGCGCAGTTGCTCGCGCACGAGGTCGATGCCAGTGGTCATTTCGGTGACCGGGTGCTCCACCTGAATGCGGGTGTTCATCTCCAGAAAGGCGAAGCTGCCGTCCTCCCCGAGCAGAAACTCGACGGTGCCCGCGCCCTCGTAGCCGACGGCCTGCGCCAGCGCGACCGCCGCCGCGCCCATGGCGGCGCGTGTTTCGGCGGGGATACCGGGGGCGGGGGCCTCCTCGATCAGCTTCTGATGGCGGCGTTGGATGGAGCAATCGCGGTCTCCCACGGCGATGACCGTGCCGTGGGTGTCGGCCATGAGCTGGATCTCGATGTGGCGCGGGTTGTCCAGATAGCGTTCGAGGTAGACCTCCGGGTTGGCGAAGAAGCGGCTCGCCTCGCCGGACGCGCCGGTGAACGCGTCGGTCACGTCTTCCGGGCCGCGCGCGACGCGGAACCCGCGCCCGCCGCCGCCGCCGGACGCTTTCACTGCGACGGGGTAGCCGTTGGCGTCGGCCCACGCGCGGGCCTCCTCCGGCGTGGCGACCGGGCCATCTGTGCCGGCCACCATCGGCACCCCGGCGGCGGCGGCGAGGCGGCGCGCCTCGATCTTGTCGCCCATGGCCGCGATGGCGTCTGGCGGCGGCCCGACGAAGACCAGCCCGGCCTCCGCTACGGCGCGGGCGAACCCGGCGTTCTCGGCGAGGAAGCCGTAGCCGGGGTGGATAGCGTCCGCGCCCGCTGCCGCCGCTACGCGCAGGATGGCCGTCTGGTCCAGATAGGGGATGGCGGCGTCCGATTCGAGTCGCCTCGCCTCGTCGGCGAGGCGGACGTGCAGCGCGTCCTGCTCGCCCTCGTCGTAGACGGCGATGGTGCGCAGGCCGAGTTGGCGCGCGGCGCGAATGACCCGGACGGCGATTTCGCCGCGATTGGCAATGAGCAGGGCGCGCAGGGGCGCGCGGTGGGCAGCATCAGGCATGGGCGCGATGATAACCGGCAATCGCGGGGGATGCTCCGCCTGCTGAACTTTCTTGCTCCGGGCGCGGAGTAAAATCGATATAGCGTTGCGAGCGGACATAAGGACACACACCCATGGTGTTACGCGCGGCGGATATGCGCCTGAACTACACGATGTCGGGGTTGAACGAGGGCGATCTGGCCCCAGACCCATTCCACCAGTTCACCCTCTGGTTCGCGGAGGCGCAGGAGGCGGGCGTTCCCGAGGCAAACGCCATGCTGCTGGCGACGGCCTCGGCGGACGGCGTGCCGGCGGCGCGGGTGGTGCTGCTGAAGAACGCGGATGAAAACGGCTTTGTCTTCTTCTCGAACTACGAGAGCGCCAAGGGGCGCGACATGGCGGAGAACCCGCGCGCGGCGCTGACCTTCTATTGGCCGCAACTGGAGCGGCAGGTGCGCATCTCCGGCACGACGGCGCGCGTCAGTCGCGAGGAGACGCAGGCGTACTTCGAGAGCCGCCCGGTCGGCAGCCGTCTCGGCGCGACGCTTTCCCGGCAGAGCGAGGTCATCCCTGGCCGCAGCGTGCTGGAGGACGAGTACGCGCGCCTGTTGGCCCTCTACCCCGAGGGCGATATCCCCCTGCCGGACTACTGGGGCGGCACGCGCGTGACCCCCGAGTGGATCGAGTTCTGGCAGGGGCGCACCAGCCGCCTGCATGACCGGCTGCGCTACCGGCGCGTGGGGGAGGGGTGGGTGATCGAGCGGCTATCGCCGTAAGGGAGCGGATCTCGCTCCCGGGCGTCATCCCGACGCAGGAGGGATTGCCTACCCCCAACCTCGCCATCTCGGCTTCACTCTCCGCCGTCCACCCCGATCTCCCAAACCCCGATGTCATCCCGACGCAGGAGGGATCGACCACCCCCGATTCCGCCACCCCAGCCTCCGTGCTTCCGACAACCGCGCACGTGGTGACAGGCGCAGCGTTTGGCCGTGACCCTGAAGTTGGGGGTGGTCGATCCCTCACCTGCGGGTTCGGGATGACATCGGGGTTTGGGAGGCCGGGGTGGTGGACGGGAGATGCTGGGCCCTTGACGTGACAAGGTCTGAGCGGCGGGGCACTTCGAAGGACGCCTCAGCGCAGGAAAATGGCCGGCTACTCAAGCTTCCACTGGAGAGAGCCCCATGGGCTCTTGTCACCGGCCCTTACACCACGGAACAGCGTACTCGATCTGGCTACCGTGCCAGCCGCGCCGCCTTCTGGATCGCCTTCTCCAGCGCGGCTTCGTCGTAGTCGCCGTCGTAGCGGGCGCCGTTGATGTAGAAGGTCGGGGTGCCCCCGACGCCGCTGCGCACGCCGCCAAGGAAGTCTTCTTCCACCTGCTTCTGGTACGTGTGATCCTCCAGCGCCTTGGTGAAGGTGGTGACGTCCAGCCCGAGGCGTCCGGCGTATTGCGCCAGATCGTGCGGCGTCAGGTGCTGCTGATTCGCCAGCAGGGTGTCTTGCATCGGCCAGAAGGCACCCTGCGCGCCGGCGGCTTCCGCCGCCTCCGCCGCGATCTCGGCGTGCGGGTGGCTGCTGGAGAGTGGGAAGTGGCGGAAGACGAAGCGCAGCGAATCGCCGAAGTGCTGGCGGACGGCGTGCACCACTGGCTCCATGGCGCCGCAGTGCGGGCACTCGAAGTCGCCGTATTCGACGAGGGTGACCGGAGCATCCGCCGGGCCGGAGGACCAGTCCTGCGCGGAGACCGGAACGGCGAGGGTCGGGGGTTCGTAGCTCATGACGCGGCTCCGGCGGTCTGACCGCTCAGCTTCTCGACGGCAGCCAGCGGCCCGCCGGCGCCGGGGTTGATGCCCGTGGGGACGACTTCGTTCCACGCCACCACGCCATCCTTGTCGATGACGAAGGTGGCGCGCATGCTAGTGCCTTCCTTCTCCCGGTAGACGCCGTACGCGCGGGAGACGGCGCCCTTCGGCTCGAAGTCCGCCAGCAGTTGCACGCCGAGGTTGCGGGCATCGGCGAAGGCAGCGTGGCACCAGACGCCATCCACCGAGATGCCGAGCACGATGGCGTTCATCTTCTGGAACTCGGGGAGCAGTTGGTTGAAGATCGCCAACTCATCCGTGCAGACCGGGCTCCAGTCGGCGGGGTAGAACACCAGCACCACCGGGTGGCCGCGCAGCTCGCTCAGCGTGACGGTCTGGTCCGGGGTGGAGCGGAGTGTGAAATCTGGCGCCAACGTGCCGGGTGCGAGGGCGGTTGACGTATCGGATTGGGACATGGGGCAGGGGCTCCTTGCATTGCGCGGTCATGGGCAGCCAAAGCCGCCCGGATCTTCCACGCACATGGTACGCCCTGCCCTGCCGGGTTGGTTGTCCGGCCGACAAAAAGCGCCTGCCAGCCACCGGGGTGACTGACAGGCGCTTGCGTGACGCGTATGCGGCCTAGCTGGCGGAGCCGGGCGCGATCACCACCGAATCGGCCGCGTCCGGCGCGGTGGGCGCCATGCTCGGGATCGACTCTGAGGAGACCCCGTCGCCAGCGCTCTGGGCGTAGAAGTCGTTGCAGTCCCAGCCGTTCGGGATGCACTGGTTGCCGCCGCAGCAGCGCCAGCCGGGCTGGCAGCAGGTGGCGAGGCCGCAGCACTCGCCGCCGGTCAGGCAGGCGCCGCCGTAGTAGCCGTTGCAGCAGGTGTAGTTGTTCCCCCAGTAGGTGTTGTTCCCGCAGTAATACGGGTTGTTGTAGGGGGAGCAGATGTGGGCCGGGCCCTGCTTGCGGCAGGTCCAGCCATTCGGGCAGCGCACGCCGCCGCAGCCACCCTTGCCGCCGCCGCCGCCTCCACCGCCGCCGTTGTACCAGCAGATGCCG
>JASGGF010000206.1:0-9182 GCA_047605145.1 Thermomicrobiales bacterium | reverse complement strand
GGTCCACCTCAATCTCGGGGGTCTGGTCGTTGTACGGCAGGTCGTACTTCGTCATGTCGCGGCACCGCTTCACCGCCACGGCCGGCGAGCGCAGACCCAATTCTTCGGAGACGCCCCGGTCAATCGCCGCCTGCGACATGAAGTTGACGCGGCCCAGCTGATTGGCGAGGCCAAACGCGCCGTACATCGGCCGGTAGTACACCGGCTGCGGCGTGGGCAGCGACGCGTTCGGATCGCCCATCTGCGCCCAGCTGACCAGACCGCCCTTGACGATCAGGCGCGGCTTGGCGGCAAAGGACCACGTCGGCCACAGCACGATATCGGCCATCTTGCCGACCTCGATGGAGCCGATGGCGTGCGACACGCCGTGCATGGTCGCCGGGTTGATGGTCACCTTGGCGATGTACCGCTTGATGCGGAAGTTGTCATTGCCCGGCGCATCCTCCGGCAGTTGCCCCCGGCGCTCCTTGCCGAGGTGGGCCATCTGGAACGCGCGCGTGATGTTCTCGCCGCAACGCCCCATCGCCTGCGAGTCGGACGAGACCGCGCTGATCACGCCCATGTCGTGCAGCACGGTCTCCGCCGAAATCGTCTCGGCGCGCACCCGGCTTTCGGCGAAGGCGACATCTTCCGGCACCTTCGGGTTCAGGTGATGGCAGACCATCACCATGTCCAGCAACTCGGCGATGGAGTTGATGGTGTACGGCAGGGTCGGGTTGGTGGACGAGGGCAGCACGTTCGGCAGCCCGGCCACCTTGATCACGTCGGGGGCGTGACCGCCGCCCGCGCCCTCCGTGTGATAGGTGTGGAGCGTGCGCCCGTTGATGATGCTGATCGTGTCATCAACAAAGCCGCTCTCGTTGAGCGAGTCCGTGTGGATGGCCACCTGCACGTCGAACTCGTCGGCAACGCTGAGCGCGCAGTCGATCACGGCCGGGGTCGAGCCCCAGTCCTCGTGCACCTTCAGGCCGCAGGCGCCAGCCAACACCTGATCGACCAGCACGTGCGGCAAGCTGCTGTTCCCCTTGCCGAGCAGGCCGACGTTGATCGGCAGTCCCTCGTACGCCGCCAACATGCGGTGGATGTTCCACGGGCCAGGCGTGCAGGTGGTGCCGTTCGTGCCATCGGTCGGGCCGACACCGCCGCCGATATGCGTGGTGATGCCATTGGAGAGCGCCTCGAACGCTTGTTGCGGCGAGATCATGTGGATGTGGGAGTCAATGCCGCCCGCAGTGGCGATCTGCCCCTCGCCGGAGATCACCTCGGTGCCGGCGCTGACCAGCATGTTCGGGTGGACCCCAGCCATCATGAACGGGTTGCCGGCCTTGCCGATGCCGGCGATCTTGCCATCTCGGATGCCGATATCGGCCTTGATGATGCCCTGAATCGCGTCGATGATCACCACGTTGGTGATCACCAGATCGAGCGCTCCCTGCGAGTTGGTCGCGCCCGGCATCAGGCCCATGCCGTCGCGGGCGGTTTTCCCGCCGCCGTACACCAACTCATCGCCGTAGACGGTGTAGTCCTTCTCGATCTCGGCGTACAGGTTGGTGTCCGCCAGCCGAATCTTGTCGCCGACGGTCGGGCCGTACAGGTCGACGTACTGACTGCGAGGAATAACCGGCATCAGTTGCCTTCCTTCGCGGTGGCGCCGGCCGCCGGCGTCGTGGCTGCGGCCATCTCGGCCTCCGGCGTGCTCAGGAACCCGGTGGCGTTCGCCTTGTCGATGGCCGCCTTCACGTTCCAGATCGCGGTCACGCTGCCCATCGTCAACTCGTTGAAACCAACGGCGCGCTTCGTGCCGGCGATCTCCACCAGTTCGACCTCGTGTTCCTGCCCCGGCTCAAAGCGGATCGAGGAGCCAGACGGGATGTTCAGGCGCATGCCCATCGCCTGCGGCCGGTCGAAATCGAGTGCCCGGTTGACCTCGAAGAAGTGGAAATGCGAGCCAATCTGCGCCGCGCGGTCGCCCGTGTTCCGCACCGTCAGCGTGACGGTGCGCCGGCCCGCGTTGAGGTTGATCGGTTCGTCCGCCAGGACGAACTCGCCCGGAACCCCCATGGTGATTCCTCCTTCGTGTGCTGCGACCGAATCAGGCGATCGGCTGGTGACAGGAAACCAGTTTGGTGCCGTCCGGGAAGGTGGCCTCAACCTGGATCAGGTGCATCAGCTCCGGCACCCCTTCCATCACCTGGTCCCGCGTCAGCACCTGCGTGCCGATTTCCATGCAATCGGAAACGGTCTTGCCATCACGCGCGCCCTCCAGGATCGCCTCCGTGACGAGCGCAACAGCTTCCGAGTAGTTCAGCTTCGTGCCCCGCGCCATCCGCTTGCGGGCCAGATCGGCCACCACGTAGACATAGAGTTTGTCGAACTCTCTGGGCGTGAGATTCATTGCCCCTCCTTGTTGGACGATGACCCAGTGTCGCGTTCCCACCAGTGCCCGGTCTTCCGGTACAGGTTCAGGTTTCCTTCGGGCGTCGTGGCGTCCGCCGGCGGCACCGCCTGCAACCGGTGCAGGAACGGCTTGGCGGCGATGAACGCCCAGGTCGTGATGACGAATGGCGCGGTGAAGACATGCCCTCCGTATGGCGCCACGGCGGCGCTGAGCGCAATGGTCACAATCACCGAGGTGGCGCCAGCGACGACCGCCACGACAAAGCTGGAGCCGTCCAGAACGTAGAACAGGCCTGCCAGCGCTATCAACGTCAGGACCGCGTTGTACCCCAACAGGCCGAGGGCCAACGTGTTCGCATCCGCGCCCAGCGCCCAGCCAGCGGCCAACCCGACCACGCTACCGATGGCCGCCATCGCGCAGTCGATCCGGCTGCTCACCAGCAGCCCCAGCAGGAAAATCGCGCCGACCAGCACCGAGTTCTGGAAGAAGACTTCGGACACGCCCTTGAAGAAGCCCTCGACCAAGTGTCCTGTATCCAGCATAGCCCGGCCACCACTGGCGATCGCGGGCAATGACGGAGGCCCGGAGTTGGCGGTTGCGCCCAGTTCGCCCAGGCCGAAGACACCAAGGGCAAAGAACCAGGTCGTCACCACGAACGGCCCGGTCAGCGCCGGAATGCGCCAGGTCGAGAGCAGGTTGCCGATAGCCGCCGCCGCGACCGTGGCCACAATGCCGCCGAGCACCACGTAGGCCGTCAGCATGACGTTGTCGGAGAGGTAGAAGACCAGCGCCACCCCGACCAGCGTGCCGTTGTAGCCGTACAACCCGGCCTGAATGGCGGAGGCCGGAACACCCAGCCAGCGCGCAGCCAGTGTGCTGGAAGCCGTGCCCAGCAGACCGTAGACACCAAACTGCCAGCCGCCAACGAACAGGCCGATCAGGAACAGCAGCCCGGTGAGCGGGCTGTTCTGCAACATGACCTGCCCGATCCCGCGCAGCAGCTGGTCGACGAAGCCGAGCACCCCATTGCCCGCGGCGGCCCGGCCCCACCAGTGCAGCAAACGGGTAGGGAGACTCATGCGTCTTCTCCGTCAGTTCGCCGTCGCAACACCACGTGGCCCGGCGCGCCAACGCTCCGGAAACGGCCTGCGGCGGCAGCGAAGGACGCGGGTACATCCACGAACCCAACTCGTCCAGCGTGTTCGGGCACGACGCTCCCTTAGCTTAATTTCATTTTTCTATCATACTCGGGCAAGCACGACAGGGAACGGCGGGCATTGTGGCCCGGCATCGGAACCGTTGTCAAGGCTACGAAGCCTGCGCCGGGCGGTCACCGTGGCCTGCCGCTGGGTGCGCCGCGCGCTGCGCGAAGGCCGCGACAGCGTCCTGGTGATTGGTGAAAACCCATTGCGCGACGCCTTCGTTCATCATGCCGGCCTGCCGCAGCGATTCCGCCACCGCCGTGTGCACGTTGGTCAGCCAGAGTTCCTGACCAGCATCGCCCGCCGCCTGCCGCATGGCGGCAATGGCTTCCGCAGCGGTGTAATCGAGCCCCGGGGACTCCTCCAGGTCGATGGCGATCACATTCGGGGCAGACGAGGCCCCCTCCGCGTGCATCCGAATGGTGTCCCGCACCCAGTCGGCGTTGATGAACAGCAGCGCCCCTTCCGGCCGGACCGAGAGCAGGCCCGGCGGCCGCGAAGCTTCCGGATGGCGCGCCACCGAAACGAACGCCGACGATCCGGGCAACGCCCCCAGCTCGGTGACGGGCAGCCGGCTGAACTGCACCAGCAGCAGCGCCACGGACAGCCCAACGGCGATCACCAACCCGGTCAGGATGCCGAACGCCAGCACCGCGCCCAGCGCGATCAGGGCAAATGCGAAGTCCCTGGTGTTGACACGGCGGATTTTATCCAGCGCCGGCAGGCTGATGAACCCGCGCATGGCGTTCACGACGATGGCGGCCAGCACGGCGCGCGGCAGATTGGCGATGTACGGCAGCAGGGCCACGGCGGTGAGCAGCGCCACCGCCGAGACCACCAGCGACACCAGCTTCGTTTGCGCACCGGCCCGGTCATTGGCCGCAGACTGGCTGGCGCCTCCACTCGTCGCGAACCCGTGGAACAGACCGCTCGCGATCCCGGACACGCCCAGCGCGAGAAACTCCTGGTTGGGAGAGATCGTGTAGCGGTGCAGCGTCGCGTAGCGCCGCGCAATCGTCATGCTCTCCGACGACCCGATGAACACGATGGCGAACGCCCCCGGCAGCAAGGCCAGCCAGTCGGATGGGGCCACCACCGGGATGGCCAGCGACGGGATGGTGCGGTCCAGATGCCCGATCACCTCCACCCCGTGGCCCGCCAGATTCAGCACGGTCGAGAGGACAATCGACAACACCACCACGGTCAGCGCCGCCGGAACGGCTGGGAACCACCGGGCCAGCGCCAGCACGAGGAGCAGCGCCGCAACGCCCGTGCCCAGCGACCACCAGTTGATGTCGTCAAGGCTCCGCGAGGCGGCGCCGAGTTGGTCGATGATTTGCCCCGGCCCGCGTTTCAGCCCGAGCATGGTGATGATCTGCCCGGCAATTACGGTGAGACCAAGACCGAACAGAAACCCGATCTGCACGGATGAGCTGATGTACTGGGTGATGAAGCCGAGGCGGAGCAGCCCGAGCACCACGAAGATGAGCCCGCAGAGCACCGCGAGCGCAGCGGACAGGGTGGCGTACTCCGGTGACGCCACGGCCACGAGCGTCGCGACATGCGCGGCAGAGATCGCCGCCGTTGCAGAGGACGGGCCGCAGATGAGTTGCCGGGATGTCCCCAGTAGCGCGTAGGCCAACGGGGCAGCGAAGGACACGAACACCCCGGCCTGGGGCGGCAACCCGGCGATCTCGGCGTACGCCATGGATTGCGGAACGACCAGCGCAGAGACGGTGAGCCCAACGAGCAAATCGGAGCGGAAGGTCCGCCGGGAGAACCCTGCCAGCACGCCCTCCAGCGCCGCGCTGTGCAGGATGCGCGCGCGCAACGACGGGCCAGCACGTTTGCCGGGGGGTTCCGTCTTGGGCCCGTTAGCCATTCCTGTCACCGCCGCTCTCTGCCACCCGCGCGTTGCATCGCCACGCTCACCGCGTGACACGGAGACGCGCCGCTCCACGTGGTCGGGAGCGGCGCGTACGCATTGCTGGTTGGAGCCAGCGGACCTTGCTGCCTAGCGGATCGCCGCTTCGGTCTGCGGGTCGAAGAAGTGCAGGTTGTCCGGCAGGACCCCGACCTCGATGCGGTCGCCGCGCGTCACGCGGACATCCGGCACCATGCGGGCCGTCAGCAACGTGCTGCCATTGAGCAGGTAGATGAAGTTCTCATTGCCGAGCTGCTCGACGATGTCCACGGTCACCGGGATAGTGGCCGCCGAGCCGCCGCCGAGGCGGCTGATCTCGACGAGGTGCTCCGGCCGCACGCCCATGGTCACGTTCTTGCCGACGTAGGCGGAGAGCGCGTTGCCGCTGCGCGGCGGGGTCAGCATGCTGAAGCCGGGCGTGGACGCGTAGATGCGGCCGTCCTTCGCCTCCAGCGTGACATCCACGAAGTTCATCGACGGCGAGCCGATGAACCCGGCCACGAACTTGTTGGCCGGCGTGTCGTACAGGTTCTGCGGCGTATCGAGCTGCTGCAGAACGCCGAGGCTCATGACCACGATGCGGTCACCCATCGTCATGGCCTCGACCTGGTCGTGGGTCACGTAGATGGTGGTGGTGCTGACGCGCTCGTGCAGCTTGATCAGCTCGGCGCGCGTCTGGACGCGGAGCTTGGCGTCCAGGTTGGACAGCGGCTCGTCCATCAGGAAGAGGTCGGCGTCGCGGACGATGGCGCGGCCCAGCGCAACGCGCTGGCGCTGACCGCCGGAGAGCGCCTTTGGCTTGCGATCGAGGAAGTTCTCGATGTCCAGCGTCTTGGCGGCCTGCCGCACACGCTGATCGCGCTCGGTCTTGGGCACCTTGCGCAGCTTCAGCGGGTAGGCCAGGTTGTCGTAGACGGACATGTGCGGGTAGAGCGCGTAGCTCTGGAACACCATCGCGACGTCGCGATCCTTAGGGGGGAGATCGTTCACCACGCGGTCGCCAATGATGATCTGGCCACCGCTGATCTCTTCCAGACCGGCCACCATGCGCATGGCCGTGCTTTTGCCACAGCCGGACGGGCCGACGAGCACCAGGAACTCTTTGTCGTAGACCTCCATGTTCAGGTTGTCCACGGCGGGTACCGGGTTGCCACCATACATCTTGGTGACGTTCTGGAAAATGACGCGCGCCATTGCGGCGTTCCTCCCATTACGGTGAACTACAGGACTACCGCCAGTTGGGCAGCCCGGAAGCGCCTTCTCTCTTCTCGTCGCGGCGCCTTACGATCGATGCTGCATTTGAAGATAATTCCGGTTCGCTTGTCAAGAGCGAAACGACAATTGCGGCAAAACTGGCGCTGGAGGATCGAGCATGGTTGGCGAAGACGGGTGGGTCGTGACCTTTGGCGAGGCCATGATGCGCATGACCCCGCCGGGCAACGAGCGGCTGGAGCGCACCACATCGCTCGATCTGACGGTCGGCGGCGCGGAGTTGAACAGCGCGGCAACGCTCGCCTGCCTGGAAGTCCCCACCACCTTTGTCTCTCGCTTACCCAATACGCCGTTGGGCCGGGCCATCGTCCGGGGGGCCCGCGCCGCCAATGTGGATCTGGCGCACCTGCAGATGGCGCCGGAGAGCGCCGGCCGCGCCGGGGTCTACTTCCTGGAGGAAGCGAGCGACCCCCGCGCCTCAGCGGTGTACTACGACCGCGCCGACAGCGCCTTCGCCAACATGGCCCCGGGCGCCTTCGACTGGAAGCAGATCCTGCGCCGGGCGCGGGCGCTGCACATCTCCGGCATCACCCCGGCGCTCGGCCCCGGCCCGCGCGCCGAAACGCTGGCGGCCATCCGCGCCGCCAACGCCGCCGGTATCCCGGTCGCCTTCGACCTCAACTACCGCTCCAAGCTGTGGAGCGAGTCAGACGCCCGCGCCTGCTTCGTGGAGGTGGTGCCGCTGGTCGATATCCTGTTCGCCTCGCGCGGCACGCTACGCACATTCTTCGGCATCGATGGCGACCACATGACGGTGCTGGAACAGGCGCGCACCCGCCTCGGGCTGGCGGTGACGGTGCTCTCGCGCAAGCGGGGCAAGGCCAGCCGCTTCGTCAAGCTCGGCTCGCTGGCGATGGGCGCGGACGGCGTGGCGGTAGAGGGGCCGTGGCGCGATGTCGAGGTCGTGGATCGCCTCGGCGGCGGCGACGCGTTCGCCGGCGGGTTCATCGCCGGGTACATCAGTGACCATGACGATATCGCCCACGCGCTGGCGCTGGCCTCGGCCACCCAGTCGCTGAAGCACACCATGCCCGGCGATTTCCTCTGCGCCACGAAGAGCGAGATCCTGGCCGCAATGGAATCGACGGCGGGCGGCGTTTTGCAGCGCTGACAACGCGCAACCAGACACGCTGGGCGGAGATTGGCAGGCAGCGGGCGCGCGATTGTCCGATACTTGGCGCATTCACCGGGCGATTGCGCGCTGTGCGCGACAGAGGAACCACCCATGGCCTTCGAGAGCACCCTGCCTGGCCGCTACTTTCACGACCCCGCCATCTTCGCGCGGGAGCAGGCGCATATCTTCGCGGAGATGTGGGTCTGCGCCGGCCGCGCCGATGCGCTGCCCAACCCCGGCGACTTCCTGACCATCGAGCTGGCGGGCGAGAGCGTCATCGTGCTGCGCGGCCGCGACGGCAATCTGCGCGCGTTCCTGAACGTCTGCCGCCACCGGGGCGCCCGCCTCTGCCTGGAGCACGCCGGCAACACCGGCCCGGCTTTGCAGTGCCCCTACCACGCGTGGTCGTACGCGCTGGATGGCCGCCTCGTTGGCGCGCCCAACATCGCGCGCGATGAATCGCTGGACCGCGCGTCGCTGGGCCTCGTGCCGGTCAATCTAGAGCTGTGGCAAGGGCTGATCTGGCTTTCGCTGGCCGAGAACCCGGCCAGCGTGCGGGAGCAACTGAACCCGGCGCTCATCGCCCGCTTCGGCGATCTGGCGAAGTTCGAGCGTTACGGCATCGGGGATCTGGCGGTCGGTACGTCCATCAGCTACGAGATCGCCGCGAACTGGAAGCTGGTCGTCGAGAACTTCATGGAGTGCTACCACTGCGCGCCGGTGCACCCGGAACTGACCCGGCTCCTGCCGGAGTTCCGCAACGGCACCTCGTATCAGGGGATCATCGGGCAGGGAACCGACTTCGCGGACGACATCGAGGGGTTCACGCTCTCCGGTTCCGGCAAGCGCGATATGCTGCCCGGCCTGCTCCCCAGCGATGACCGCCTCTATTACGGCTTCGTGCTGTGGCCCAACCTGTTTGTCAACCTGCTGCCGGACCACGTCATCCTGCACACCCTGCTGCCGACCGGCCCGGAAACCTCGCGCGTCGTCTGCGACTGGCTGTTCGCCCCGGCGGAGATCGCCAAGCCGGGCTTCGATCCCAAAGATACGGTCGATGTCTTCGACATCACGAACCGGCAGGACTGGGAGGTCTGCGAGCGCACCCAGCTGGGGATGCACTCGCGCGCCTACGCCGATGGCGGCTTCTACGTCACCAACGAACAGCACATCGCCGTTTTCCGGGATCTGGTGCTGGAGCGGGTTGGCTGAAGCGACGCGGACGGCCCTCACCCCCAACCCCTCTCCCGATGCGCGGGAGAGGGGAGCCGG
>JASGGF010000205.1:0-9213 GCA_047605145.1 Thermomicrobiales bacterium | reverse complement strand
CCGGACCCCGCGCTAATGAATGGTTGCTTGCATTCGCGCGGGACGAATGCAAATTTTCGGGCGTTTTCTTGCGTACACTCCCCCTCCAGTCTGAGGAGAACGGAGCCGCAATGAAGCCTGACGCGTTTCGCTGCCCTGAAGCCGGCGCCATCCACCGCTCATTTGCTGGCAACGACACCTTCGTCCCGGCGCCCTTGCCACCTGCCATTACCTACGACAATGCCTTGGTGCTGGCGCTTTCGCGTGCCGATGCAGCGCTCAGCGAACTCTCTGGTGTCGGGCGCCAGTTGCCGAATCCGCATCTCCTGATTGCGCCGTATTTGCGGCAAGAGGCGGTGCTCTCGTCACGCATCGAAGGCACGCAAACGGAGTTTGCTGAACTGCTCCGGGCGGATGTGGGCGAAGGCAACGGCGGAGCGCGGGCAGAAGCGGATCGCCGGGAGGTCCGTAACTACACCGCTGCCATGGAGGAAGGGATCGGCCTGTTACAGACCGGCCGCCCGATTACGCTGAATCTGGTGCGCAGCCTGCACGAAACACTGATGGCAGGTGTACGTGGCGATGGCGCCGCTGCCGGACAGTTCCGGACGCTCCAGAACTGGATCGGCGGCGTCACGATTGATCGGGCCGTGTACGTTCCCCCCCCGCCAGAACTGCTCATGCCGAGTCTCGGGGACTGGGAACGGTTCGTGAACACACGGGACACGATGCCAGATCTCGTTCAGTGCGCCATCATGCACGAACAGTTCGAGGCGATTCATCCTTTCAATGATGGCAATGGCCGGATCGGTCGCCTGCTGGTTCCGCTCTTCCTCATGGACCGGCAGAGGCTATCACAGCCACTACTCAACATCTCGGCATTTATTGAGCCCCACCGTGGCGAATACTATGATCGGCTCCAGCGCGTGCTCATAGATTGTGATTGGCCAGGGTGGATTCACTTTTTCCTCGTAGGGGTGACACAGACGGCCCGGCAGGCGGTCCAGCAGGCGATCCTGCTGGTGACCATGCGCGAGGATTTCCTACGGCGCACGCGAGAACGGCCGAATGCCCAGGCGCTGGTGGATGCGCTGTTTGTCAATCCGTACATCACAGCGAGCCGTGCGCGAACGCTCCTCGGTGTTTCCGACCCGACATCACGCAAGGCGCTGGCAGTGCTTGAGTCAGCCGGCATCATCACGCTTATCGAGAGGCAGCGCCCTGCCTTGTACCTAAGCGAGCCAATTCTTGGAGTACTTGAAGGTTTGGGCCCAATGCGCGGATAGATGCCTCGCGCGAATGCAAGCAGCCCTGCATTCGCGTGGGGCGAATGCAAATTTTCGAGCGTTTTCTTGCATTCGCGCCTTGCCGTTGGCCGTGACGACGTTCCCGGCGCGCCGTCAGGCGCTATTGCGCGAGTTTCCGGCTGGCGCCCAACCCCCGGCCACGAACTCTGGATGGCTTTCCACGACGCGCGTCAGGAGCGCCACCAGCTGATGCCGTTCATCCGGCGCCAACCCTGCCAGCAACGCGGCCTGGCTTTCCTCTAGCCGCGCGCGCAGGTCCGCCAGGAACACGTCGCCCGCTGGCGTCAGGGTGATCACGTTTCGTCGCCGGTCGGTGGCGTCCGGCTCGCGCGCCACCATCGCGCGGCCGGAGAGGTCGTTGACCAGCGCCACCATGTCGCTGCGGTCGATGCCACAGCGTCGCCCGAGGTCCGCCTGGCTCTGCGGCCCAAACTCGGCCAGCGCCGCGAGTAACGCCACGTGCGGCCGCCGCGCCCCGGCCTCCTCAAGGGATTCAGTCACCAGCCGCTGGGCAATGGCGGCCGCCCGGTTCAGCAGCCAACTTGGCGCAGTGCGCAACAGGGTGGCTGGTTGCTCGCTCACATGCTGCTCCTCAGACTCAATGTCAGGAATGGTTGACAAGACCAACGATTGCCGATAAAGTTGGTGATACCAACGTTGGTAAGACCAATCACTTACACCAGGAGTATCGCATGAACGCACCCATCGCGCCCTATCACCTCGCCGTTCCCCAGGCCGATCTCGATGACTTGCATGACCGGCTTTCCCGCACTCGCTGGCCAGACGAGCTGCCGGATTCCGGTTGGGCGTATGGCGTCCCGCTCGCCACCATTCAGGCGCTGGCCGAGCAGTGGGGCTCCGCGTTTGACTGGCGGGCGTGGGAAGCGCGGCTGAATCACGTTCCGCAGTTCACCACCGTGATCGACGGCCAGCCCATCCATTTCCTGCACATCGTCTCCCCGGAACCCAGCGCCACGCCGCTGCTCCTCACTCACGGCTGGCCTGGTTCCGTGCTGGAGTTCCTGGAGGTGCTGGGGCCGCTTAGTGACCCCGCCGCCCACGGGGGCGATGCCGAGGATGCGTTCCACCTGGTGATTCCCTCCATTCCTGGATTTGGGCCGGCCGGCCCCACCCTGGAGCGTGGCTGGGATGTCCCCCGAATCGCCGATGCCTGGTTGGAACTGATGGCGCGCCTCGGCTACGAGCGCTTTGGCGCTCAGGGTGGCGACTGGGGCATGGGGATCTCGCGCCAACTGGCCGCAACGGCGCCAGACCGGCTGCTGGGCGTGCACCTGAACTACCTGGTCACGCCCCGGCGGCCGCCCGTGCCGGAGCTTTCGCCGGATGACGCGGCGCGGCTGGCGGAGATCGATCAGTATCTGGCCGATCCTCCCGGGCACATGCGCCTACAGGCCACCCGCCCCCAGACACTGGCGTTCAGCCTGATGGATTCGCCGGTTGGGCAACTGGCCTGGATCGCCGAAAAGGCCCTGACCTGGACCGATCCGGCCACCCCGCTGAGCGCGGACTGGCTGCTGGCGAATGTCTCACTGTACTGGCTGACGCGCACGGCGGCATCCTCGGCGCGGCTGTACCGGGAATCCGCCGGCAAGCGTGGGCCGGTCAGCACCGGGGATGTGCCGGTGGGCGTCGCGGTGTTCCCGCACGATCTGGTGCGCCCGGTGCGGGCGCTGGCCGAGCCATACCACCACATCACGCAGTGGACGGAGATGCCGCGCGGTGGCCATTTTGCGGCGCTGGAGGCGCCGGAACTGCTGGTTGCGGATATCCGGGCGTTCTTTCGCCCGCTGCGCGCCACCGCTGCCGCGCCAGCGCTCGTGGTTGCGGCGTCGTAAAGTGCGGTCTGTCCGTGAACGCGCCACGGAGCACGACTCCGTGGCGCGTTGCCGGCACGCAGATTTGTGGCGGCTACGCCGCCTTCTGGTCTCCACCCACAATCGGCTCCAGCGGCTTGCTGGCGAAGACGCGAGCCACCAGGATGCCGCCTTCGTAGAGCAGCAGCAGCGGCACTGCCACCACGCCCATGTTGATGGGGTCCGTGGAGGGGGTGATGATGGCGGACACGATCAGGATCACGATCACCGCGTACTTGCGGAACTCGGCCATCTTCTTCGGGGTGACCGCCCCCAGCTTGGCCAGGATGAACATCACCACCGGCAACTGGAACGCCAGCCCCAGGCCCACCATCAGGGTCAGGTAGAAGCTGATCACCTCCTGCCCTTCCGGCGACCATTCGTAGATGTCGCTCATGAAGCTGGCCAGGAACTGCAACGCGCGCGGGGCGGCGAAGAAGAACGCGTAGGCCACGCCGCCTAAAAAGAGCAGGATCACGAACGGCATGGAGAGGATGAGGAAGCGTTTCTCCTTGCCGGTCAGGCCGGGCAGCAGGAAGCCGACCAGTTGCCACAACAGCACCGGCAGCGCGATGCCGATGGCGATGTACAGCGCGATCTTGAAGTAGATGGTGATCGGGTCAGTCGGGCTGACGACATCAAAGCCGGTCGCCGCGCCCGATTCCTGTTGCAGGCGTTTCAGCAGCGGCCCGGCAAGGAAAATGCCGGCGATGAAGGCGATGCCGACCGCGATCACGCTTTTGACGATGCGGTCCCGCAACTCTTCGAGGTGCTCCATGAGCGTCATTTCCTCGAAGACATCGGGGGCATTGGCGTCCGGCAGCTTCGGCATATGCGGCGCCGGCAGCCGTTTCGGCAGCTTCGCCGGCAGGCGGGCCGGCAGCTTCGAAGGCTGCGGGCTGGGCTGCTGCGGGAGTTCGACGTTCACGAAGAGAGCCCTCCTGTCGCCAGCGCCGGCATCGGCGGCGATCATCAGAGGGCAGAGGATCTGTCCGGAGACGAAAGCGTCGGTGTCGCGCGAGTCAGCAATGGGTGAATGCCACAAGCGCCTGACATGCCGTCATGAAACGGCAGCGCGGAATGTACTACGAACGCGCGCTGATTTCATCATTTCGGTGACGAATGTGCCGTGAGAAAGGCACGATCGTGCGTTATCTTGCGCAATGCTGGGAAAACGTGACGAACACTTCAGATAGCACTGGCGCAACCCGGGTTGTCGAGTGGCGCCGGCGCTGGCCCGGCATGGGAGATACGCCGGTTCCGCTCGCCGGGATGCACCCGCCGGACGAAAAACGGCGGCGGGGAATGCTCCCCACCGCCGTCTGAACGTGTCGCTGTGCGCGAAGGACCGGATTACCGGGCGTAGAACGCCAGGATCAGATCCTCGTTGATCGGCATGTCGACATCCTCGCGGCCCGGCATGCGCAGGACCTTGGCGCTGATGCCGCCGCGGTCAAGCCACTCCGGCACGCGCCGGTTGGACTCCAGCTCCTCGATCACCGTCGGGATCTGTCCGGCGGCCTCGGTGACGCTGACGATTTCGCCCACGCGCACCTGGAACGAGGGGATGTTGACCTTGCGGCCATTGACCTTGACGTGGCCGTGGCTCACCATCTGCCGCGCCATCGGGCGGCTGCGGGCGATGCCCAGGCGGTAGATGACATTGTCCAGGCGGCGCTCCAGCAGGCGGAGCAGGTTCTCGCCGGTGTCGCCCGGCTGGCGGAAGGCCTGCTCGTAGTAGCGGCGGAACTGCGTCTCGGAGACGCCGTAGATCGCCTTCGCCTTCTGCTTTTCCTTGAGCTGGATGCCGTAGTCGGTGCGGCGGGGGCGGCGCTGCGGTGCACCACCCGGCGGGGTGCCGATGCGGCGGCGCAGGGATTCGCCACCCGTGCCGTAGATATCGATACCAAACCGCCGGGAAACCTTGTGCTTCGGCTCGTGCCTGACCATGAACGGGATCAACCTCTCGACTACACCAGTGAACACGCCCGCAGCTGGGAACCGCCCCGAGCAGCCGCCGGGAGGGCCGCCGATCCGCCTCGGGACCGGCCGCGTCTGTCCATTGCGCACCACATCCGGCAACGTTCGCCGGCCTGGCGCCACCGCGCCCCGGGTCCACGAGGAATGGCCCCGGAGGCACAGCCGCATAGCGTAGCCGAAATGGCGCCGGGCGTGCAGCCGGGGCCGTCTGCGGCGGAGGCGCCCGCAGGCGGCCCCAAAACCCGGTACCAAACCACGTACATCGCCGGCTGGTCCACGCCGGGCCGGGGTGGCACGCTTGGCAGGGACGCTCGCGCATGATGCCCATGACCGCTCCCTGGCAATGCGGCCAGGCCGGCGATGCCCGGAGGATGGATGGACTCGCAACACTTCGACGCCCTGACCCGCGCGCTCTCCACTCCCAGGGTGCGGCGCCGCTTCCTGGCCGGGGTGGCGGCCTTACCCGTGGCGGGCGGCCTGCTGGGGCTCTTCGCTGGCGGCGAGGCCGACGCCAGGCGGCGCAAGCGGCGGAAGCGGAATAAAAAGAAGAAGACGACGCCCAAGTGCGCGCCGAACTGCGCGGGCAAGTGCGGCGGGGTCAGCGATGGCTGCGGCGGCGCTTGCAGCGCCTGCGCCGGGACCACGCCCATCTGCCAGGGGGAGGTCTGCATACCCTGCTCCGCCAGTACCCCCTGCCCGGACGGCTGCTGCCAGCCAGATGGCTCGTGCGGCGCCACGTGCCGGGTGTTCCTGACTAGCACCCTCCAGAACGGCAAGCTGGGCGGCCTTGCGGGGGCCGATGCGCTTTGTCAGGGACTGGCGGAGGATGCAGGGCTGTCCGGGACGTACATGGCGTGGCTCTCGGACACGGCCAGTTCCCCCGGGACGCGCTTTCCGCTGGCGGGCAGCGCCACGGTGGGGCCATACGCGCTGGTCGGAGCTCCGTACACCACCGTCGCGGACAACTGGACCGATCTGATCACCTGCGACGATGATTTTCCGAACGACTGCCTGCAGCACGCCATCGACCGCGCGGAAAATGGCCAGACGCAGCCCAATCGTTTGGTCTGGACCGGGGTGAGCGCCAATAGCGGCAATCCGTCCAATACCTGCTGCACAGACTGGTCCGCTGATGACTCCCTGACGACCGGGATGATCGGGCAGTCGTGGAGGACCGCCAATACATGGGTCTTTGCCACAGGAGATCCGTGCAACATCACGTACGCGCTGTACTGCTTCCAGCAGGGCTGACCTGCGATGCTCTTCGGGCTGGAGGGCGCCGCGCGGCGCCCTCCAGCCGAGCGCTCTCCGCCGCGCGATGGTTCCCGGATCACGACGCTGAGGGTTCCGCAGAGCCGCGCAGCACGGCGAGATCAGGCTAGCCGTAGAGAAGGGTGGCGACCTGCTCGCCCAGGATCTCGTACGGCTCCCGGCGCCGTTCCTGCCCGCTCAGACCCTCGGTGACCAGCAAGCGGTCAAAGCGTCACGCGCCCGAAGAAATGCGTATTTCTACCGATGTGCTCCATCCCCTCGCCCCCTAATCTGCGATCAGGATTCGCGAAACACCCGAAGGGGACGAGGCATGGACGGCGCCCGGTTTGACAACGCAACACGCGCGCTCTCGGACGACACCTCACGCCGCAGCGTGTTTGGCCTGCTGCTCGGCGGCGCCGTGGGGCTGGCCGGGCTGGCCGAGGCCGCCGCCAAGGGCAAGAAGAAAAAGAAGGGGAAGGGCAAGAAAAAGAAGAAGTCCGGCGTCTGCGCCAAAGCGGAGTCGTTGTGCAAAGGGAACTGCACGGTCGGTCAGGCGTGCTGCTCCTCGCTGGATTGTGACAATTGCCGGAACCTGTACTGCAGCAGCACTCCGGGTACGCCGGGCACGTGCGGCTGCGACGGTACTGATGAGATGTACAAGGGCCGGTGCGGGACCAAGCCGGTGTGTATCCCCGCAGGCACGATTCGGCAGATGGACGATGTCCGGTGCTGTAGCGGCAGCGAGATCATCGATAACACGAGCCCCGAAAACGGCAAGTGCCTCCCCGGCACGCTCTCCTGCCTGTCGGACGCCGATTGCACCGGCGGCGACTGCCGCGGCTACCAGTGCTATGGCTTCGAGCTCGGGTGCCCCCAGTTCTAGCGACGCGGCACGATCGTGCAGACCAGACGATGGCGAGTGCGGCCGGCTAACGTGGCCGGCTGCGCCCCCTACGGCGTGGGCGTGCCCGCAGCGATGGCCGCGTCCAGCGTCACGATTTCGGCGGTGGGCGGGAAGACGGTTCCGGCCTTGGGCAGGGTCAGCCCCCGCACGATGCAAAAGGTCAGCAGCAGCGAAGCCATCGCCAGCAGGGCGATCTGCGCCTGCCGCATCTCGATCTTGGTGGTGACTCCGCCGATGAAAAGCACCACGGCGGTCAGCACGGTCAGGAAGATGTAGGCGTCCGCCTGCCGCTTGAACTCCTGGCCCGCCGCCGAGACCTCGGCGGCGTGCGCGTTGAACGTATCCGCCGCCCGCAGGGAGGGCACAACGTACTCCCCCATCCGGAAGGGATCGAGCGGGGCGTCCGGGGCCGTGAAGGGATCTGTGGCCATCCAGGCGTCGAAGGCTGGCCGGAAGTGGGGGACGAATCGCGCCTCGTAGAACGCCGCCAGGACGGCATCGTCGTGCTTGTAGGCCTCCAGCCAGGCCATGAAGATCGCGATATCAACCTGCCGGTCCTGATACCCCAGGATGGTGGCCCGGTCCGCCGCCTGCTGCAGGTCCTCGACGATGACGCCGCTCTCCGCCTTCAGGCCGCTCCACTGCCCTGCCTGATACCCGGCCCAGGTCGCCAGCACCGAGGAGAGGCCCAACAGCACCACGATCACGATATCAACCCGGTGGTTCCAGAGCGTTTTTGACGTCCGGGGCGCCACGTGCGGAGCTTTCGGTTGCGGCATCTTCGTGGTCATCGGCCCTCTCGCAGCAGGATCGCGGCGGCGCCCGCCAGGCATGGTTGTAGCGTCCGTCACCGCCGCCTGTCGAATCGCGCCGGGGGGCAATCGATAAGCCGGTAGCGCGGCCACAGCGCATCCGGGCGCCGCTCCGGGCACGCAGATTGCGGGTTTGTTCCAGACCGCCGGGCCAGTGGAGCAGAGGTGGCCGCATGACCAGGGAGAGAGATCATGACGGAAACGCAGCAATTGCCCCCCGCAGAACTGGCGGCACAGGCCCGACAGCCATTCCCGAATGAGAGCGCCGAGTACCACGAGGCGCGCGGGCGCCTGCTGACGGAAGAGATCGAACTGCGCCGCCAGATTCAGCGCGTCGCCGCCATGCGCCGCGAGCTGCCGCCCGGCGGTGAGGCGAAGGACTACCGCTTTCTCGACGCCGAGGGCAACGAGCTGACGCTGGCCGATCTGTTCGGCAAGCACGACACCCTCTTCACGTATTTCTGGATGTACGGCCCGGAGCGCGAGCGCCCCTGCCCGATGTGCACCTCGTTCGTCGGCTCGCTCGACGCGCCGGCGCCCGATATCGAGCAGCGCCTGGCGGTGGCCATCGTGGGCCGGTCGCCAGTGGCGCGGCAGCTGGCCTTCGCCCGTGAGCGCGGTTGGAGCCACCTCAACTTCTACCAGACCATTGGCGACGACTTCGCTATCGACTATCGCGGGCTCAGCGACGACGGCGAAGAGGGCGCGATGGTCCTCGTCTGGCAGCGCGATGGCGACACGGTGCGCCTGTTCTGGGCGCCGGAAGGTGGGATGGAAACCGCCGAGCCGGGCTTCGATCCGCACCTGGCCCCAGACCCGACACCGCTCTGGAACATCCTCGACTGGACGCCCGAGGGGCGCGGCGGCGACTGGTATCCCCGCCTCGAATACAACGACTGACGCATCATCCGGCGCCGGGCGGCGCGCTCCAGCGCCGCCCCAGCCCGCTCGCCACGGCCGCGCCCGCGATGAACAGCGGCACGACCCCGTAGGCGAGGCGGATGCCGGCGGCGTCCGCCAGCGCCCCCAGCAGCAGCGGCGCGCCGAGGATGGCCGCGCCCGAGGCGAAGGAGAGCCGCGCCCCGGCGGCATTCGAGAGGCAG
>JASGGF010000204.1:0-9265 GCA_047605145.1 Thermomicrobiales bacterium | reverse complement strand
TTCACCACCATTGGGACTGCCTACGGATCCGGCAACGGGTCCACTACATTCAATGTGCCAGATCTGCGTAGTCGCTTTCCGCTTGGCCTGGACGCTGCCCAGACAGCCAATGATGCGCTGGGCGAGACCGGCGGGACGCGGGCCCACACGCTGGCCATTGGGGAGATGCCGTCGCACACGCACTATGAGGTTCATACCGGCAGCGGTGGAACCACGCAGATTCAAGGTGGCGGTGGCAGTTCCGGCGGCGTTACGACTGCAGTCCAGACATCAGCGACCGGCGGAGGGGGTGCGCACAACAACATGCCACCATTCGTGACGGTCAACTACATCATTAAGACGTGAGAGAGGGGATGCAGCTTGGCGATCAAAGCCATCGATATCCCAAAGAGAGCGGTCCAGTGATGTTGCTAAAACGCCGCCCCTTGCTGCTGCTCCTGACCATCCTACTGCTGCTGCCGGTCCCGCTGGCAAGTGGCAAGGGGGCGCGCATTGGGCACCGCTGGAATTCGCCGGTCATCCGGGTCTACGACTACACGGGGCCGCGCTGGCATGGCGTGATCGCGCAGACCGTCGCGGACGCCAACGCGATCCTGCCCCGGCGGGGGCCGCGCATCGTCTATCGCCGAATGGACGCCCGGCCATGTGAGGGCCTCCGCGCCCGCGAGGGCGTGATCATCGTCTGCGAGCGCGCAACGTGGCCGTATGGGTGGCACGCGGGCGTCGCGTTTCCTATAGCGCAGCATGGCGTGATCACCAAGGCGCGGGTCGAGTTCGCGGCCACGATCGACTACCAGCCAGACGAGTTTGCGCCGGTGGCGTGCCACGAGGTGATCGGGCACGCGGTATTGGGGCTGCCAGACGGACCGTGGCGGGCTCCGGGCGAGAGCTGCGTACAGGGCGAGCAGGCGGCGCCGGGCACGTGGGATGCCGCGCAGGCGCAGGCACTGTACGGGCGAAAGCCGAATCGCCACCGGGGTCATCACCGGTGATGCTGCTGGCCGACGGGTTGGACGGCCTCGCGGGGCTGATGCCGACAGAGGGGCAAGGCGCCTGGATGTGGGTCGCCGGCATCATGGCGATCCTGGGCGGCTACCTGCTGAAGCGCCATCTCGACGGCCAGGACAAGATCATCGCGGACCTGACGGCCGAGCTGAGCAAGACCAGCGGGTCGCTGGAGAAAATGACGAACGTCAGCGAAAGCCAGAGCCGCATTGTGGCCGAGGGGTTTGCGCAGCAGCGTGAGGGCCTGGCCTCGCTTGATCGCCGCATGGCCGAGATCCTGGACGTGATCGCCCCGCGACGGAGGACGTGACATGCAGTGGCAATGGCCCTGGCAGAAGCCGCTACCGACGAGACCAGCGACGGACTCCATTCTGGAGAGGTCGCGGTTGATCCGGGAGCGGGCCGACGCGGTCGTGGATCTGCTGCTACCGGCGATTGATCCCAATGAGATCTTCGCGCCGGAACCGTCGTTGGCGCTCGTGAAGGAGGATCCACCATGGAGCGCGTGAATCGCGCCTGGGAGCACCTGCACGCCCTGCCGGGATACAACGCCGCTGTGCTGGTGGCCACGCTGTTGATCGGCATCGTGTTCCTGTGGGCGACCGCCGGCTGCACGCGTATCAACCTGAAGCGGTATCGGCCGCAGCGTCCGTGGCGCACGACCCGGACCGAAGGAGAGATTCTGCAGGGGCGTCGCGCCTGGTCGTTGGCGTTCGTACTGCTCAGCTGCGGTGTGATCTGGAGCGCGTATCGCGTCTACGCCCTGTGGGGGCTGGCGATCCCGGTCAACGACATCGCGATTCTGGTCGAGATCCCGCGGATCATTGCGGCACTCTGGGTCGGCTGGGCGTGGTGGCCCGGGGTCGAGGTGGAGTGATGGCCGCTATGCCACGCCAGGCGCCGCAGCGCACCCTCCTGTCGCGGTTGCGTGACTGGCTGGGTGGGGGGCAGCGCGAGCACCGCGAAGTGCGCGAAGAAGCCAGGCGGCAGCGTGAGCGCGCAGATCAGGCCGCGCGGGCATGGGAGCGCACCGAGCAGGAGCTCCGGGAGCAACTGCGGTTCCCGCTGAACAGCGTCAGGATGGAGCGCGATGACCGCAAGTGAGTTCAACACCCAACTGAGTGGCGTCCTGACGATCCTGGTGTTTTTCTGTTTGTTGATTCAGTTTGTGTGGCAGCGGATCATCGGCACTCCGGACCGGCAATCCCGGTCCGCCTCTGCCGTGGTGTGCATGACCGTGGTGGTGGTAGGGCAGTTGTCGCTGTCGTACCTCAAGATCGCCCCGTTCGGGGCCAGCAGCCGGGGGCCCTACACGTACCTGCTGTGGCTGCTGTCGGTCATCTGGTGGACGGCCGAGACCGTGGCATTCAACCTGCCGATCATGGTGGAGCTGTGGCGACGGCGACAGCAGCAGCGGCCTGGGGTAAGTGCGCGGCGCCTGCTAGGCGACATCTGGTGCGAGCACACTGCTCCTTGTTGCGATCGGGGACGTGGCGCGTGGCGTGCCGTTCGGGCTTTCTTGCGGCTGGAATAACGACACAGCGGTATACTGCCGCCAACTAGTACGCGCTGAATGGAGCGCCGGAGCGGACGAGCAATCGTCTGGCCGGCGCTCTTTGTGTTGTTGGAGATGGGCAAGTGAGCGCAGCGGATGCCCGGTATCTGTTGATCGCGATAACGATGGCGTTGACCATCACGCTACTGGCGCTGCCGGAGCGGCGGTGATAACGCCACGCGGATACTTCGTAGAGGCGGCGCTGTCGGGGGTAGGGGGTGCCTATTGCACGCCGCCGGATGAGCCGCGCTGCACCGATTGCAGCGGTTTCGTGGTGCTCTGCTGGCGCCAGGCGACCGGCCACGATCTGACGGGCGACTCGCACGCGCAATTCCAGTTGGGCCGCGAGGTCTCCGGCGCCCTGCAGCCCGGAGACCTGATCTTTTCGGACACGCAGGGCGGCCGCGAGGTACGGCTGGGCAACCGGGCGAGCCACGTGGCGATCTATGTGGGCAACGGCGAGATCGTGAACGCGCTCAACGAGCGGGCTGGGATCGTGCGCGGGCCGGCCGATACCGCGTACTGGCGGCCGCTGCGGCTGGGCGTTCGGCGGCTGTTTGACGATGCCGGGTACATCGTGCCCCTGCCCGGTCTCGCGAGTGCGCTGCCGGAGCCGCCGGGGCCCGACCCCGCTGGGCCTGCCCGCCCGCCGCAGGGACACCGCTGGGGGAGTCGCCGGGATCGCGGGCGGCTCCTGCAGCGCATTCAGGATCGGGTGCGGCGCCGGAGGCGAATGCCGTGAATCTCGAGCTGCAGCCGATCACGCAAGCTGAGGCCAGCGCATTTATCGCTCAGCACCATCGTCACCATCAGCCTCCGCAAGGGTGGAAGTTCGGGATCGCGGTCAACGATGGCCATGCAGTGCGGGGCGTGATTATGGTTGGCCGGCCAGTCGCCAGGCGCCTCGATGATGGCTACACCCTCGAAGTGACGCGCTGCTGCACCGATGGCGCCCGGAACGCTGCCAGCATGCTCTATGGGGCGGCGTGGCGGGCCGCCAAGGCGCTCGGCTACCGCCGGATCGTGACCTACACGCTGCGCCATGAGCCCGGTACAAGCCTTCTGGCTGCCGGCTGGACGGCGCTTTACGAGACACCGGGCCGCAGCTGGTCGTGCCCCTCTCGCCCTCGTGTCGATACGCACCCGCTTGGGCAGAAAACGCTATGGGAGGCGGCATGACCATCACGCCGCAGACACCGTTCCGCGCCACCGGCAACACCGACCGCGCCTCCTTCCGGGCGCATCTGTCCCGCACCGTTGTGCCGGGCGTCGTGCCGCCGCCGCTGGCCGAGGCCGACGCCATCTACGACGTACTGGCCCCGCTGGGGCTGACGCGCCTCGGGGCCGCGATGGGGTGGATCGAGCGCAGCAACGAGACCGACCCCGAGGGGCTGGCGTTCTACGGGCGCGAACTGCGGAACCTGTGGGCCGTCAAGAACCCGCCGGCCGAGCAGGCGACGAAGGGCACGTGGCGCCGGTACCCCAGCTACGCGGCGGCGGCGGCCAACTGGGGGCCGTACCTGCTCGGGCCGGTCTACGCCGACCTGACCACCATCGCGCAACTGATCGAGCGGTACGCGCCGTGGAGCGACGGCAACAACCCGGCGGACTACGGGCAGCGGGCCGCGCAGCTGATCGACGCCCTGCCGCTGCTGGAAGAAGAGGAGCCACCCGTGAGCGACTGGACCCCGGTGATCTACGACCTGTCCAACAGCGCGCACGCGGCGCGGTTCGGGCTCTCGCCCGCGCAGGCGTCCACGATCCGCGCGAAGAAGATCACGAACCGCAATGGGCGCGGAGACGACGCCATCGAGGGCATCGGGCTGCACGTGCAGGACGGCTACACGACCGGGTCGTTGGAGCACTGGCTGGGCGTCTCGGCCTCCAGCACCGTGATGGTCCAGCAGGACGGGTCGCTGCTGCGCGTGATCCCGGACGTTGATGGACCGTGGACGCAGGGCGATGTCAACAGCCCGGACGCGCGGGCGCGCAAGCTGCTGGACCGCTACGGCTGGGATCCGAACGTCTGGTCGCTAACCATCGAGGCGGAGGACGCGCGGACCGGCAAGATCAATGCCGCGCAGGAGCGGACGATTGCGTGGCAGATCCGGCAGTGGCAGACGAAGTATCCAAAGCTGGCGCAGGCTGACTGGGCGGACCGCATCTTGGGCCATTACGAGATCAACGCGGTGAGCCGGGCTACGTGTGGCCGCTACCGGGACGCCATGGTGGCGAGTCTGGCGGGTGGTGGGCCCGCGCTGCCCAATGTGCCGGTCTATCAAGGACTGCCCGCGTGGCTGACGCCGGCGGCTCTGGAGGCGGCGTTCGAGCTGGCGGATCCGGCGGGCGTGGTCACCAAGGCCGTGATCGCGTGGGCCGCCGAGACGGGCCGCACGCCGTGGTTCGAGGGCAAGACCGACCTCGGCAACAACCGCAACATCTGGAAGTTCGAAGACGTGACGCTGTTCAACGACGGAGCCAAGGTCTGGCGTGAAGGGAAGGCCGCGTAGCCAGCGGCGCCGTTTGCCTTGACGGGGAGGATCATCGCTATGACATCAACGTGGAAGCGCCTGCGGTCCTTCACAAAGGGTATGATCGGCCGGTGCGCGGTCTGGCTGGCGTTGGGGCTGTACATCGGCTTCCCGGGCCTGGCGATGGCTCAGGGGGTCACCATTCCGGCCCCCACGGTGGCAACGAACGATCTCTGGCTGGTCGTCTACGGCCTTTTAACGGCGCTTGTGGTCAACTGGCTGAAGCAGCTGCCGCCGAACTTCACCCCATGGCAGAAGCGCGGCGTTGCGGCGTTCATCGCGGCGGTGTTCGCTATCGTGTCTCTCTGGTACGCCAATAGCCTTGATCTGGCAGACCTGAGCCGGACCTGGCTCGTGATTTTCCTGGTGGCCTCCGGCCTCTATACCGCCGTTCTGCGCCCTGCCACAGACGCGGTGAGTGGCAAGCAGCAGACCTGACAGCCATCGAGGCGACGTCTCGATCGTTCTTTCGTCCCCCCAGACCACAGGCCCGGCAGCATCGCCGGGCCTGTGGTCTGGGTGCAGAGAGGTGGATAACGATGCTGAGTAAACGCTAGCACGCCATCAGCGTCGATTCGCGCGACAGCGTGGTAGATTCCGGTTTTTCCCGCCGCAGTGCCGTGCCTGCCGTCGGCAGCGCGCCTTGCCGCTGCGTCGGTGCCCGCACTTCTTATGGCGCTTGCAGCATCGGCTCTTCTGGCCGTTGCGGCCGGAGCAGAACTTGCGCTTCGGCGGACAGATGCCGCCCTCGCTGCACGCTGCGCTGCCCGGTGGCGTCGCAGCATCGGCGCAGGCCGGACAGGTGGTTTGCCCGCTCCCTGGCTGAGCCGTGCCGCCAGCACAGGCCGTGCAAGATGTCTGCCCTTCAAGCGGCTGCACGGTCCCTGGCACGCAAAGTGGGCAAGAGGTCTGCTGGGAGTCTGGCTGCGCACTACCAGGCGCGCAAAGAATGCAGATGGTCTGGTCAGGCATGTCGGTGTAGGACCCTGGCGGGCAGGGGAGGCAGTTGTTGCCATCAAAATAGTTCCCAGCCGGGCATGGCTCCGCCGACGCCCCACGCCGCTGCGCCACTACCGCCACGCCCGCCAGTCCAGACGCCGCCCAGCGGGTAAAAGCGCGCCGGGAGCCCGTCTTCCCGACCCCGCGCGCCAAGCGATCAAACCGTGTTCCGTCCAAGGTTGCTTCCCTCTCGACGCGACCGCCCCGCTCGTGAGCGGGGCGGTCCATCGGTTGTGCTATCTAGCAGCCAGCGCCAATGCACTGGTCCGGGGTGTTGCCGGAGATCGTCGCGCCGTTCCGGGTGAACGTGCCACCAACCACCATCACACCACCGCCACTCGGCGCAAGATCGGTTGCCGTGTTGTTCGTGATGGATACTGTGGCGTCCAGCGTGGCCGGGCCGTTGTAGACGTAGATGGCCCCGCCGGTCTCGGCCGTATTGCGGGTAAACGTCGAATTGCTGAACGAGGCAGCGCCGTCGTAGATGTACACCGCTCCGCCATAGTCCGAGGTGTTCCCGGTGAAGGTACACCCAGTCACCTGCATGGCGCCGGGGCTATCGTAGGCGCATAGCGCGCCGCCGCCACTCTCACCGATGTTGTCCTGGAAGAGCGAGTTGGCGAGCGTCACCGTCCCGTAGTAATTGAGGATGGCCCCGCCGTAGTAGTTGCCTTCATTGTTGCGGAACTGGCACCGGTCCACCGCGAGCGTGCCGTAGTAGACGTAGATGCCCTGCCCGTACTCGCCGCGCCCTTGGGCGTAGACGCAGTCGGTCGTTGTCACGTTCGCCACGGCGTCGTCGATGTAGAGGTTGGCGCCATAGGTCGAATAGCCGTTCGTCAGACGCACGTTCGCCAGCCTGACCGTAATCGGAGACTCCACTGTCATGGTCTGGTAGGTATCGCTGCCGGTCAGGATGGCGTTTGTCGCCGGGTCGGTTCCGCTCCCGGCGCCATAGACGTTGACGTTCGTGGAGAGGACGAAGGTTCCTTCGTACTCCCCGGGGCAGACGTAGACGTTGCCGCCGGTCAGGAGCGCCGTCCGGAGCGTCTCGCCGCACTCGGCTGGCGTCTCCGTGGCCACATCGCAGGAGACGGAGCAACCCTGGCAGATCCCGTCCGCACAGACCTGTCCCATGGGACACGCCGGGCACTGGCCACCACAGCCATCATCACCGCAGGCGCCAGCCGGGCATTTCGGCACGCACACGGGCGGCGTGACTTGGCACGCGCCACGCGTCGCCCCCCGCTTTAGGTACTTCTTACGCTTCTTCTTCGGCACCCGGCGGGTTTCGCCATCGATGCACATGATGGCTTTCTTGCCCCGGATGTTGTGTTCGCCCCGGACGCGGCGCTTCGCCTCGGACTCGTTGCCAGAAACGACCGCCGAGACAGCCGCAGCCAGCGCCACGCCTCCGGCAAGTCGTCCCAGCCGCCGCCGGGTGAGAACCGCCTGCACTGACCGGGTCAGGTTATCCCACGTTGATGAGTCCACCGCATGCCCCTTGCTGATTCCCCCAACGGCCCAAGCTCCCACGCCCGGATCCTGGCGCAGTCTGTCACAGCCCCGACCATCCGCTTATATAGTAGGTTAACCACGAGGGTGATTGTGATCGGAAGTCACGCTACGGACAGGTCTTCCCTTGTTGTGTCAATGCTCTCTACGACGGCGCGTCACTCATCCCCAGCGAGATCACCAACCAGCCTCCCAACTTCACGGCGCGACAGAAGCGCGGCATTGCAGCGGTGCTGTCCGCCATCCTGGCGGCCGTCACGCTGGGCTATGCCGGCCAGCTCAATCTCGCGGCTCTGGCCCGAAAGTGGCAGGTGGTGTTCATCGTGGCCATCGGGATCTACGCGGTGCTGAGCCGGCCGATTGCCGACGCGGCGAGCGGCAAGCCGAAGACGTGAGCACGGGCGGTCCGTAGCGATTTCTAGCGGACGTTGCGTGCGATGGTCGAGTGCGCATCACGGGGGCACGCTCGGGATCCCGTTCCCCACCCGAGGCCCCGCGCAACGCAGAGCATCCCAACCTCACGGGCCGCGCTGCGATTCCTCACCCAACACCACCGGCGGCCGCAATGGCCGCCGGTGGTGTTTACCCAGTCTTGCGTTGTCACGCGTCAAGCATCCCGGGCGCCTCGTCGTACAGCATGCGTTCAAACTCAGCCGCCTCGAGATCCGCCAACACGTGCAGGATTCTCGCGGCCAGTTCAACGCTCACGCTCGCCCCTCGCCCCAGCTCAATCTCGGAGATGCGGGTCTGGGTGACGCCCACGCGCTGGGCCAGCTCGGCCTGGCTCATGTGCAGCGCACGTCGCCGCTGGCGGATGAACGCGCCGGGCTTGTCTTGATGAAGGATTCCAGGCAACGTGATCGTCCTGTCGATTGTCCCCAGTGACCGCACCTCGCGGCGCCTTCGCGTAGCCGGTTGGGAACAGTTTGGCTCATCGTTGCGTGCACACATGCACGACTGCACCACACCATGCATCATCGGGGTGGATATGAGAACGTATGGGATGGAGGAAGGGTCATGCTGGGGCGAATGCTTCTGGTGGTTGTGCTCGCGCTTGTCGTGGGTTTTTGCGTCGAGAAGGTGTTTGAGCAGGACAGCAACACGCGCATCGTCGCGGAGCCGGGTGAGCAACTCGACGCCGCCATCGGCGCTAACTCCGCCGTCGAGCGCTGGTACGACTACCCAACGACCATCGGCCTCATGGCCGGTGGCGTGGTGTTTCTCGTCGGGGTGGTGACGGTGGCCAGCATGCGGCCCAAGGCCCAGACCTAAGGCACGGACGCATTGCCGGAAGGGACTGCGGCACGATGGTGCGAGCGAACGTGTCGAACGGAGCCTGTGTTGGGATGCGCGCCCTGATACGCTAACGGAGTGCAGGGCGCCGTCCGCCAGCGGGTATAGCCCTGCACGCCCCTCGGCACGGTGCGGACCATCCTCCGCACCGTGCTTTCCCGCCTTGATCGAGCGCGGAATGATCGAACAGCCGGCGCCAAACACTCTGGACTAGGCTCGCATTGACGCGTTCGCACGAAGCAGTTGGTCTGATCCACCGACCAGATCTCCACATCCAATTCGACCCCGCCACCGGAGTCGTGGGCGAAGTCGGCGGCGCCAGTCAACTAGCCACAGCGCGCCTACGCCTGACAGACAAAGCCGACGC
>JASGGF010000203.1:0-9285 GCA_047605145.1 Thermomicrobiales bacterium | reverse complement strand
ATTGGGGGCGGCGCCAAATACTCAAACCGGGCGGACGCAGATAAAGTCCGCGCCGGTCGCGCCGTTGTTGCAGCGGTCACCGCCCCCAGCCGCCAACACGCACCGACAGCCAACGCAGGCAGGCTCCTCGCAATCGGTGCAGAACTGCGCCTGGAACAGGATTTCGGCGCAGATATTGCCGCCGCCTGCCTCAACCAGACACTTACCGCTGCCGAACGGATCGCCACACATCTGGTTGCGGTCCACGCACCAGTTCTTCCCGGCGCATTCGTTCACGGGCGGGGCCGGTGGCGGCGTTGTTGGCGGGGCCGTCGTCCCCCGGCCCTTCTTCTTTTTCTTGCCCTTGTTTTTGTTCTTCCTCCGATCTTTCTTGCGGCGCGATTGCTGGCGCCGGGCTGCGGCGTCGTCGTCCGCGAGGAACAGGCCACCGGTGAGGGCGACCACGCTGGCGGCTAGACCACTGAGTGCCCGGCGGCGCGAGGCGATGAGGGCTCCCCGACGCGCCAACTGATCGATCAATGTGGTGTCCATGGCAGGTGCTTCCGTGTGCGGCGGCGCCCCCGGGCCGTTCCCGGGGGACACCGCCATTGCATCACCGGCGCTGGCGCCAAGCTGCCCACGACAAAACACGCCTCAGGTCAAATCCGCGACAGCGGCGCCCCGGGTTGTGGCGCGCGCTACGCCGCGTGGCATGGCCGGTGCTTCCACTGTGCATGGAAGGCGTGGCAGTGACGTCATTGCCGCGAACAATGGAAAGGGGTACATCATGCGCAAGGTGAACGTCGGTCTCGTGGCAGCGGGCGTGTTCCTGGCGGTCGCCGCCCCGGCATCTGCGCAGTCCCGGCCGCACGTTTCCAGCTCGGAGACATCGCGCAGCACCGCACCAACGTGTGTCGTCAATGGCGACGCCGGGGCCTGCGGCGAATCGAGTTTTGGCCCGGGCGTCGGTAGTGGCGCGCTCCCGGCGATGATCCCCGGGCTCGTGATCGTCGGCGCCGCCCCGGTCATGGGGCCGATCATGGGCGGCCCCGTGATGACCCCGGTCCTTGGCGGTCCCATCATGGGCGATGAGTCGAGCGGCCGGGCTTCGACCGATACGGATGTGGACCGCAGCACGCGCAACGGCCGGTCGGTCACACGCTAGGCTGCCTGGCGCGGATTGAGAGTCAGGAACTGACCTCGTCAACCGCGACGACATCGTCATCGCCGTCATCGGCGGCGCCGCTGCCGATGATGGCGTCGATCTCGATCTCGACCACGAGATCGGGGTGAATCAGCGCGCTGGTCCCGACCATCGTGCCGGCTGGGCGGATGTCGCCGAAGACGCGCCCAAACTCCTGCCCCACGGCGTCGTAATCGTCCATGTTGGTGACGAAGATGCGGTAGCGGGTGACATCCGCCAGCGTGGCTCCGGCCTCTTCTAACGCAGCGGCCATCACCGCCAGGATGTGGCGCGTCTGGGCAGCGGCATCGCCGGGCGCCACCGGAGCGCCGTCCGCGAAGGCGGCGGTGCCAGCGACAAAGACATGGTCGCCAACCCGCACGGCGCGGCTGTAGCCATATTTGCGCTCGAACGGCCCGCCCGAACTGACCAGCTGTCGATCCGGCATTACCCTCTCCCCTGTGCAGTGTTCAGTGTTCAGCCAGTAAATACCCCTGTTGCCCGCAGCGGCAGACCCCGGTATCGTACCTGTAAGGATTGACCGGCGATATGCTGCCGGCATGGCGCACACAGAGGAGCATGGCATGAGCGGCGGCATTCCCACTCGTCCCCTCGGCACTACCGGCGTGGACGTTTCCATGCTCTGCCTTGGTGGCTTCCACATCGGCGTGCCGGACGAGGCGACCGGGGTGCGCATCATCCACGAGGCGATCGACGGCGGGATGACCTTCCTCGATAACGCCTGGGAGTACAACGACGGCCTCTCCGAGGAGCGGATGGGCCGGGCGCTGGCGCAGGATGGCTACCGCGAAAAGGCCTTCCTGATGACCAAAAACTGCGCGCACGACCGCACGGCGGCCAGCTCGATGATCAAGCTGGAGGAGAGCCTGCGCCGGCTGCAAACGGACTATCTCGACCTGTGGCAGATCCACGAGGTCACCTGGGGCGATGACCCGGACCGCATTTTCGCGCCGGGCGGCGCAATCGAGGCGATGGTGAAGGCGAAGGAAGAGGGCAAGGTCCGCTTCATCGGGTTCACCGGGCATAAGAGCCCGTCCATTTTCCGGCGGATGCTGTCGCAGGGGTTCCACTGGGACAGCCTGCAGATGCCGGTGAACGTGCTGGACGCCAGCTTCAACTCCTTTCAGCGCGAGATCCTGCCCATCGCCGCCGAGCAGGGCGTCGGGGTGATCGGCATGAAGAGCCTGGCGAACGGTCACCTCTTCGAAGACCCCTCCATCAGCATCTCGGCGGTGGACGCCATTCGCTACGCCGCCTCGCAGCCGATCTCCTCGCTGTGCGTGGGCACCGATTCGCTGGAGGTGCTGCAGCAGAACCTCGCTATCGGGCAGAACTGGCAGCCGATGAGCGATGAGGAGCAGGCGGCGGCGGTGGAATCGGTCTTCCACGTCGGGTGGCACGGCAAGCATGAGCCGTTCAAGACCTCCTTCGATTACGAAGGCAACGAGGCGCGGCGCGAGCACGGCATGCCGCTGCGCAACGCCGCCGACTAGCGCACGGGGAGCGAACACCTGATGGCTACTGACCGGGAGCGCGTTGGCGTCGCCTTTTTCCCGCGCAGCGCCGATACCGCCGTGGACCTGTGCGTCCGTGCCGAGCAGGCGGGGGTGACCGCCGCCTGGATGGTGATGCCGGCCACCGGCATCGACACCCTGACGCTGCTGGCGGCGGCGGCGGTGAAGACGGAAAGCATCGTGCTGGGCACCAGCATCATGCCCGCCTTTACCCGACACCCGCTGGCGTTCGTGACGCAGGCGCAGTCGCTGGAGGGGCTGGCGCCGGGACGCTTCAACCTCGGCATCGGCACAGCCCACGCGCGCACCATGGTCGATGTCTACCACGTCGATTTCGCGCACCCGCTGCGGGAGCTGGAGGAATACCTGGAGGTGGTGCAGCCTGCTCTGAAGCAGGGCTCCGTCCACTTCTCCGGCGAGTATTACCAGGTGGACGCCAGCTTCCCGAGCGCGCCCGGCACCCCGGTGCCTATTGCGGCGCTACGGGCGCCCGCGTTCCGGCTGGCTGGGCGTCTGGCGGACGGGGCGATGAGCTGGAACTGCCCCACCGCCTATCTGCAAGCCGTCGCGATGCCGGCGCTGCAGCTGGGCGCGGATCAGGCCGGGCGGGAGCGGCCGCCGCTGCTGGTGCACGTGCCGGCGATGGTCAGCACCGACCGTGAGGAGGTGCACCGTCGCGCCGGGGAGCAGTTGCGCTATTACGCCGCCGCGCCGTTCTACGCGCGGATGTTCGCCGATGCCGGTTACCCGCTGGCGGTTGATGGCTCGGTCAGCCCGGAGCTGATCGATGATCTGGTGGTGTACGGCACGCCGGATGAGATCGCGGACAAGCTGCGGACGCGGCTGGCGCTCGGGTTCGACACGCTGATGGTGAACCCGCTGCGCACCGACGATGACTCCGCGCACGAGGACAAGTTGCTGGAGATTCTGGGCACGCTGTAATGTGCTGATCGCGAGCTGTAGTGGGGCGGGGCCGCAAGCTCCCGCCCCACGTTTGCGCATCCGGCGCCACGACCCTGGCGCCAACGCTCCGCCTCCTACCGCGAACCCTCACCTCACCGATGTCATTCCTCCCTCCTTCGTCGGAATGACATCAGGGTTTGGGAGCACGCGGTGGAGGGCGGAGGCTTGACGCCGTGGCGGCTCCAAACGAACTACCTAGGTAGACAGGTTATTGCAGTCCGTCTATCTTGCGCGTTGCGTACGCAACAGGCGACATCGCAGGAGTCGGATATGACCGAGATGCCAAACACACTTGAAACCGACGCGGGAACCGGAAGCAGCCGTCGCGGGGCGCTGGCGGCGATACTGGCCGGGTCGGCGCTGGGGCTGGCCGCGCTCGGCGCGCCGGGGACCGAGGCCGCCAAGAACAACAACAAGAACAAGAACAAGAAAAGCAACAAGGGGAGCAAGGCTTCGACGGCGGCGCCCCTGCCCTCGGTGCGCTACGTCTACAAGACGACGACGTTCACCAATTCGGGCGTGGTCAACGCCAATGCGGTCTGCCCGAGCGGCTACATCCCGATTGGCGGCGGCTTCTTCAACTCGATCCCAAGCCCGGCGCTGCTGACCAACATGGCCCGGCTGGAGACCAACGACTGGTACTGCGAGTTTGACGGCGCGAGCGCGCAGCAGCAGGCCACGATCATCGCGATGTGCCTCGCCGCCAGCGACGACACCACCATCGAGGATACCGAGCACAAGAGCGCCCGCCACAAGGGCCATGGCAAGGGGAAAAGCAAGAAGCGGCACGGGAAGAAGAACCGGAAGTAGGCGCGCCGAAGGACCCTCACCCCAACCCCTCTCCCTTTGCGAAGGGTGAGGGGCTTTTGCTTGCCGCACCCGGTGTGCAGCGGCGATGTGCTTACTTGCGGTCCACCAGCGAGATGAACTCCGGGTAGTCCCCCAGGCCGCTAATGAACGGCTCCGGATCGGGCGCGCCGGTGTGGGCGTCGAAGCGCAGGATGCTCTTGCCGAGGCGGCTGCACACGTACAGCTTGCCATCCGGCCCGATAGCCATGCCGGCGGGCGCGTTCAGGCCGCCCGCCTCGCCTTTCACCAACTCATGCAACGCGCCGTCGTCCGGATGGACGGTGTAGATGGCGCTCTGCTCGCGGCTCCCTACCAGCAGCGCGCCGTCGTGGGGACGGAGCGCGAGGTGCACCGGCTTGTTCAGCTTGTGATGCTGATAGACCGCGCGCAGCTTGCCGCTCGGCGTCTCGTAGCGCTTGACGCTATCCGTGTCGCGGTCCGCCACGTAGAGGTCGCCATCCTGCCCGAAGATGGTGCGGCGGACGGTGCGCACGCCATCAGGCAGGTGCTCCGCCGAGGGCACGAAGGTGCCGGGCGGAACATGCTTCAGGTTCTCGTCCGCCAGCGCGTCCGGGAATGGCATCGGCGTGCCCGCGATATCGCCGGCGGCGTGCGGGCCGTGGTAGCGCCCGACGACGTTGGTGTCCTGACTCGGCACGTACAGGTTGTTGTCGGGGCCGAAGGAGACATCGAAGGGGTGGGCCAGCCCCGGGTTGTCCTGATGGCGATCCACGAAGATATCGATGAAGCGATGCTGGCCCCTGGCATCGACATCGCCGGTGAAGCGCAGCACCTGCGAGGCGTGCTGGTACGCGTTAGCGACGTACAGTGCGCCATCCGGGCCAAAGGCGAAACCGCGCAACTCGCGCAGTTCCAGCCCGGCCGGCAGCGTGTGCACTGCCAGCGCCTTGCCCAGCGGCTTCCCGTCGAGATCGTAGACGTGAATATTGTTCCACTCGCCGGTGTCATCCCCGCCGTGGAACGAGATGTACCAGACCTGCACCTGCCGCCTCGTTGCCTTCCCAGCCAGTGTCGCGGCTTTCACCGTACCAGACACGAGCGGCCCCGGCGCGACGGAGGCTGCCGCCGCGCCGGGGGGTTGCCGGACGCCGCGCTCAGGGGGCGACGTCGCCGTGGCCGGCGATGAGGAAGAGCGGGCAGGTTTCCGTCTGCAGATCGGCGCTGGCCTCCGGCAGGCCGAACTGAGCGGGGGCGCTGGCGCCGGGCGCGAGCAGTGTCGCGCCCGCCGGACCGAAGCCGACATCCAGCAGGGAGCCGCTGGCGTCGAAGCAGGCCACATCGGCGGTGATCGTGACGCCGCCCACGCCGACCTCGTGGTCGTTCTGGAGGATGGCGATCACCAGATCGCCGGTGGCGTTGGCGTCCGAAACGGTCAGGTCGCGCCATGAGGCGTCGGCCTCGTTCGCGGGCTGCGCCTGCAACGTGAAGGAAAACTCCGCGCCGTCCGCCAGCTCCGTGCCGAAGTAGATGTCGCCGAACGCGTAGCCATCGGCCTCCACCAGCAACGGCGCCAGCCCCTGATCGCTACCGCTGGCGATCAGCGCGCCGTTTTTGCGCGCCATCGCGCTCACCTCGACCAGCTGGACATCCGCGCCGGTGCGGTTCTGGATGACGACGGGGAGGTGGCTGCCGTCATAGGCGCCCACCGCTACCACCGCCAAGGCGCCATCTTCCGCTTCCGGCAGCGCGGCGAAGGCATTGCCGCCTAGGTAACCACGAAGTTCGACCTCCGCCGTCGCCGGTGCGGGCGTGGCGACCACCTCCTGATACGCCGTTTCAATGGCGCCGCGCAGGCTGTCCGCGTTGCCGGCGGTGAAGAGTTGGCCGCCGCCCTCCTCCGCGATGCAGCGTACCGCCGCCTGCTGGTCGCTGGTGAGCGCCAGACCGACGACGTGCGTGGTGACCGCGACGTCCGCTGCGTGCAGCGCCGCCGCCACCGCGCAGGGGTCGCCGCCGCAGGTGTCTTCGCCGTCGGTGACCATGATGATGGCGTTGGCGCTGCGTTCGCCGGGCGCGAAGTCGGCGGCGGCGTCCTGCAGTGCGCGGGCCAGCGGGGTCCAGCCGGTGGGCGTGGCGCCGTCGATGCGCGCCAGCAGCGCCGTGCGGTCGATGCCGGTCAGCGGCGCCACCAGTTCGGTCGTGCGGCAACTGCGGGCGCGGTCGGTCTCGGCGTTGCTGCCCACGTGGCCGTAGAGCCGCAACCCGACATTGAGCGGCGCATCGTCCGGCATCCCGGAGATGACCTCGCGCAGCGCGCTCCGGGCGGCGGCCATGCGCGTCTGCCCGGCGCCCTCACCGAGCGGCTCCGCCATCGAGCCAGAGACATCGAGGATCAGCTCGATGTTGACGGCGCCGGGCTGGGCCGCTGCGTTGGCGGTCGGAGTGTCCTGCGCCGCCACTGGCGCCGCCAGCAGCGCGAGGAGGCTGGCGCCGGCGGCGAACGGGGCGAGGCGGACGCGGATGCGGCGGGTCCAGATCGTGAGCGGGTGGGGAGTATGCATGGTGTGTTCCTTCATCGCGTGGCGCGAATCGGCTGCGGCGCTGGGTCGTGACGACGAGATCCCTCCTGCGTCGGGATGACATTCGGCGGGCGGCATCAGTGCTTGCCGTGGTGCTTCTTCTTCTTGAGCTTGGCGGTGATTTCCAGATCCCAGCCACCGCTGAAGGCGCCAACGTTGCCAGCAGCGTCATCGACGACATACAGGCGCCACTCGCCATTGGGGTTGCCGCCGTCGAGCACGGAGAGGTTGACGCTGGGAGGCGTTGGAACCGTGGGGAAGGTGTCGATGACGCCGTAGCTGGAAGGGATGAATGAACCACTCTGCAGCGCCGTGGCGTCCGGCAGTTGCGTTGCAGCCTCGTCGTCCAGGGTGATGGTGAGACTGGAAGCGTCGGTCACGCCGCCGGCGTCGGTCATCAGGATAGTGCTGGCGCCGTTCGGGGCCATGAGCATGACATCGACGTTGTCGGGGTAGCTGTGGTTGTAGCCGCGCAGCGTCACGTTGACATCCGTGACCACCCCCTTCTTGAAGCCGGAGACCACGATGGTGGACGGGTACGGATCGGCCGTGGTGTTGTCATTGATCACCACCGCCTGTGGCGACGAGAACGTGCGGGTCACGACCTTGCCGCCCTTGCCTTTCCCCTTCGCCTCAACATGCGGCGCAGTCGTCGCCAGCGGCTCGGCCACGGCCAGCCCGATGGTGAGGCAGGACACGGCGGCCAGCACGCCCGCCCGGCCCAGCGCGGCGCGGCGGGTGGCGGTCAGGCGATTGGTCAGGGAACCTGTCGCATTCGTGAACATGATCGTGGTCCTTTCGGTTCGCCGGCCCCCGGCGCGCCCTACGCGCGTCTTTCCCGGCTGCCATCAGCGTGCGTTGCGGCCATTACCGGGCCATTACTGCACCTGCTTGACCGGCAGCGGCCTGCTCCGTACGCTGGAGGCTCCCCGCCCGCGCGGCCAATCCGGCGGTGCGGGCGTACCCGGGAGCGACGCCGATGCATGCCCCTACCCCACTCGCCGTACACCTGCTGGGCGGTTTCACCGTCGTGGTGGCCGGACGCGCGCTGCCCGCAGATGCCTGGGGCCAGCGCCGCGCGGCGGCGGTGGTGAAGCTGCTGGCGTTGCAACCGCAACGGCGGCTGCACCGCGAGCACCTGATGGAGACCCTCTGGCCGGATCTGGCCAGCGATGCCGCCGCCAACAACCTGCGCGTGGCGGTGCACCGCGCCCGCCAACGGCTGGAAGCCGCCGGCGCCACGGGCCGCGTCCTGACGCGCGAGCACGACGACGTGGTGCTGGGCGACCCGGCGGAGACCTGGGTGGATGTCGACGCGTTCACCGGGGCGGTGCAGCGCGCCTGGCTGGACGATGACCCGGCAACCGCCGAGCGCGCGGCGGATTTGTACCGCGGCGATCTCTTGCCCGAAGACCCGTACGAGGAGTGGGCCGCGCACCGGCGCACTGACTTGCGGGTCAGCTATCTGGCCCTGCTGACCCGCCTCGGTCAGCTTCACGACGCGGGAGGGGACACGTCGGCGGCTATCGCTGCCGTGCAGCGGTTGCTGGCGGCAGAGCCGCTGGAAGAAGCGGGGCACGCCGCGTTGATGCGGCTCTACAGCCGCGTGGGAGCGCGGCGGCAGGCGATGGCCCAGTACGACACGCTGGCGACGCTGCTGGCGCAGGAGCTGGATGCGGCGCCTGATCCCGCGACCACCGCGCTCCGCGACGAGATCGGCGCCATGACCGAAGAGGTCGTTTTCCTTCCTTGGCATGATCCGTCGCTAGCGATGGATGTTATGTCGCCTCTCGTACACACCGGAACGGTGGACCCTGATCTGGTCGGGCGTGAACGCGAGCTGGCGGAACTGGAGCGCCTGCTAGGAAAGCACCGGCTGCTCACCCTGACCGGCCCCGCTGGCGCGGGCAAATCCCGGCTGGCGGAGGCGGCGCTGCAGCGCGCTGCGGCGCGCGGCGAGGCCGGACTCGTGGTGGAACTGGATGCCGTTCCCTCCCCTGACCTGCTGCTGACGGCCATCGCGGGGGCCACCGGCGCCACGGTCCCGGAAACGGACGCAACGCTGGAGGCGGTGATCGCGCAGTTGGGGCACACCCCGTTGCTCCTGGTGCTTGACACCTTCGAGCACCTGCTGCCCGCCGCCGAGGTCGTGGCCGGGCTGGTACGCGGCTGTCCCCGGCTGTCGCTGCTGGTGACCAGCCGCGAGCGGCTGCGGCTGCGCGCGGAACATATCTAC